>DASYFE010000176.1:0-31434 GCA_036498585.1 Pyrinomonadaceae bacterium | reverse complement strand
CTCTGCGGCCCTCTGCGTATCTCAGCGTTCTCTGCGTTAAAGAACTATTTGAACGCAGAGAACCCAGAGATACGCAGAGGGCCGCAGAGAGAGGCAGTTCTCTGCCTATGAAGATGCGCCGAACGGTGGTATATAGTACCGCCAAGCCTCAGATCAAGCTGTCGCGATTCTTTTATTGATACTTGCCGAAATTTTTTAAGCGAATTTTGAAATGAACAGCCATTTAGCAACATTTTAAGTGTGACTTGTCCAGAAGAAGGTCATGCGGTTGCACCGGCGCGCGGTTAAGCGCGAACGGTGCTTGATGCTTGTTGGCTCACGCAGAGGGAACTCCACAACAAAGAACTGGTCGATCCAGTGGACCGCACGTGGATCTTTGTTTGGCCGCACGACTCTCGGTCACCAACACCCCATGTGATTCAAACAAAGGAGAGCGGCAATGGAAGGCAAGGAAAAACAGGAGAAGAAGCAGAAATGGACGTTGATGTTCTTTTTTGCAAGCGATAACAATCTTTCGCCCAGCATGCTTTACCAGCTCAAGTCGATTAAGACAGCGGGATATCAATTGGATACCAACGTGCTGGTTCACTTCGATCCTCATGAGAAGGGGATACCGTCGATGATTTTTGAAATCAACAAGACGGATAAAAAGGGTAAACGCAAATCACAAATCGGTGACCAGCAGGATCCCACGGTTCGTGATCTGGCGGGCGACCGGGTCGAGCCAAGGATCACTGACGACATGCGCCGGTGCAATTCCCTGAATGAAACCGACGAGCTATCGGCTGAAGACTCACTCAAGCACTTCCTTGATTACTCTCGGAAGAATTATCCGGCGGACCAGTACATGCTGTTCCTGGTTGGACATGGTCTCGTCGTTGGCCGTGATGCGTTTCTGCCGGATGACAATCCAAACTCAGGCATCAGCCTCGTCGAGCTCGGCAATATACTGCGAAACTTTTGCTGGGAAATCGGCAAAAAGGATGAAACGCTCGAGCTCGTCGGCATGCATAGCTGTTCGATGAGCGCGGTGGAAGTAGCATACCAGCTAAAGGGCACCGCCAATTACATGATGGGCTCAGAGGGGCTCTCATTTGTCGGCGCATGGCCGTACCGGCAAATGCTACAGAAAATCTATTGCGCCATCGGCGACAATAACGCGAAAAAGATTGATGTTCCCGAATTGATAAAGCATCTGCATGAGCTCTGTCTTCATAACAGTGCTGACTTCATCTTTGCCGGGTATTCATCTGATCTCTGTCTGTGCAGTTTAGAGCCGAAGAGAGTGGAAGCTCTATCCCGGCCAATCGAAGGACTCTCAAAAGCACTCCAGGAAGGGTTGAAGGACACACGTACCGAAGAACTAATCCAACTGGCCCACCTGGAATCTCAAAGTTACTTTCAGGAGCTGTATACCGATCTCAACGACTTCTGCATCTGCTTGATGGCCAAAACTAAAGGGTCGGACGACCCGGTACGGATAGAGATGTATGACGCCGCTAAGGCAGTAACCAAAGTCCTGAGGCCTGAGACGGAAAAGAGAAAAACAGGCCCGATCGTGCAGGCTGATTTCTTTGGACCGGATTGCCAGTACTCTTACGGGCTTTCGATCTACTTCCCGTGGGCGAGGCCGGTTGAGGATGCGAATGAGCATTTCCTTCGAAACTACCAAACCTACGATTTCGTGACAGAATTAGGCGGCGCTTCGTGGCTTGAGTTTCTCGAGGCGTACTTCGAAAAGACGAAACGCGAGAAACGCGAAATCAGAATCCCTGCGGAGCTTCAGGAGACCTTGAAGCACGCTACCGCAATGTTCAACCCAATGGCGTTCCGGACCGGCACATCTGCACATCCGGTTTCGGCGCTGACGGGCAAAGACAGTCCGGCGGACGCAGGTGGTGAGTTCAGTTACTCGTTTATCAAAAACTACTCGCGCGACTTCGCGATTACGGAACGCGCGTTGAAAGTGTTTACAAATGCGAAAGGACAAAAGAAGGAAAAGAAGAAGAAGTAGTCTTTACCTTCAACTGCCAATCGTCGTGTTCTGTCTTGTGTTTCCGGTTTACGCCCCGGAAGCTTCGGACCACGCCAGCGAGCCGGCACGCGAGACTAAGCAAAAGTCAGACACAGTTGCTGCGAGAAAACAGACGCTGAGTACATTGCTAGTCGCGGCCGGCAAGCTTCGGCGCGCAAACGACACAAAAAAGGCCATACAGACCCTGAATGAAGCCGGCCATTTGCAACTGGATTTATTCCTCAAGACGGAAGCCCTGAGCACTTTCCAGCAGAGCTATGAATTGTCGGAACGGGACGCCGATCCGATCACCAGAGTTGACACCTTGAATGGGTTGGCGACTGCCTACCTTGCTGTAAACAAGTACGACGAAGCACAACCTCTCCTCCAACAAGTGCTCGTAATCACCGAGCAAAACAATTATCCCGCAGGAAAAGCCGAAGCTCTGCTGCTCCTCAGCGAATGTCAAAACTATAAGAACCATGCCGTGGCTGTGAATACCGCCGGCGATGCACTAAGAGTGTGGCAGAGCGTTGGCAATGATCGCGGCGCCGTGCGTTCACACATTGCGATTGGCAATTACCATTACGCTCAATCAAGTCTGGTAGAGGCCGCGCAAGACTTCCAGCGAGCTTTTGAGCTTGCGAGCAGTATCGGTGACACAAAGCTCGAAGCTACAGCGCTTGTTTACCTCGGTTATCTTGAATACCGTAAGGGTGCATGGCAGGAAGTGTTTTCATTCATGACGAGGGCCGAAGCCCTCATTGATAACGGCGCAGATTACTACTTGATGGGCCAAATCTCGACCGGATACGCGGAGGGTTTTATAGAAACAGGGTTGCCGGAAGTCGGATTACACAAATACGAGGAGGCGCTGGAGTATTTCCGCCAGACGGAGACTCCAAAGCCAGTTGTTATCTCGTTATGGGGAATAGCGAAAGCACAGTTTGCTCTGCAGAAGTATCCCGAAGCGTTGAGCCTCCTACAAAAAACTTTGCCGGCCGCGGAGGAAAATAAGCTTGATTCAACAGTGGCGCAATGCCACGACTATCTCGGTCGAACTTACGCGGCGATGAATCAGCCGGCACTCGCACTCGAGCACTTTGAGACGGCGCTTGGCTTATATAAGAACTTGTTTAATCCGATGGAGGAAGCTCGTGTTCGCGCGCTAATCGGGCAGCTTTATGAAACCCAGGGACAATTGAACAAAGCACAGGAATTCTATCAACAGGCTCTACAGACGTTTGAAGCTCTCAATGATCGCATCGATCAATCGGCAACCCTCTTCGCCCTGGGCCAACTGGAGATGAAGAGCAGTAATTTTGACACTGCCGAGAATCACTTTCGACAAGCGATCGAAACGACGGAAAGCGTTCGCAGTAGGTCTACTACTCGTGATCTCACCGCGGCTTTTTCCGCCACGGTTCACGATCGTTATTTGCAGTACATACAGTGCCTGATGCGACACAATGACAAGCAAGCCGCCGTGAGAGCATTTGAAATAAGCGAATCGGAACGCGCGCGCTCACTGGTAGAGTTTTTACGCAGCACTGAAACAAATCTGCTGGCAGGCCTGGATCCTGAATTGGCAAAGCAGGAAAAATCATTGCGTCACTTAATACGAGTTAAAGAGGACGATAGAGTGGCCCTGGTTGGCAAAACGAATACGAAAGCGGACCTTGAAAAACTGGACACAGAGCTGGCTCAATTCGAAGAGCAATACAAATCTCTTTCTGCGACCATCAGCCGGCGCTATCCCGCTTACGATCAGATCACGCGGCCGCGCGGTTGGGATCTTTCGAGAATACAGAACGAGGTTGTCAACGACGACGATACGGTCCTGCTCGAGTACATTCTCGGCGCTGACAAAAGCTATGTGTGGGCCATTACCCGCGACGGTTTCACTGCACATGAGATTACGGGCGACGTCGGTAAGGTGGCGGAAACTGTTTACAACCTGTCGAAAGATCCGGCTAAGGGTAATCAAAATCAGTTAACAGAGGCGGCCCGAGAATTGTCGCAAATGGTCCTCTCGCCAGTTGCCGGTCAGTTGAATAAGCAACGCATCATTGTGATCGCTGATGGCGCCCTCCACTACATTCCGTTTCAGATGCTGCCGTCGCCTTCGTCGGACGCCGAGCCCTTAGTGGCTCAACACGACATCATCAATGCTCCGTCAGCTTCGATTCTGGGTGAGTTGCGCGAGGAAGTCGCCGGTCGTGGCGTGCGTTCGAAAGTGCTGGCTGCGTTTGGTAATCCGGCGCTTGGTCCTGCGCAGCAGAGTGCTAACGCGAGCCACCAGTCGCGCGACATTGATCTCAGCGGTGACAACTTCGATCTTTCTTCCATCGGCCAGTTGTTTTTTGCTGAGCGCGAGATCAATAGCTTGCGTGAGATCGCGACTCCCGCGGCGACATTCACCGCCACAGGATTCGCAGCTAACCGCAAACAGCTATTCGGCATGGATTTTAGCCAGTATGCGATCCTGCATTTCGCCACGCACGGATTACTCGATCCCACGCGACCCGAGCACTCAGGAATACTGCTCTCGACGATCGACGATCAGGGTAAAAAACAGGAAGGCTTTATCACGCTCCAGGATGTCTACACGTTGCGAGCCCCCGTCGATCTGGTTGTGCTCAGCGCGTGCCGTACCGCACTAGGCAGAGAAATTCGCGGCGAAGGCTTAGTGGGATTGACCCGCGGTTTTATGTACGCGGGCGCGACCACAGTCGTGGCGAGTTTGTGGAAAGTTGACGACGAAGCCACCTCGGAACTGATGAAGCGCTTCTACACCGAAATGCTGCAAAACCGGAAGACGCCTGACGAAGCGCTGCGCATCGCTCAGAATATTATTCGACTAAATCCGCGTTGGAGTGCGCCGCACTACTGGGCCGGATTCACCTTGCAGGGTGAATATCAGTATGTGGTTAATTCAAATCGTGGATGGCGACGATACTCAATGCTGATCGTGATTGGGTTAGTGGGGATCGCGTTGGTGAGCTTTACCGGTTTCTATCGTTATCGATTGAGAGCTTCCGCATTGAAGTAGTAATCGCCAATCACGTCACCCTTTTGAAAAAGCCTCAAAAGATACTGGCCAGGAGTTAATTGGTTGGCGGGAATACGTGCTACTAGTGATTGAGCATCTTGCGAATCTATCTTCAATTCACGGGAGTTACCGTTGGCGTCCTCCCATCGAACACTGTAGCCGGTAGTGTCTGCTGACTGCTCCGGTAACTTCAGGTGGATCTCCAGTGCTTCGGTGCTGAGTGGAAGAGAAACGATTTTTGGTTGAACGCCGGTAGCTCGGTCCGATGAGGACATTGCGAGCTCGATCTGTGTGAAGGTTCGCGGTGATCGCGGGATCAATATAACGATAACGACTGCCGCCAGCACGAGTATTGCGATCACGGTCTGTGGGACTAAAGGACGTTGCACGAAAGCCCGTAGCCATTCCGGCCAGACTGACTTTGGCTGCGCCGGACAAAGAGTCTCGTGAAGCGTTCTGGCTGTTAAAACTCTCGCCTTTCGTGCGTCGGTCGTGAGGTACCGTTCCTGGAAACGTCGCTTGCGATCGGAAGTCAGCTCGTTGCGTAAGTAAGCGTCAATGAGCTCCTGTTCGGCTGCATCGAGCTGGTCAGGCCATTCGTCCTGTGCAAAGCATTGTTCCTCGAATTGTTCAGATTCCTGCTCGGTTAGTTCTTCCAGGAGATAGGCGGTTATGCGTTCGTCAGTCATGATTTGGAGCGTAAAAAGTCTGCTCACTAATAATGTCCGGATTTCCAAATCGTAACAATGAAAAATTTACCAATGGTTTCTGCTAAGTCTCTGCAGGCAATCGTCGAGGCCCTGCCGCAGGCGTGTTACGCGGATCCTCAAGGCTGAAACGGTTACGCCTAAATTCTCGGCCAGCTCACGACGGTGTTTGGCGCGTGCCTGTCCACGCAGTGCCGCGCAGTATGAATTCAGGAGATTTCTATCGTACTGGGGCAGCTCCTCGAAACACGTCTTCATGAAACTAAAGCGATCGATCTGGTCGGCCGTAGCGTGTTCGTGTTGTTCGAGGAACTGAAGGAAAGCCGTACTTTCCCGCGTATTTAAACGCCAGCCTTCCTTGATGATGAATCGGGCAATGCCAAGACAAAAGTTGTCGACGTTGGGCACGTTAGTTCCTTCGGCTATCCTTCTGCCTGCACGATCCAGCGTCTCATCAGCCGCAGCAGACGTATCCGCGACGCCGCGAGTTCGAAAATAACCCTCCAACTTCTGATGAAGACGAAGGTAGCGACGACCTGCCTCGTCCGGATCGTCCGCACAAAGAAACGTCAGTAATCTGCTGAAATGCTGATTCAATCTATTCGAACCCGGGCGACACAAAGAAGTAAATATGAGAACGTTTCCGGGGCGCCGCCAACCGCTGAGAGAACGAGATAATAGCAAGAAATTTCAAATTTCTCTGCGTAATCTCTGCGTGCTCTGCGTCTCTGCGGTAAAGAAGACCAAAGAGCATGTTAACCGCAGAGACGCAGAGGGCGCAGAGATTACGCAGAGTTTCATGAAAGCTTTCTGCAGTTTCTGACATCTTAGTTGAGTCGTTCGATCCCGAACCGCTCACCCCCACTGTGGCTCACTCTGGCGGCCTCCCAAATCAGAGTGAGCCCTTCTTCATTGCTCGTCTTGATCTGTGGCAAAATGCGCCCATGACGAAATTTCTGATGACTGCCCTATTACTGACTCAAACTCTGCCCACTGGTTACTGGCCAATCGAAAAGAGCCAGCCACTCATCGACAAGACACAAACGATCCGTTTGTCAGGCGATCTCTCGAAACTGACTGAGGGCGAGCGCAAGGCCGTGGCGAAGTTGATCGAGGTGGGTCAGATCTTTCAGAAGCTTTACGAGGAACAGCGCCACCCGGAAGCGCTCGCGTCGTATCGCGCGCTCGAGCAACTGGACAAGCGAACCGGCTCGACCCCCGCGACGCAAAACCTGCTGACGCTCTATCGTCTCTTCCAGGGACCAATCGCCACCACGCTCGAAAACAAACGCGAGCCGTTCCTGCCCGTCGAGCCGACAAAGCCTGGCAAGAATATGTACCCGTGGGGCATCACAAAAGAGCAGATCGACGAAAAGCGAAATGATCTGCTGGACCTGCGAACTGTGGTTCGTTCTGCTACCGCTGAAAACCTCAAGAACGATATCGGCAAACTCAATAAGTATCCGGCGCTTCAGACTCTTCATCCCCGCTTGCTTGCAGAGTTGCAGCGTTTGCAGTCCGGACCGAAGACTGCGTTGTACGCCGTGCCGTACTCGGTCGCTTATGCAGACGACTTGATGAAAGCCTACGGTCTCTTGAACGACGCGGCTGACGCGCTCGCGAAAGATGACGACGAGTTTGCACGCTACCTGCGCAATCGTGCGCGCGATCTTTTGTCAAACGATTACGAGTCAGGTGACGCGAGCTGGGTCACCGGACATTTCAAAAATCTCAACGCGCAGATCGGTTCTTACGAGACTTACGACGACGAGTTATTTGGCGTGAAGACTTTCTTTTCGTTCTGCTTGTTTCTGACACGACAATCCGAGACGAGTGCACTGCGCCAGGCGATGAAAGGCTTGCAGGCGCTCGAAGACTCTTTGCCTTACCAGAACCACAAGAAGGTGCGCGAAGACATTCCCGTCGGCGTCTACGATGTAATCGCAGACTTCGGACAATCGCGCGGCGGAAACACCGCGACGATTCTGCCGAACGAGAGTTACGTGGCGCGTCGTTACGGCCGCACGATCCTCTTACGCGCGAACATCATGCGCGATCCGAACATCTTTGAAAGCACGTCGGGAACACTCGCGGCGGCAATCGGCGAACAGCAGGCAAAGGAGCTGACGCCTGACGGTAATTTCTATCGCACCTTGTGGCACGAAGTGGGCCACTATCTCGGCGTGGATCGCACGCGCGATGGTCGTGAGCTCGACGAAGCGTTGCAGGACAATGCAAACGCGATGGAAGAGATGAAGGCCGATCTCGTATCGCTGTTTGTTGCCGAAGCGCTGCACAAGCAGGGCTATTACAGTGATGCGCAGTTGCGGAGTGTGTACGCCGGCGGCATCTTACGCGTGTTGCAGAACAACCGGCCCCGGCGCGATCAGCCCTACAACACGATGCAGCTAATGCAGTGGAATTTCTTCCTCGAGAACGGATTACTGACTTTCGATCCGGCGACTAAGTTGATGCATGTTCATTACGAGAAGTATCACGAGGTCGTGGGGAAGATGCTCGAAAAGACGCTCGCGGTGCAGTATGAAGGAGACAAGGCCGCTTCCGATCGATACATCGATCAGTACACGAAGTGGGACGAGAACCTGCACGGCGTGATCGCGGCGAACATACGCACGCAGCAACGTTACCGTTTCAGAGTTTTCAAGTACGCCGCGCTGGGTGAATAGAATCTGCGTTTATCTGAGTGAACCCGTGGGTTGTTGGATCGTTTGCTGTGCGATCTCCATGTAGGCCCGCAATCGCACTTCGGGCAGCGCGAACTGGTCTGACGTTGCTTTCGCACGCTCGAAGTTCACGAGCGCCAGCGACCCGATCGCATTCGACATTCGCATCACGACTTGCGCCACGCTGTTCGAGTTCTGCATGCTCAGCTCGTCGTCTTCGTAAAACTCCGGACCGAAGCCTTCCATAGTCCGCGCCGCAGCGCAAAGATCGTTAACCTGATCGATCAATGGATCGAGGATCTCGAACGATCGTTTCGCATCATACTTCCCAAACGCACGCGCAATTTCAATCAACGCAAACATCTGGTCCTGATCCTGCGCTTGCGGCGACGAACCCAATAAGCTCTTCGCCTGTTCGAGAAAATTCATCGCGATCGTGCGCTTCTGTCCGGGCCCAATCTGAAGTGCAATCTGCATTATCATCTGCGCGCGCTCTCGCGGGTTTTTCAGGTTGCCTATAATTCTGAGTGCGTCTTCAACTTTGCCTTTTGACACCGCGCGGTTCGACTCCTGCTGATCGATGAATGTGAGCACGTTTCGGCGTTGATAAGGATTGGAGATACGCTCGTTTACGATCTGTCTCGCGTGTGCGATTTCGCCGTTGTTGGCTTCGCGGGTGGCGAGGGTCATGTAAAGTTGTTCTCGTTGGTCCAGCGGTGCCTTTTCAATACCTGCGAGTGCCGCGTCAAACGAATTACTGCCGATGACATTTTGATAGTTGTTACCACCCTGATTGTCCGGGTTTAGCTCCAAAAGCTTCTTTCGCATCGCTGCAACGCTGTCACCCGAGACGTTGTTAAGGTCTGGTCCAAGGTCTCGCAATCCGTAAAGTAAGTTCAGGGCAGCGTCTCGTTCCGGTGAGTAGACGTTCGATGGTGGTCGAGAAAAAGATAGAGCTTCACTTAAAGCTTTCTGTAGTAGATCTCGATATTGTTCGTCGGTCAAAAGTGGGCGTGGCGTATTCGAGTCTGAATTTGGAACTGCGGCACTGCGTGATCTCTGGGCGAATCGTATCAGGTTTACGAGAACAGATGCGGCTTCGGGATTTGAGAGCAACTTGTCGTTGATCAGCTTGCTCGCGATGTCGCTTGCGAATTGCGCCGCCAGCTCGGGGTTCTTTTGCCGAAGTAGACCAACCGTGCTTATCAAATTCACCGAGTAGTGTGTCTTCAAGGTCTGTCGCGCAATCTGTAGCGCGCGGTTTGGATCGGTGGTCGCAATCCGGTTGGCGATCGATAGCTCTAGCAAACCTTCCTGTTGCGAATTAGCTCGCCTGGTCTCGTTGGGATTGGGGGGTGGCTTACTCGAATAGATAAAACTCAGGGCCGCATCGGGATCGCGTTCCGTGAGTATCTGGATGATCTGGAAGCGCATCTCGGTGATAGTTTGGAACTGCTGCGGATACTTCTCACTGCCGGGATCGAGCGACGCGAGATACTCTTTGAAGGCCGTCGTCGCATCAGCAAAATACTTCGACGCACGCTTTTCGTCAGTGCTCCAAATGAGCTGCGCGGCCTGAAGTTGGGCTTTGATCCGCGTTAGCGGCGATTTGATCTGTGCGATCAGTCCGTCCATCTCGACCAGCAAGGCGACGCCTTTAGCCTTCATCACTTCCTGGTTGTTGCTGGCCTTGATCTCCTGCTCGTTCGCGTCGCGCATTTCGAGTAGTTTGATCTCGATCTGTCCGGCTGAAGCGTCAGCATTAAGTGGGCTCACCGATATCACATAAGGACCGGCCGCGGCGCCCACGAATGAAACATGCTCCGGACCATCATTACCGTTTGGTGAATCGAAATCGCCGAGGATTTTGCCGCTGGGAGAAAAGACTTTGACAGTCGCGTCGATCCCGCGCTGCTCCACCACGAGCTGAACAAAAGTGTTCTCTTTGAGATTGACCGTGAACTCTTGCGTCTGTCCGGATTTGAGCGTGCGTTCGATCGGCGCGCCAAGTTGCAGCGTGGTCGGCCCCTGGGCGTTGGCAGGTAGGAAGACACAAAACAACAAGGGAAGGAGTGCAAGTCGCTTGTTCATGATGAGATCTCCTGATTGTCCTAAGACGCCCGAGACTACCAAAGAGTTCCCCTAAGATAGCCACAAAAAGGCACAAAAAAGAAAGTTCAGAGTTCAAGCGGCCTTCCCCGAAAAGTCGTCATACATGTCTTCTCTGTGCAACCTCTGTGTCCTCTGTGTCTCTGTGGTTGACGATTGCTTTAGGAACAACAACCACAGAGACACAGAGGACACAGAGGTTGCACAGAGAAATCAGACTTTCCGGGCAAAGCCAGTTCAAGCTTAATTCTAAATTCCTCTTTTGTGCCTTTTGTGCCTTTTTGTGGCTATTTTCCGAAAGCGTTGCTGCCCAGAAAGTTCTCTTTGAGATAGGTGACGGTATCGTGGAGTGTCTCGCCGGGATCGCGTGGCTTGAAGCCGAGCTCGCGGCTCGCTTTCGCGCAGTTCAAATACCAGAAATACTGGGCCATCTCGATTGCACCAGGCTCAACCGGCGACGCCATGTCCCACTGTTTGAAAAAGGAATCGACGAGATTCGCACCCGTGATCGCGAGTCTTGACGGCAGTGCGAGCCACGGCGACGAGACTTTAGTGAGGCGTTCGAGCCGTCCGAAGAATTTGGAAAAGGTCCAGTTTGCGGAGCCCAGCAGGTAGCGCTCGCCGTGCCGGCCTTTCTTCATCGCCACTCGAAACGTGCGTGCCGCGTCGCGCGCGTCAACAAAACTCACGCCGCCGGTCGGCACAGCGCCAATCTTTCGGGCCATGAAGTCGAGAATGACTTTGGTTGAGCTGAGCCGATCGTCGCCGGGCCCGAGCAGCAGACTCGGATTCATGATCACGAGTCGCAAACCTTTGCCGTGAAAACGTTCGAGCGCCGCCATCTCCTGGTAGGCTTTGCTCGCGTAATAAGGCCAGCGCGAGATGAGGTCGAGCGGGAGCGGATACGTCTCGTCAGGAATGACTTCGCCGTCTTTCGTGACCGCAATCGTTCCGCTGGTTGATGCGAGCACGATTGATTTGACGCCCGCGGCCTTTGCGGCGTCGCAGAGTAGTCGTGTGCCTTCGACGTGAATGTCATACATCTCGCGTGCGTCTTCACGCTCGCGCGAGACTTTTCCGGCGAGGTGGTAGATCTCGCTGATACCTTCGACGGCGCGCTTGTTGTCGTCGGCGTTCGTGATGGAGCCGGCGAATGTCTCGACGCCGAGATCGACGAGCCAGTCGGGAATCGACGTCGCCATCACGCGCACGTCCTTGGCACCTTCCTCGATGAGTTGGCGAACGAGGTGTGAGCCGAGAAAGCCCGTACCGCCGGTGATGAGCGTCACGGCGCGCTGGCGCTTCTCGATCGCCGCGCGTCGCTTCGTGCCGGTAGTGACCGCGGTCATCCGCGCTGTACGTTTGCCCGGCTTCTTAGTGGCCACCTATACCGCAACCTCCTCGGTCACAAGCTCCTTTTTGCGATCAGTCTTCCACAGCTTCCGCAGTTCCTTCGCGTCGAATTCATAGCGTGTGCGATCGCGGAGGTTTACGACCTCGTGTCTGACGCGCGCGGCGATCAGCCTGTACGCCTCGGCGCGTGGCATGCCCTTCGTCATCTCTTCGAGCTCTTCGATCTCGAGGAAGTGTCCGATACGCGCGCCCACATCGCGACTCTTGATGAGCGTCGTGCCTTTCGGCATCGCTTCATACGTGCCATCGAGAAACATCGGCAGAATACCGACGCGCGCGTGCAGCGCGAGATACCCGACCACGGGCTTGAAGTCAGCCATGATGCCCGTCATCGAGCGCGTGCCTTCGGGGAAGATGAGCGCGTTGTAACCACGATCGAGAAACGACTTCGCATGACGCAGCGACTGCCGCAACGAACCCGTGCGCTCCATCGGCACAAGGTTCGTGAAGTTTTCCATCACTGCGCGCTTGTACTTCGTGTCGAAGAAATAATCAGCCGCAGCCAGCGCCACGAGGTCTTTGCCAAACTCACCTAGCGCCATCTTCGTCAGTCCCATGTCGAGGTGCGAGCAGTGGTTCGCCGCGACGAGGAAATTCGTGTGCGGCGGAATGTTCGAGCGTCCCTCGTAATGCGTGCGCAGAAACTGATCGTAAAGAAACTGCTGCAGGAAGTCGGCAGCTTTGTTCCCGGCTGTTTTGACGAAAGAGGGCACATGAATCTCTTCGTCTTTCTTGCCTTCGTCGACGCGCGTCTCCTGTTTCGCCGCGGCGCTCGGCTGCCGGCTGACGACAGTCAACAGCTCTCGCACGTCCTGAATCTCGTTGAAACGTTCCGGGGCCGAGATCGTCCCGCCCGCATTCTCGATCGCCGTCGCGAGCTCGACAAACATCAGACTATCGAACCCAAGATCGCTCAACCTCGTGTCATTCGAGACTTCCGATCGCGAACGATTCGCAACACTCGAAACCAACCCGAGCAGCCAGAACGAATCAGCATTCGCGCTTTCCTGCGCACTGCCGCGACGACCGGATTTCTGGCTCTCCTCCATTGACTCCATGATCTGCACCACTTCACGTCGCTTCACTTTGCGCGTTGCGGTGCGCGGTAGCTCGATGTCAGTAAAGTGCAAAACTTTTACGCGCTTGAAATAGGGCAGGGAAGCAGAGACTTCACGGAAATGCTCCTCGACGAGACGGTGCAGGGCAGCCCGTGAGAGCGAGATGTCGTATTCATCATCCGGCACGACGAGACAGGCGACCTTCTCACCAATACCGTCAGCCAGACCGACGATGCTCAGCTCTTTCACGTAAACCGAATTTCCGTAAATCTCTTCGAGCTCATCGGGATAAACATTCTTGCCGTTTGTATCGACAATGATCTCTTTTGAACGCCCGACGAGATATAGATTCCCCTCGTCGTCAACCCGACCGAGGTCGCCCGTGTAGAGCCAGCGATCGACGAGCGTCTTGCGCGTCGAAATCTCGTCTTCGTAGTAACCGAGCATCACGTTTGGACCACGCGCGATCACTTCGCCGACGCCGCTTGCATCGGGACCCGAAATACGCACTTCTACACCGGGCAAAGGTTTGCCCACAGTTCCCGACAGCATTTGATTCTCTGGGCGTGTGACAGTCAGCACCGGCGAGGCCTCGGTCAAACCGTAGCCTTCGAGAATCGTGAAGCCGAGCCCGTGAAAGTCGCGTTGAATCTTCTCGCTCAAGGCTGAGCCGCCGCTGATGAAATAGCGGATGCGACCGCCGAGACCTTCGTGAATCGGATAGAACAGGATTTGTCCGAAGTTGAGTGGCGTCTTGTCGCGCAGCCACGCATTGGCCCACATCAGGTTATCGGCAGCTTTACCGATCCAGTCACTGCGTTCGTAGAGGCGATTCTTGATGCGCCGGTGCAGTAGCTCCCACAACGCAGGCACGCCAACCATGCCCGTCACATGACCGTTCTTGATCGCGCGCGCGAGCGCGTCGCTCGTGAGCTCGGGCAGGTAAGTGATCTGCGCGCCACGACTCAACGGCGTCAGAAAACCAGTTGAAAACTCAAAGGTGTGATGTAAAGGCAACACCGACAACACGCCGTCATGAGTCGTCATGTCGAACACGGACGACAACATCGACACCATACTCGTCAGATTGCGATGCGAGAGCATGACGCCTTTCGGCTGTCCCGTCGTGCCTGAAGTAAAGATGAGTGATGCAACGCCCTGCGCGTGCGCGCGCTGCGGCAGCAAAGCGATGCGTTCGTCTTCTGTCTGCTCGTCGGGCAGCGCGAAAACATCGTCGTAGGTCCAGAGACGAGTGCTGAGTTGTTCTTGCAGATCCGGATGCTCGTCAAGCACGGCCTGACTGCAAATTATGCCTACGGCATTTCCGGCACGCGCGAAGTTTAGAATCTCAGCAGTCGAGCTTTCTGGATCGCAGGGAATGCAAGTGGCGCCGGCTTTCAGCACGCCGAAGTAACTCATGCCCCACTCAGGCGCGTTGCTGCTCACCAGCATCACCCGATCGCCCGGCTTAATCCCTTCGCTCGCCAGAAAGCCTGCCACACGCGTCGCAAGCTCGCGCATATCGGCGTAGGTGTATTGCTCTTTACGGCCGTCGCGCTCGATGCGCATCGCCACTCGCGTGGCATGACGCTTCGTCGAAGTCTCAAACAACTCAAGCAGATCTCGATACGTGTAGACGCGCTTCGGTTGTGCGCGCATCTCGTCTTCGAGCGTCGGGAACACCCACTTCGTGAGCCCGGGCAGGTGAATGTTGAGCCAGTAGTCGTACCAGTCAAACTTTTCCGGGCTCCACGTCAACAGCGATTGCTCGTCTTCACTGATGCGATCGAAGAGCGAGCGCACGTTGTCCGAGCGAAACACGTAAGCGTTCTCGACCGTGAACGGGCGAAACATGTCGAACGCCTCGGTGGTTTCGCGCGTCAGCTCTTCAACACGCTCGACGCTGCTCTTCACGCGATCGATCACTTCGCCGACACGACCACCACCCCAGCGCGGCCGCACGCGATCCAATAACGACGACGCTTTCTTCGCGGTGGCATTGAACATCGGCATCGACGTGTTTTCGAACTTCGACACCGTGACGGGCCGCGGCTCCATCCGCCCCTGGATCTTGTTGAGGATTTTGACGCCCTCGTCCTTCTCTTCGTAGTACTTGCGCTTGTCGAGACCGCAGAGACCGATAATCCGCTCCATGTTGTTGGCGTTGGCGTCGCCGGTGGCGGCCTGGAAAACGAGTCGCGGCTCTTCGACGCACGCCTGAGCCGACACCGCGAGCATCACAGACGCGACCTGGTCCACCGGCGTGATATCGAGAATCAGTTTCGGATCTGCTGGAATCTGTGTTTGGCCTTTGCGGATGAGGAAGATGATCGGGGCCGTTGTCGTGAAGCCTTCGTTCCAGCCGGGAAACGGGTACGACATCGCTGACTCAACGATGCTCGGTCGGACGATGCTGCGCACCATTTCGGTCTCGGCGGCAACGAGCTGTTCGCCGAGCGACTTGGTGTAAGTGTAGATATTGGGCCAACCCCAATAGGCCGCGCGTTCGACGCCGAGATCGGTGAGCCGCGTACGCGTCCAGACTTTTCGTTCGCGAGCGACGGCGAGTCCGAGTGCGTCCGGATCGTCGATGTCGCGACCTTCTTCGTTGAGTCTCTTGCGTGCGAGCTCGCGAAAACGCGCAGTCATCATCGCGTCACGCGCTTCATCTCTGACGCGGTCAGCGAGTTTGGCGCAGTCGGCAATTTCCTGGTCGACAGAAAACTGCACGCCCTTCATTTCGGGCTCGCGGTGACGTGGGAAGTAACCGAGCACCGGATCGCTCTCCCAAACTGCGCCGGAGCGATTACCCGCGACGAAGCAGGTCGAGACATGGACGAGCGCCGGGCGTTTCATCCGGCGCGCGAAGGCGATTACGTTCTGCGTTCCGACGACGTTCGTGCGGAGTCCGCTCTCGAGCGTCGGGTTGAAAGTCACATTGCCGGCGGAGTTAATGATGACGTCGATATCGCCGGCGATTGCCTGGGCTTCTTCTTCGCTGTAGCCGAAGTTCGTCTCGGCGATGTCACCGCCCCTGACGATCACCTTATCGTTGACGAAACCTTCGAGCGCGCCGCCGTAGCGCTCGCGCAACGGATCGAAAGGCGGCGCAGTGATGATGTTGTTCCAGAAACGATTCTCCGACTCCTCCTGCGAGCGCGCGCGCACAGTAAGATAGATCTTCCCGATGTTCGGGAAACGATGGAGCAACATGCTCAGCGTGACCTTGCCGAGAAAACCCGTGCTCCCAATCAGGAAGATTTTCCGATCTCTATAGATTTCAGTCGGAGAGAGTTTCATACATCCTCAACTTTGGACAGGATTTACAAGATTTTTCAGGATTGACATGTTAATCCTGAAAAATCTTGTAAATCCTGTCTACAACTCATTCCATGTCAGCAATGCCGATCATTGGCTGGTGCAGCATGGTGATCTCAGCCGAGTTGCCCATGTAGCTTCTTGCCATCGCGATCGCTTCCGTCAAATTGTCAGCGCGTTCCCAACCGAGAATCGCCGGCACGTGCACATTCTCTGCGCCCGCAGCAATCACCTTTCCAACATGCTGCCGCCCATTCTCACCCCAGTACCACATGAAAAACGGGTGCGCGCCGTGATACGCATTCCCGCGACGATACATCTCGATATAACTCGGATTGTTCGCAAACTCGCGCTCGTACTTCTCACGCAACGTAAACGCATCGCGCGTCTCCGGCAGCAATCGATGGAAAAACTCGATATAGCTCGGATGAAACTGGTGATCGAAATCGTCGTAGCACGGGTGATGCAGGATTAGTACGCCGCCATGCTTCAGCAGCGGCTTGTTGCGATAGAAGTTGAAGTGATAACCAAGCGCCATCACCTGGACCAGCAGCGGGTTCAGTATCGAGTAGACGTTGTACGGCGAGATATCGGGAATGCCGGTGATCAGAATGTCAGCCTGGCCGCGAATCGGAATCGCATACTGCTCAAAACCCTTGGCGACGATCTTCTCGTGCACGAGCTCCGTCTTGCCCGCGTAACACGCCGTCATCTCATACTGCGACGGCCGCGAGTGCAGCAGCTTCCGGCGCGCCGCACGCGGCAGCTTGCTCATCGTGAAGCGCATGGCTTCAAACTTCATGCGGTCAAACGCCGTGAAGTCGTCTTCATTGCGCAGCAGGAAGTCCATGTCCGCGCCGTACATGCGGTTGTTGATGGCAGTCTCGATGTGAAAAACATTCAAAGTCTCATCGACGATCTTACCGAGCTTTATGACCTTGTGATTCAAAGCCGAGCGCGCCGGATCCATGTAACTGTCTGAATCGCGGATCGTCTGCGGATCGTGATGCATGCGCAGCGACTCGTAATCGCAAAGCCCGACGGCGACTGACTTATGACCACCATCCATCGGCACGAAATTGATATTGACGTAGATCAGCAGGTCGCTTTCCGCGCAGCGACGGTTCAGAACGAGCGGCTCTTTGTGATGCGTCTCGCCGATCTTGATGAGGCCGTCGGCCCACTCGGCGTCGTGGTTGTAATAACGATCCGGATGGTAATCAGAGAAGATCCTTGGCCCGACCATTCGCTTCATTTCCCGCTCGGTCATTTTCCGGTGCAGGGAATTGGCGATGATGATGTGAACATCGTCGACGCCGTGACCCGCGAGCATGTCGAGCACGATCTCGAGAATCGTCTGGCGAATGTCGGGCGTAGCCATCGGCGGCAACGGCAGACTGATATCGTCAACAGCAACAGTGACGCGCATCCCCGGCTCGAGTTGTGCGAATAGCGGATCGCAACCGAGCGGATGATTGAGCGCGTAACGAATGGCGGCTTCGCGATTCGGGAGACCTTTGATCGTAGCGTTCGGGTAAATAACACGCGTTCCGATGGGCAAGTCTTCGAGGATGAAGTCTTCGCCGGACGGCATGATGCGCGGCGCGCTGTCGCGGTCGATGTAGATTACGGATTCGTGTGTCTTGCGTCGGAGTTGAAGCGCCATAAATTTATTTAAGGTTTAGTATGGGCCAATCGTGGTGCAGCGCAGTTTGTCGCAGCCGCATGTCGGGATTTATCACCGCCGGATGGCCCACGATCGACAGCATTGGCAGATCACTCATGCTGTCGGTGTAAGCGTAGGAGTCGCTCAGGCTAATGCCTTCGCGCTCGGTGTAAGTTCGAATCCATGAGGCTTTCGTTGCCGCAGCCATCACCGGCGGTAACAAGCGCCCCGTCGCCATGCCGTTCACAAACTCCAGCCGGTTCGTGACGTACTCCGTAATCCCCAGATGTTCCATCAACGGCTTGACCGAGAGATCGAGCGCGCCCGTGATCACCACCTGCCGCAACCCCAGCTTCCTCGACTGGTCGATTAGCTCGTAGGAACCCGGAAACACCGCCGGCTTGATCACGTCTTCAAACAATTCCTGCGCGAAATACCGCAGCCGGTCCTCCGACTGGCCTTTGTAGCGCTGGAAATACAGGTCGTTGAAAACTTTTCGGCTATACTGGTCTGTCACCGCGAAGACTGGAAGGCTTAGAAACGTGGCCGCGCTCTTTTTGAAGCTGGCCATCAGGCCCTGCTGGCGACGTGCGTAGAACGAGAGGGTATGCACGAGGTTTGTGCTTACTAAGGTTCCCTCAAGATCGTAGAATGCCGCCCCTGCCACGGAGGCACTATAGCGCATTCAGACAGATTTAGATAACCGGAAGCAAAAGTATTACAAACTGTATAACGATACCAGACAATCAGAGGGCGATTGATGATAAATCTCAGGAAAAACCGTGAAACGTTGCGATCGGCGTTGGTCGCCTCGGCGTTGTTTTCGATGGTTTTAGGCGGGGTTGCGTGTAATAACAGCGCCTCTAACACTCCTGCGAATACCGGCGGCGCCGATGCGAAGATGGCGACCGACAAGCTTGCCGAAGCAGAGCCGCTTTATGAGGGCCGGGAAGATATGACCAAGGCCCGCACGGCCGTGACGGCGCTCCGGCAGGCGCACGCGGCCGATTACGGCAACTACGAGGCGGCTTGGAAGCTCGCGCGCGCAGCCTTTTACGTCGGCGATCGGACCGACGTCGAACCCGAGCGCGACGCGATGTTTAAGGAGGGAATTGACGCAGGCAAGGCGGCGGTGCAGCTACAACCGAGCAAACCGGATGGGCATTTCTGGCTGGGCGCAAATTACGGTGGCCAGGCCGCACACAGCACGCTTTCGAATCTATCGAGCTTCCAGGATATCAAGGGCGAGATGGAATCGGTGTTGAAGCTGGATGAGGGGTACCAGGGCTACAGTGCTTACCTGGGTTTAGGGCGACTTTACCTCCAGGCTCCGAAGATGCTCGGTGGCGATCCTGCGAAGGCGGTCGAGTACCTCGAGAAGGGCGTCAAGGCCAATCCAAATAACACGCTGATGCGCTACGAGCTCGCGGCAGCATACGAAACTGTCAACCGGACTGCGGATGCGAAGAAGCAGATCGAGACGTTGATGTCGACGACTCCCGATCCAAAGTACGTCGCCGAACACAAACAAGCCGTCGAAGACGCCAAGAAACTCTTACAGAAGATCGAATCCGAGAGTTAATGCAGATCTCTCTGTGCAACCTCTGTGTTCTCTGTGTCTCTGTGGTTATTTCGGGCATACAAACCACAGAGACACAGAGAACACAGAGGTTGCACAGAGAAGTATTCAAGTAGTTAGGGTTTACTCTTTTGGCGAATCTCTTCGAGGGTTCGCTTGTGCTGCTCGAGCTTCTGCCCGGCCTCGCCGAGTTTGCCCTGCGAGGTTAGTCGCTGGTAATCCTCAAACTCCTGAATTGCCTTATTAATCAACTGCTGTAAATCCTGCGCCGGTGTCGCGGAAGGCGTGGGCTGCTGTGGCGCTGTTTGACCGGGTTCCTGAGGCGCAGCTTTCACGGCCGCCTCACCGAACAAGCTATTCATCGCTTCGCCAAACGTCGGCCCATACCCTAGCTTCTCCTGCGTCGCCAGCACGACGAGCCTCAACTCCGGCATCGGACTGCGCTCGGCCTGCAAGTACACCGGCTCGACAAACATCAGCGATCGTCCAAGCGGTATCACTAGCAAATGCCCGCGAATCACGCGCGAGCCCTGCTGGTTCCAAAGACTGAACTGTGCCGATAGCTGCGCGTTCTGATCGATGCGCGCTTCGATCTGCACTGGTCCATCGATCAAGCGCGACTTCGGGAAGTTATAGACGAGTAGCTTGCCGTAGTTCTCGCCGTCGCTGCGGCCCGCCATCCACCCGATCATGTTGTTGCGGTTCGCCGGCGTGAACGGCAGTATTATCACAAACTCATTCTTCTGCTCCTCGCCCGGCAACTGCATCATCACGTAGTAAGGATCGATCGGCACAGTCTCTTTCTTACCTTCAGCAGTGACAGTGTTCTGTTGCGCGAAGCTCCAAACGTCCTCGCGCTGGAAAAATACCTTCGGGTTTTGCGTGTGATACAGGCTGTAGACTTCGCCCTGGGCGCGCACGAGTGTTTCCGGGTAGCGAACGTGCGCCCGCAGATCGGCAGGCATCTGGCTCGCGTCCTTGAAGAGATTCGGAAAGACACGGCCGTAAGCATTAATGATCGGATCCTGATTATCAAACACGTAGAAATTAGCCGTGCCGTTATACGCGTCGATCACGACCTTGACGCTGTTGCGAATGTAGTTGAGCGAGTTTCCGGCGACGTCGTGATGTGTTGAGTAAGGAAAGTAATCTGACTCGGTGAAAGCATCGAGTATCCAGAAGAGCCGGCCTTCATTGGAGACGACGATGTAGGCGTCTTTATCGTAAGTCAGAAACGGAGCGACGCCGTTGACGATGTCGCGAATGTTTCGATTGATCAGCACGCGGCTGTCGTTCGTCACGTCATTAGAGAACGGCAGCTTCGAGAGATCGCCGATGGCCCACCCGAGTAGCATCCGGCGCAGGCGGTTTCCGATGCGAATACCGCCCGTGCCCTGGTAAGTCGTGTAGGTGTTTGTATCGCCTTGCGGATAGTCAAACTCGTTCTGCTGCGTCTTTACGTAGACGTAACGATCCGTAAGCTCGCCGAAATAGATCTCCGGACGAGTGACTTTGATCTCAGGGACAGCCGACTCCACCGGCATGTTCGACAACATAAACTGCGGCAGGCCTTCGGGCGTGAAGCCGTTGGCGCTGTTCATCGTCACGCCGTAACCGTGCGTGTAGATCAGTCGCTCGTTGATCCAGTTGCGCGACTGTGACGGAAGCTTGGCGTCGTTAATCTCACGCGGCGCGATCATCATCTGGCGCGTAGTGCCGCCGGTGACGTAGCGATCCACGTCGACGTCGGGAAAGTCGTAATAAGTGCGGATGGCTTGAATCTGGCGAAGCGTGTCTTGCAGTGCGCGCCAATCCCACAGCCGGATGTTCTCGAGGCTTTCGCGATTATTCGGCAGATCGAGTGCAGCCGTTGAATTCTCCGCTTGGAAGTCGCGCAGCTCGATGTGATCGAGACCGAATCCTCTGCGCGTCCAGTCGATGTTGTGACTGATATAGGGCGACTCGCGGTCGAGCTCATTCGGTTTGACGATGAAGCTCTGGATATAAGACGGCACCAGCAGCACGCCAACGATGTAAACCGCGAGCGGAAGCGCGATGGCGATCAGCAACAGGCTGAAGCGCCGCATAGCAAACGCGTTAACGAGCAATATGATCGCGCCGATAATCAGCGCTACACAGACGAACAAAAGCGCCGGAAGCGTGTAGTGAGCTTCCGTGTAAGTCACTCCGGAAAAGGTCGCATGGTCTTCCCAGAGGAATGGGAAGCGCGAGAGATACGTGCTCCAGCTCACGACCAGTAGAAAGAGCGCAAGCGCGCAGCAGACACCGCGAAACGCCGCGCCCGATGACCAGCGCACGCTCGGCTTCAGCACGGTTTGCGGCAGACCAAGCAGCGAGTAAGCGACGGCTGCGAGCAGGATGATGAACGTCACACCCAGCAACCACGAGCTCAGCACATCGTAAAGCGGCAGCGAGAAGAGATAGAAACCGAGCGACTTGCCGAAGATCGGATCGTAGACGTTTGTTGACGGCTGGTTCCAGAAGAGTGCGAACTGGCGCCAGTGTTCTTTGAGATTTAAACCGTAGACGAGACCGACGAGCGCTGCGATCAACCAGCCGAGTGGCCTGATGAACTTAGCGGGGGAAAACTGAAACGGCTGGTTGTTGAGAATGATCGTGCGCTGCTCGAATGCGTAAGCTCCGAAGAGTCGCTGAAAGAGCAGAAACGTCGCGCTTAAAAGTAATGCCGTCAATATCGCGGAGCCGAAGAAAAGCGCGAGTTTAGCTTTGAAGACGTACCAGTAGACTGACGAGTAGCCGAGCGATCCAAACCACAGCGCCGAGACGTAGATCGAGACGATCCGCGAGAGCGAGAACAACAGCAGAATCGCCGCGACGAGGAGCCAGATTCTCCAACGCCGTCGTTTGCGTGGTCCAACGTCGATGATTTCGGGGGTTCGGGTCTTTGTGCTCACGTGCGTATCTTGCCACAGATAACCGAGGATTACACGGCTCGTGTATAATCCCGAAGGATGCTCACGCCAGAGACTGTCCTACAAAGCAGGTATCGTATCATCCGCCAACTCGGACAGGGCGGCATGGGCGCGGTTTACGAAGCGATCGACCAGCGCCTCGACACCACGGTGGCGTTGAAGGAGACGCTTTTTTCCGAAGAACGGCTGCGCAAACAGTTCGAGCGTGAGGCGCGGCTGCTGGCTCGTTTGCATCATCCCGCATTGCCGCGCGTCAGCGACCATTTTTCGGAAGGCGATGGCCAGTTTCTCGTGATGCAGTTCATCCCCGGCGACGATTTGTCGGAGATGATGAATCGGAAACGAGGTCCATTTCCCGCAAACCAGGTTCTGACGTGGGCTGATCAGCTCCTCGACGCGCTCGATTACCTGCATACGCAGGATCCGCAAATCGTCCATCGCGACATCAAGCCGCAAAACCTGAAGCTGACTTCACGCGGCCAGATCATCCTGCTTGATTTCGGACTCGCTAAGGGCCAGGCAGGTGAGATCTCACGCGTGACAACTGCCGCGAGTATCTTCGGCTACACGCCAAACTACGCGCCGCTGGAACAGATTCAGGGTTTGGGAACTGACTCGCGTAGCGATCTCTATTCACTCGCCGCCACGCTCTATCACCTGATGACCGGCGTCAAACCGCCTGATGCATTGACACGCGCGGCTGCACTCGTGAACGGCCAACCCGATCCGCTGTTGAAAGCGAGCGAAAGCAATTCCGAGATCTCGCCGCACGTGGACGAAGTGCTGGCGAAAGCGATGGCGCAAAACCGCGAGCAGCGTTATGCGACCGCGGTCGACATGCGACGGGCGTTTCATGAGGCTGAGCAGGCCTCGACCGTCGTGAATCGCGGTGAAGCGCAGACTGTTTTGTTTCCGGCTCCGCCACCAAAGACAGTGCCGGTGCAGACGCAAACAGCCATCAGCGCGCAGACAGTTGGCCCAACAGGTGACACCACCGTCGTTCGTCCAAAAGGTAGTGGTCCAGGACGACTTGTGCCGGTCGCGATATTGGCCGTGGTGCTAGTGCTGATTGGTGGCGCGCTCGGTTTCTTCGCGCTGAAGAAGCGCAACGAAGCGGAAGCGCCGGTCGCGACAGAGAGTCCGGCGCCACTTGGTGGTCCAGCCGCCGGCACTCCTTCACCATCACCGGAAGCAAAAGCGTCTGCTGAAACCGCAGTGGAACAGGCTACGGCGACGCCTAAGAAAGCTGAGAAGACCGCGCGTAATGAAGAGCCGAAGAAAGCGCCCGCACCAGAGAAGCGTAACGAGCCGCGAGCGGAGGTCGACGCTAAGGGACACGACGAAGAAGATAAGCCGCCGGACACACCCGTTCCACCCGACTTTCAGAGACAAAATCGACCCCGCCGGCCAATGGTCAGAGTGATGCCGGGCGGCGTCAAGATTCAGACTTTGCCAGACGGTACCCAGATCGTCACCACGGCCGAGGGTCGACGGTTCATGATCGGGCCGGATGGGAAGCGGACCGATCTAAATCCACCGCGGCCTCGTCGCCGGCCAGCACCGGCGCCGACACCAGAACTATAAGAACAGCCATAAAGAGGCAACAAAATGTATAAAAGAAAAACGTTTAGAGTTCCGACGTTTGCGCTACTTGCACTGTTTGCATGTTTGGCGATGCTGAGCTTGGTTGATGTGGCAGTGCGGGCGAAGACGGAGAGAGTCATTCCGTCGAACATCCGAGTGACCCCGCCGGCGCCTGCGTTCGACGACAAGGATCGTATCGCAGAGCTGAAGCAGCGCCGCGAGCGCGTGGCCCAAAGCATTGGTCCACAGTCGCTCCTGATACTTTTCAGCACCGAGCCGCGCGTCTATACGAACGACGTCGACTATCCTTATCGTCAGGAAAACAATCTCTATTACCTCACGAACCTGAAGCAGAAAGGCGCGACGCTCGTCCTGCTGCCGGGCAACACGAAAGTGCGCGAGATTCTCTTCATGCCGCGCCGCAATCCGGGAGCTGAGACGTGGACCGGTCACATGTACAGCGCTGAAGAAGCAAAGCAGCTTTCCGGCGTCACCGAGATCTGGCAGGCGAGCGAGTTTGACCCGTTCATCAAGGCGCTGCGTAATCGACAGCCGTACCGGCCTAAGCCTGAGAACATCTTCATGTCGGAGCTGCCGTTGGACATGCCGCTGACTAATGATAATGGCTATGCGACTTTATTTGACGCCGCGGCCAAAGGCGAAGCCGGAGTGTTCATGCTGGTTCCAGGGCAAGGCGAGAGTCGTGAATATAGACAGGAACAACGTTTTGCTTCCGAGTGGTCCAGCACGGCTTCCGGTTTCAGTGTGAAAAATGCATGGCCCATCTTCACGCAGATGCGGCTCGTGAAGTCGCCGATGGAGCTGCGCCTTCTTCAGCATGCGATCGACATCAGCACCGAGGCGCACCAGCGCGCGTGGGCTGCCGCTGGCGATGCGAAGTGGGAGTATGAAGTCGATGCGGTGATGGCATACACGTTCAAGCTTCGCAATGCCGACAACTGGGGCTATCCCGATATCGTCGGCTGTGGTCCAAACGCGACGACGCTGCACTACATCGAGTCGCAGGGCTCAGTGAAGCAGGGCGATCTGCTGTTGATGGACGTCGGAGCCGAGTACGATCATTACACGGCGGACATCACGCGCACGTTCCCGGTGAATGGCAAGTTCACGCCCGCTCAGGCGGCGGTCTATCAGATTGTTTACGACGCGCAGGAAGCGGTGGCGAAGGCCTCGAAGCCAGGCGCGACGTTGTCAGATGTGAGTCGGGCGGGTACGGAAGTCGTCAAGGACGGACTGTTGAAGCTCGGACTGATCACGGATCTTAATTCACAACAACATCGCATCTGGTTTATGCACGGCACGTCACACTGGCTGGGCATGAACGTTCACGATGTTGGTGGTGGAGCGAAGTTCGTGCCGGGAGTAGTGTTCACGAACGAGCCGGGAATTTATGTACGACCCGACGCGTTGGACCAGATGCCGTACGGTTGGAAGCAGGACGAGTGGGAGAAGTTCAAGACCGCGGTGCGGCCCGCGTTTGAGAAGTACAAAGGCATGGGCGTGAGGATCGAAGACGATATGGTGATTACTGCGGACGGCGTGCGCTGGATGAGCGAAGCGCTGCCACGAAAGCTCAGCGACATCGAGGACTTCATCGCCAAAGCGCGCCGCCAATCTGAGTAATGCCACAAAAAGGGGCTTATTCTATTTTGTGCTTTTTGTGCCTTTTTGCGGCCTAAATAATCTTTTAAGGAATCCTGAGAACCACCTCAGGGCTGTTCGAAAAAAGCCATGCTGCGGCGGTGGCTCACCCATCGCCGTCTTTGCTTCTGCGGCCAAACTCGTGAAGAACTGCGTGGCCATCATCTTTGCCGTGCCCTGAATCATGCGTTGGCCGACGCTCGCGATCGTCCCGCCAACCTGCACGTCCCCGGAATAACTTACCTTCGTACCGGTGTCTGTTTGTTCGAGATCCAAATCTCCTGAGCCTTTGAGAAATCCCGGCTGGCCTTTGCCGTCAACAACGATGCGAAGATGTTCCGGCTCGCGCAGATCTTCGAGACGCGCAGTTCCGTTGAAGACACCCTTGATCGATCCGACGCCGGCGCGAATCGTCGCTGCGAATGTATTCTCGGCGGTCTGTTCGAGCTTCTCGCAACCAGGAATGCAGCGCTGCAACACCTTGGGAGTGACGAGGCATTGATAAACGCGCTCTCGCGACGCGTCGAGCTCGTGAGTGCCTTCCAGTTTCACTGCACGCGAGCCTTCGCCGTTTGAATTCCACGGCGCGTGTGCACGGTGGCGAGGTGGCAGCGGTAATCGCTTGACGCATACAGATCGGAGTTCGGATCGATACCGTCGCAGACGTGCGCGACTGCGGCGGCGATTGCGTTGTCGTCCAAACTGGTTCCGGCAAGCGCGGCTTCGACGGCTTTGGCGCGATACGCTTTGACACCGACACCCGTAACCGCGATGCCAGCCGACTTGCACGATCCATCGTCATTCAACGCGAGATTCACAGCGATTCCCACGACCGCGAATCCAGACGCGGGATGCGGCACCTTTTGATAAGCGTGGCCGAAGCGTCCGCTCGGCTTCTTGATGCGAACTTCGCGGAGTATCTCACCCGGCTGTAGATCAGTCGTCAGCAGATCGACGAAAAAGTTTTCGGCTTTGACGGTGCGCTCGCCGTTTGGCCCAACGAGAACGAGATTCGCGTCGAGCGCGAGCACCGCCGCGGGCCAGTCACCCGCCGGATCGGAATGTGCGATGCTGCCGCCAATCGTTCCCTTATTTCGCACCTGAACATCGCCAATGCTCTTCGCACACTCAGGCAGGAGGGGACAAATCTGCTTCAACAGATCCGACGATTCCAACTGGTAGTGAGTCGTAGTCGCACCGATCAAGATCTGATCGCCCTCTTCACGGATGTAGGCGAGCGATTTGATACGGGCGATATCGACGAGCAACTGCGGCTGCGCGAGACGCAGTTTCATGGCGGGAATCAAACTGTGCCCACCGGCGAGCACCTTCGCGCCATCGAGATCGCTTGCGAGCAACGCGACTGCTTCATCGAGCGTCGCGGGCGTCTTGTAGTCGAATTGCACTGGAATCATGATCTGCTCCTAGTGTCCATTGATGATCCGCCAGATATTTTCTGGCTTGACCGGCATATCGAGGTGCTTCACGCCAAACGGCGCGAGCGCATCGACGATCGCATTGACGATCGCGGGCGTGGCTCCAATCGTTCCTGCTTCACCCACGCCCTTGACGCCGAGTGGATTGACTGGCGACGGCGTCTCGGTCCGATCGAGTTCGAATTCAGGAACGTGCGACGCACGCGGCAACGCATAGTCCATCAAAGTTCCCGTGATTAGCTGTCCCTGCTCGTCGTACACCACCTCTTCGAACATCGCCTGTCCGATCGACTGCACGATGCCACCATGAACCTGCCCGTCAACGAGCATCGGATTGATCACGCGTCCGCAATCGTCAACTGCGACATAACGTAGAAACTCGATGTCGCCCGTATCGCGATCGACTTCGACCACAGCGATGTGTGTGCCGAACGGGAACGTGAAGTTCTTCGGCTCGAAGAAGTAGGTTGCGGAGAGACCGGGCTCGGTGTCGGGCGGCAGCTCTTTCGCAAGGTGCGCCGCGAGTGCGATGTCCTGGATAGTCAGACTCGTCTTGCCTTCGGTCTGCGGCTCTGGCAACGCGCCTGCAGGCGCCTCGCCGACGGGCACGACGGGATCTGACGTTCCGGTTGCTGCCGCTGCAGCTGCGGCTTTCTCGAGTGAATACTTACCACCCTCGAATGCGACGTGTGAAGCATCCGCCTGAAGCATGTGAGTCGCGATCTTGTGCGCTTTCTCTTTCAGCTTTTGAATCGCGACGTAGACGGCCGTGCCGCCCACAGCAGTCGCGCGGCTGCCAAACGTGCCGATACCGTATTGCACGATTCCCGTATCGCCGTGGATCACAGTCACGTCGTTGATGTTGACTCCCAACTCGTCCGCAGCGATCTGTGCGAACGAAGTTTCCTGTCCCTGTCCGTGCGGCGACGCACCGGTCATCACCGTGACCTTGCCAGTCGGCTCGATACGTACTGTCGCACTTTCCCAACCACCGGCGGGCATCGCCTGCGATGGCCCAAGCGCGCAAATCTCGACGTAAGTCGAAAGACCGATACCGATCAAACGACCTTCCTCACGCGCCTTCCTCTGCTTCTCACGCAGATCAGCGTAGCCCGCGATCTCCTGTGCCTTGTTGAGCGCCGTTTCATAGTCGCCACTGTCGTAATCGAGACCAGTCGCCGTGTGGAACGGAAACTCGTCAGCCGCAGGGAAGTTCTTGCGACGCACTTCCGCGGCGTCAACGCCGAGATCGTCCGCAACAAGATCGAGCGCGCGCTCGACGACGTAGGTTGCTTCAGGCCGTCCCGCGCCGCGATAGGCATCGGTGGCCATCTTGTTTGTGAAGCAGCCGACGATGTTCATCTGAATCGCGGGAATTTTGTAAGCGCCGGAGAGCATCAGCCCGGTCAACGTTGGAATCGCGGGCGTGAGCAGTTGATGATACGCGCCGAGGTCTGCGAAGACGCTGTAACGTAAACCCAGCAGTGTTCCATCGTTCTTGAACGCGATTTCGATATCGCCGACCTGGCCACGACCGTGAATCGTCGCCGCGATGTTCTCGCGTCGGGTTTCGATCCATTTGACGGGTTTGGCAAGCTGCATCGAAATCCAACTGAGCAGCGCTTCTTCCGCATAGACGTTCAACTTCGATCCAAAACCGCCGCCCACTTCCGGAGTGATCACGCGCAACTTGTTTTCCGGCATTCCGATCATGAGTGCGACTTGCGTGCGCATGAGATGTGGGATCTGTGTCGACGACCAGAGCGTGAGCTCTTCTTCCCCAGGGAAATAGCGTGCGAGCACGCCGCGTGGCTCCATCGCGATCGGTGCGAGCCGTCTGTGCAGAATGCGTTGTTTGACGGTGCGATCCGCGGCGGCGAAAGCGGCATCGATGTCACCTTCACCGGAGGTCAGCTTGTAAGCAATGTTACTGCCGAACGCTTCGTGGATAACTGGGCCACCGGCAGCCGCTTGTTCGACGTCAGTCACCACAGGCAGATCTTCGTAGTCGACCATCACGAGATCGACAGCGTCTCGCGCAGCGTAACGATCTTTCGCCACCACGGCTGCGATCGGATGGCCCACGAAGTAAACCTTGTCCTTCGCCAGCACACGATGATCGGGAACTTTCAATTCCGGCAACGCGCTCGCGCACGGCACCGGACCGATCTTTTCTGCAACATCCCCGCCCGTGTAAACAGCGACGACGCCCGGAGCAGCGAGTGCGGCCGAGGTATCGATGCTATTGATCTTTGCGTGCGCGTACATCGAGCGAACAAACGCGACGTGCAGCGTGCCGGGTAGCGCGATGTCGTCGACGTAGTGAGCAAGTCCCTTGATTAGACGCGGATCCTCGGTACGCTTTACTCGTTTGCCAACGTAGTTGTCAGTCATGATTGCCCTGCTTTCTTCGCCGCGTACTGCACCGCTTCGATGATGTGCTGGTAGCCGGTGCAACGACACAGATTGCCTTCGAGCCCGTGGCAGATCTCTTCGCGCGACGGATCGGCATTTCTTTCGAGTAGCTGCGCCGCAGTCATGATCATGCCCGGCGTGCAGTAGCCGCACTGCAATCCATGTCTTTCCCAGAAACCTTCCTGCACCGGATGCAGTTCGCCGTTTTTTGCGAGTCCTTCGATCGTGGTGACTGACGAGCCGTCGGCCTGCACGGCAAACACGGTGCACGACTTCACCGCCTGTCCGTCGAGCATCACGGTGCACGCGCCGCACAGCGACGTTTCACAACCGACGTGTGTGCCGGTCAGCTCGAGCACGTCGCGCAGATAGTGGACAAGCAGCATGCGTGGCTCGACCTCATCGGTATGAGGGACACCATTCACGCTGAGATTGATAGCCTTTTTCATGAGCTACCTCACTTTCAATCTGTGTAATCTGTGGATACCAAAATACGCTCAGACAGTGGCTTTGTGAATCCGCCGCTTCAGACGATGAATGGTGCGGCGGACGGTCTTGAGCTGTGCGTGATCGTGCGCTTCGATTGCCGCTGCGCGCTGCGTTTTCAACTCACGAATGCGCGCCTTGATTGAGCCCTTGTCGATGCCGACGGCAGAGTGGTGCTCGTGTTGAATGCCGAGCGCTTTGGCGAGCGCCACCGCGAGATGGTCTTTGTTCATCTGCGTGTATCCCTGCACGGCTTCGTGCTCGCTGCCTTTCGCCATGTCGCGCAGTTCTGCGAGTGTCTTGTGTCTCAGTTGTTCGTATGTCAACTCCGCCATTGGAAGCTCCTATTGTTTTCCTTCTGCAAAGATTTGATCGAGATGATGTCGCAGGTGGTCCACGTAGTCGCGGATCAGGTATTCGAGTGTTGCCGGGTCGTTTTTGTCGACGTGATTGAATGCGATCTGATCGAGCGTGTGAGGCGAGCGGGCTTTGGTCAAAACGTCTTCGGGTATCACTGAAGCGACGTGCAGCAGGTGGAGGTTGTACGAGCTCCAGAGCTGAACTACATCAGACCACGGCTCGTCGTTATACTTTTGCGAGCCCACCCACTGGCTCTGCTCGTAACCCGAGAACACGAGATGGTCGGTAAACTGCGCCCGCACAAAACGCTGGTGATTGTTTGCGGCTGAGTCGACCAGATGCCCGAGAACCTCAGCGGGAGACCAGTCGTCCGGAGAATTCTTCCGGCGGCTCTCAGTCTCTGACATGTCGCTCAAACGTGCCTTCGCGTCCACGATCGTATCGCGAAAGTCCTTGAGGAACTGTTGATAGCTGCCTGGGGTGGACATGGAAAGTGGATAATATCACGTCAATCCTGGAAATCCCGTAATCCTGTCAACGAAAACTTTCATCAAATCGGAACTGAAAATGGAGGCGATTCGTTTAGGTACCATGCGTTGGGTGAGACGTTTTTCAAAGCTCTTTGCGGTGTTCGCCGTCGCGTTGCTGCTGCTCGTAGTGACCGGCGCCTCAGACAGGTTGGTCTTATACGCACGCATTCTGAAGCTCTACACCCAGGCGCCTGACACGAGGCTCGCCATGCCGCTCGAAGACGTCAGGAAGCAATCGATCGCGGACACTTGGCAGGCGGCGCGCGGCGTGGGACGCAAGCATGAAGGTCAGGACATCTTCGCAACGCGCGGCACACCGATTCTTTCCGCGACTAGCGGCTACATCTACAACATCGGCGAGAACAATCTCGGCGGACAGACGGTCTCGGTGGTAGGTAAGGGCGGTC
>DASYFE010000175.1:0-22251 GCA_036498585.1 Pyrinomonadaceae bacterium | reverse complement strand
CCCTCCGTGGCCACCCTCGGTTTCGAAACGGGTGGCCACAGAGGGCCACCCCTACAGTTGCTCTTAGAGTGACTTCAGGTATTCAACGAGATCCGACTTCTGTTGGTCTGTCAAATTCGTACCCAAGAAACTGTTGTAGTGCTCGATCACTTCGCGGAGCGTGGCGAAGCGTCCGTCGTGATAGAAGCCGCCTTTCTGGTGTGTCCAGAGTCCCTTGAGCGGAGAAGTTCGATAACGTTCGTCGGGCGAGCGCTTGGCTTGGAAGTCGTCGATTCCGATCTCTTCCGCCGTGTGCATGTTCCATCCCGGCTCAGTGAAGGTTGGCGGCACGTGACACACCGCACACTTCGCCTGACCATTGAACAGCGCCGCACCGCGTGCCGCTGCCGCCGGGTCGAAACTTCCTGCCGGTGCTGCAGGTGCAGGGATCGCGAGCTGATAGAAGTGAAGCGCAGGAAGCTTTGGACTGATCAAATCGGGATTGCTACGCACGTTTCCAAAACCTTCGCGCGCGGCGATCGGAAACTTCACCGCATCGTTGAGACGCGGATCGTAAAACGTTCCCTGCCCGTGCATCTCGAGGTTCGCGACGAACGCGTTCCAGTGCGTGACCGATCCCCAGCCTGTCCACGTGTGAAGGTTGACGCCCACGAGACCGAACGCCGGCGGAATCAAGGTCGCGGCCGACTTGCCGTCGGGTCTGAAAGCCTTGCCGTCAAGAAACAACTCAGCGTCGAACTTGCCCGGTCCCCAACTCTGCAAAACTGTTTTTACTGTCGGTACATCAACGCCAAGCAGCGTTGCAACCGGCGTGAGGTTTGGACTAAGCGCCACGATCGCGCCAACGTTGAGATCGCGAGCAGCCCAACCATCGAGACGCTGCCCGATACCGGGCGCGAATGAGTTATCCACTGTCGAGTGGCAAAGCGCGCAGGTAATACCTACAGACTGAAGACTTCCATCGGCTTTGAAAGTACCTTTCACGCCGACGACTGCGTTGAGTTTGAGCAACGCGAGCGTCGTGGCCGGATCGTCCAGATTCACACGCCCGTGCTTTAACTGAGAAATGAGTGACTGCGGCAGCGCGTCTGAGTCAACTTTCAAACCGACGGTGAGTGCAGTAGCGGGACTGACGCCCGGCCCAACACCACCGTTGTTCGCGCCGGCGATGGCGCGATTTAGTTGCAGCGCGTCAGTCCAGAACGCTTCGTCGCCGAAGGTGTCGAAACGAAAAGTCTGCTTGCCTTCGTCAAGCATCCGCTGCGCGTTGGCATCGGTTTGCCGCTCGCTGTCCGTGGCTTTGCCGCGATTCTGTCCATCGGCATCGGCATAGCTGTTTCTTGTGCTTACAAAAACCACCGTTATCGCGGCAACGAAAAGCACTAATGCGATTTTCGCCAGGCCGCGCTCGGCCAAAATTAGTCGCCCTTTCTTCGGGTTCATGATCGTTCCTCCTTATGCGTATTCCTGACTGAGACGGGCCAGTGCAAGTGCAGCGAGCGAGAGTCCGAAGTCCCTCAGCGCCACATCGAAATAACCAGGAATCATCAGCAGATTGGCCACGATCAACAGCAGCCAGGCTGATACGACATAAGCGAAAATTCGTGGTTTGAATGCGACTCCGAGGCCTGCCACGATCTCGATCACGCCCACGGCGAGCATCAACTGGTGCCCGTGACCGCCCGTCAGGTTATTGACGAATGAGGGAAGGTATTGATCCCAATTCACCAGCAGGTGAAGAAATTTGTCGAGCCCGGCCACGATCGGCGCCACCGTGAAGCCGGTGCGCAGAATCTGAAACGCCTGATAGCTGGGGCTGCTAACGCTCTCGCTTGTTCTCGAGGCGACCCTCGCTGAACTATTTATTGCCTGTGCCATTGTCTTGGTACTCCTGTTAGAGATTTGGTCCTGAGCCCAATAAAATACTCCTGTTACATAATAAGTCAAGAACTTATTTGATTTTTTGTGTTTTCTTTAGAAATGCGTTAGAATCGGAACTCGGATGGAAGGAATTACCTTCGATAAACGGTTTTTCGACAGTACGCGCGGGCAGATCGTTACCCTCTTGCGCAGTGCGCCATGCACCGTCGAGGAACTGGCGGGAAAACTAAACCTCACCGACAACGCCGTTCGCGCTCACCTAGCGACTCTCGAACGGGATGGACTCGTCAGGCAAAGCGGCCTGCGACGCGGTCCGCGGAAGCCGCACTTTACCTACGTGCTCACCGAAGAAGCCGACAGGCTCTTTCCGAAAGCTTACGACGCGCTACTCAACCAGCTCATCGCTGTGCTCAAGACGCGGTTGGAGCCGGCGGAGATCGAGGATGTTCTGCGTGAAGTCGGGCGGGCGCTCGCCGCAAATGCGTCAACCGGAGAAGATGTCAGCCTGGAAAATCGTGTGAAGATTGCGTTGAAGGTTCTCGAGGCGATCGGTGGCGCGGCTGAAATCGAGATGCATGGTGACAAGATCATGATCGTAGCCGCCGGCTGTCCGCTCGCTGCTGCTGTTGCTGTTCATCCGGAAGTTTGTCGACTCGCCGAGACTCTCGTCGCCGAAATTGTTAAAGTGCCCGTCGTAGAATGCTGCGACCGCGAAGGCCGTCCTAAGTGCCGCTTCGAAATTAGCCGCAAAGAAGAAGAAAAACTGAGTTAGCCACCTTTATGCTGGATCTCAATTACGTCAGAGAAAATTTAGATAAAGTGCGCGCGGCGCTCGAAGCGCGCGGCGCTGATACAAGAGCGCTCGATGATTTTGCGCAGGCCGATGAAGAGCGACGGCGCACGATTGCAGAATCGGATCAACTCAACGCACAGCGCAATGCGTCGAGTCGTGAAATCGGCGGCTTGATGAAGGAAGGCAAGAAGGAAGAAGCCGAAGCGCGGCGCGCGGAAGTCAGCGGGTTGAAAGATCGTATCGCCGAGCTCGACGGGCTGCGCGCGCAGACTGAAGAGCGTATGCGCGAGATGCTCTCGACGCTGCCAAACGTTCCACACTCGTCAGTTCCAGTTGGCAAAGACGAGTCTGCCAACACTGAAGTTCGTCGCTGGGGCACGCCGCCGGAGTTTTCTTTCGAGCCGAAGGACCACGTCGATCTGGGCGCCGCGCTCGGCATACTCGATCTCGAACGCGCCACGAAGATCGCGTCCGCACGTTTCGCCATTCTGAATGGCGCGGGCGCGCGACTCGAACGCGCACTCATCAATTTCATGCTCGACGTGCAGACGCGCGAGCACGGTTATCTCGAAACGCTGCCGCCGTTCATCGTGAATCGTCATTCGCTTTTCGGAACGGCGCAGTTGCCGAAGTTTGAAGCAGACCTTTTCAAACTCGAAGATCCGCGGGAGCTTTACCTGATTCCGACGGCGGAAGTGCCGGTCACAAATTATTATCGCGACGAGATACTCGATGCGTCGCAACTGCCGATGAAGTGGGCTGCATACACGCCGTGCTTTCGATCGGAAGCTGGTAGCTACGGGCGCGACACGCGTGGCGTGATCAGGCAACACCAGTTTGAGAAAGTCGAGCTCGTGAAATATGCGCTCCCGGAAAATTCTTACGAGGAGCTCGAATCGCTAACGAGAGACGCGGAGACTATCCTGCAGAAGCTGGGATTGCATTATCGCGTCGTGACGCTGTCGACTGGGGATATCGGGTTTGGATCGGCGAAGACTTACGACATCGAGGTGTGGCTGCCGTCGCAGAATGCGTTTCGTGAGATCTCGTCTTGTTCGAATTATGAGTCGTTCCAGGCGCGGCGCGCGCAGATTCGTTTCCGGCGAAGCGGTGGTGCGAAGCCGGAGTTTGTGCACACGCTGAATGGATCCGGTTTGGCGATTGGACGTACGTGGATCGCGATCCTCGAGAATTACCAGCAGGAAGATGGGTCGGTGATCGTTCCCGAAGTTCTCCGTCCGTACGTGGGCACTGACCGCATTAGTTAGACAGGATTTACATGTCAATCTTGAAAAATCTTGTAAATCCTGTCTAAGACTGTCTCACTTCACTCGGATGTCGAATGGCATCACGAGCATCGTCTCGCCATTCTTCATCCGATCCATCAGCTGCATGTAGCGGAAAGCGCGTCGCGCATCTTCCGGCAACGCCGCATAAACTGCCCGCTGCTGTGCGAGTTGCGTGTTGGAATTGTCGTAACTAGTACTCAACAACTCCTGCAGGAACGTTCTCGGGTAAGGCAGGATCACCCGCTCGACGCCTTTATCAGCCGGAATCTTCGCAAGCTGTTTCGCCACCTCGATCGCTTTATCGAGCCCGCCGAACTCATCAACAAGCCCGCGTTCCTTCGCTTGCCCGCCGGTCCACACGCGTCCCTGGGCGACAGAGTCGATGTACTGCGCGTCTTTGTGGCGTCCCTTCGCGACCTTCGGCACGAAGTCCTGGTAGTACGTCGTCTTGATCCACTCTTCAAACTTCGCGCGCTCGTCGTCGGAAAACTTCTCCGTCTCGCGAAACATGCCCGCGTTCTTGCCGCGCAACACGTACTCGTTCGAAATACCCAGCCAGTCGTAAAGACCACGCATCACCGGCTTGCCGGCAACGACGCCGATCGATCCGGTGATCGTCGAAGGCTGCGCAATGATCTTCGCCGCACTCGCCGAGATGTAATAACCACCTGACGCCGCAACGTCGCTCATCGACACCACCACCGGCTTCTTCTGATTCGCGGCTTCGACTGCGTGCCAGATGATGTCTGACGCGAGCCCCGAACCGCCGGGACTATCAACTCGCAATACGATCGCCTTGAGCGACTTGTCAGCCGCCGCATCGTTCAGCGCCTTCGCAACCGTGTCTGATCCGATCGACTGATCGCCAGTCGGGCTGTTCTGCGAGCTGCCGGATCCGATCTCGCCCGATGCATAAATCACGGCGATCTTCTCGCCCTTGTTCAATCCCAGCGATTCCGGCTCGACGTCTCGATAATCCACACCACGCACCGCGACAAACTCATCCGTGTCTTTGTAACCGAGCAACTTCTTGAACTGTTTCTCGACGTCGTCCCTGTACAACACGTCATCAACCAAACCTGCTTCTTTCGCCTGGGCGCCACTGTACGGAGCGTTATCGATCAATCTCTTCACGTCATCGGGCGTCTTGTGGCGCGTGTCTGCGATTGCCTGCACGTAACGATTGTAAAGATCGTCGAGCATCGAATTGATGTACTCACGATGCGCGTCAGTCATCTGCTTCTGCGTGAACATATCGCCCGCGCTCTTGTATTTTCCGATCTGGTAAATGTCAGGATAGATACCCAGCTTATCGAGCGAGCCGCGGAAGAACATCACGTCGGCAGCGAGCCCGTTGATGAACAACTCGCCGGGCGGCGGCACGATGATCTTGTCGCACGCCGTGGCGATGTAATACTCCTTATTGAGTCCAAACTCGACGTATGCGTAAACCGGTTTGCCTGACGAGCGGAAATCGGTAATCGCGTCGCGAATCTCTTCCGCCTTGCCCCAGCCAACGCCTGACATGTTCACATCGAGCAGGATCGCCTTGATTCGTTTGTCGGCCTTCGCCTTTTTAAACTGCATGACCAGACCGGTGAGTGACTCGTTTGGCCCACCAAAGAATCTCTTTAATGGATCGTCGGGTGTGTAGTCCGGCAACGCACCCGCTACGCGAAGAGTAAGAAGGCTGTTATCGCGGATGGTCGGTTCGCCTTTACGAAACACTGACCAAATAAGCACGCCTCCGATCACGATGACGAGGAGCCCGGCTCCGAGAATTCCCAGTATGATTAAAGCTACTTTTCGTGTTGATGACATTTGTTCAGATCCTCGATTTTGTTACGTAAGGGTGCGAGAAAAGGTTTATTTAGCCGCGATTTAGGCGGAGTTTTTCACGATCCAGCCGCCGCCGATGACTTCGTCGCCGCGATAGAAAACTGAAGCTTGTCCGGGCGTAATGGCGCGTTGCGGCTCGTCAAAAACGATACGAGCGCGGTCGTTGTCGAGCGGCGTGATCGTAGCTGGAGCGGCAGTGTGACGATAACGCACACGCACTTCGGCGCGCACGGGTTCTTTCGGATCTTCAATCGCGATCCAGTTCACTCGCGCGACTGTGAACTCGCTGCTCAGTAAGTCTTCAGATGAGCCGGCAGTCACGCGATTCTTGTCAGCGTCGATCGAGATCACATACAGCGCGCGCTCGTTTGCGATTCCCATCCCGCGACGCTGCCCGACCGTGTAGCGATGAATGCCTTCGTGATGACCAATGACGCGGCCAGTCGCATCTACTATTTCGCCGGCGCCGGGTAAACGCTCAGTCGCGTTTTCGTATTCGAGATAACGATCGATGAAGCCTGCGTAGTCACCGTCAGGGACGAAGCAGATCTCCTGCGATTCTTTCTTCTCCGAAACACCGGCAAGCCCGTGTTGTCGGGCGGCGTCGCGAGCTTCCGGCTTCGACATCTCGCCGAGTGGAAAGAGTGCGCGCGATAGCTGCGCCTGAGTCAGTTCCCAGAGAAAATACGATTGGTCTTTTTGCTCGTTCTTGCCGCGCAGCAGTTTGTAACGGTTCTGAATGGGATCGAATTCGACGCGCGCGTAATGACCAGTGGCGACTTTCTCGCATCCGAGACTGACCGCCAGTCGATCGAGTGAAGCAAACTTCAAACGACTGTTACACGAAACGCACGGGATTGGCGTCTCGCCGCTGAGATAACTGGAGACGAACGGTTGGACTACGTCACGCTCGAAGTCGCGTTCGAGGTTCAGAACGTAGAAAGGAAAGTCGAGCTCTTCGGCGACGCGGCGTGCATCGTAAACGTCGTCGAGCGAGCAGCAACGCGACGGCAGCGGGTCGCCATTTTCGTCAACATTGATCCCGCGACGCTGATCCCAGAGCTGCATCGTGAAACCGACAAGCTCGTGTCCCTGTTCCTTGAGAATTGCCGCGGCCGCGGAAGAATCCACGCCACCACTCATTGCTACTGCTACTTTCATGCCCTCAAATGTTAAGATGCCAATAAATGCCAGAAAGCGCAATTCAGGACTACCGAGTAGCAACTGAGCCTTATTACCTGCCCGTCGGGCGGGAAGTGGAGCTCTTCAGGGCTGCCCACTCCGCACATCTTCCGGTTATCCTCAAAGGGCCGACGGGCTGCGGCAAGACGCGTTTTGTCGAGCACATGGCGTGGCGACTCGAACGTCCGCTGATCACCGTCGCATGTCATGAAGATCTTTCGTCGACCGATCTGGTCGGTCGTTTTCTGCTCGAAGGCGAGGAGACGATCTGGCACGACGGTCCGCTGACGTCCGCTGTCCGCAACGGCGCGATCTGTTATCTCGACGAAGTTGTCGAAGCCCGCAAAGACACGGTCGTGATCATTCACCCGCTGACGGATCATCGCCGTCGTCTACCAATAGAAAAACTCGGCACGATCGTCGAAGCGCCCGCGGATTTCACCCTCGTGGTTTCTTACAACCCGGGTTACCAGTCGATTCTGAAGGATCTCAAGCAGTCGACGCGGCAACGGTTTGTGGCGATCGAGTTTGACTATCCGCCACCCGAGATGGAGGCCGAGATCGTTGCGCGCGAAGGCGGCGTTGACGAGGGCACCGCGCGCGATCTCGTGTTAATCGGGCAGAAGGTGCGCAACCTGCGCGGGCATGGTTTGGAAGAAGGTGTCTCGACGCGCCTACTGATCTACGCCGCCCAACTCATCGCACTCGGCATTCCTCCAGTCGATGCCGCCGACGTCGCGATGTGCTCGCCCATCACCGACGACCGCGAGCTCCAGCGCAGCATCCGCGAAATCGTAACCACCGTAATTTAATCCGTGGCTTCCGACGATCAACATTCCGCTGAGCGCCAATCTTTTCTGGAGCTGACACGCAGTCTTACCGGACTGCCGTTAGACCAGGCAGCGGCAGTGCTCGAAACGAGCGCGTCGATCGCTGCTATCTCACTCCGTGCGGGCATCGAGTTTCTGCGCGCCGCGCCCGCGGCCGCACACGTTTTGCAACCCGCGGAGCTGCGCGCGTGGGGAGAGATGGGCCGTCGTCTCGCGATGACGGACTACGAATCAGCCGCAAGCTTCTTCAATGAAGGCGTCGAGGCACTACAAACCGTTTCACTGGAGCTGCGCCCTCCGATCTTCGTCTTGTGTGCTCGACAGATGACGCTCTCAACCGCCATCGGTCGAGAAACTCTTCACTCGTTTCCTGGATTGGCCGCAGAGATCGATGACGACGAGCTGCTGCGCGCAATACTCGACGTCGCGATAGAAATCGCGCGCCGGTCCGCGAAACACAGCGCCGAGTTTCTCAACGCCGGCGGCACGGTCTCACACGCACTGAAATCATTTCAAAACCCTGATGTAACGAACGCCGCCCTCGAGCTGAGCGGCGCATTCGCAGCGCGCGCAGGTGGCATCGCCGCCGATGCCTGGGCCATCACCCCCGAGGCCATCGCCGATCTCTCCGCAGCAGACGCGATGGGACTTTTGAAAACCGCGAACAACTTTCTCGAGCGCGGTGGTGGTGCGGCCCTTCACGTTCTGATTGCAGGCGGTGAAATCCTGCGCCGCGCGCCTGAGATCTTCGACGAGTGGATTGCGCTGTTGTGGGTAGTCGCGACGCACGGTAACGCGAGTCTGGTCGCGTTTGTTCGCAGTAGTCCCGGGTTCATTCGCATACTCAACGCCGATCCGAATCGTGCCGCAGCGATCGCGCTCTCGCAGCGTGTGCTGGCTCTAACGAAGGAGATCGCGGCTGTTGACGGTGAAGCGGCGCTCGCCTGTTTCCGATCGAGTGCGCGCGCGTTGCGTAGTGTGTCGATCGAGCAGTTTGAGGCGTGGGCGCGCCGCGGGCTGACTTCCGGTCGCACAGACACACGCGCGCGTCGCAGTTATTTCTCTCTCGAGACGCGCGGTAGTTACGAATCACTACTTAGCGGCAGCGCCGGCCTCGCGCTCGAGTCGATCCAGCACCTGCTTCGCTTGTACGTCGAAGCGCTCACCGGACGCGAAGTTGAAATCGCGCCACTCGCCGCCGTGCCTGACGAAGCACGCATTGATGACGGACGCACGATTCACCTGCCGTCGCTCGTGAACGAGTTTGGCGACGAAGAGCTTGATTTCCGTCTGTACAAAGTTCTGGCAGCACATGCGGCGGGACAGATCGAGTTTGGCACTTACGAGCGTGGTGGAATGCTGCGCGTGGCCCACTCGGCGATTGCCGCGAAGTACTCGAAAGAGAATGTCGATGCGCTCGATGCGTTTGCAATCGCGGATGAGATCGTTCAGCTACGCGCCTCAGAAGAAGAAGGTGGCCACCAAAAAGCACAAGAAGACACAAAACTTGAAGACATGGGTTATCGCGAGGTGCTGAAAGCGTTTCCGCTGCCGCAGCTCGCGCGTCGTGTCTTTGGAACGCTTGAAAACGGCCGCATCGATCGCCGCTTGCGTCGTGCGTATCGCGGCTTGAGTCGTGACCTCGATCTAATCCGGCAGCACCTCAGCCAGAGCCGTCCAAGCATCACGGGACTGCCGGCCGCGCTCGTTCCATTCGAGCTGCTTTTTCAGATCACGATGCTCGGCGGCGCACGTGAAGATTCGCGCCTGGCTTACGGGCAGATTGTTTCCGAGCTGGAGACGGTCGTCAGCGAGTATCTGCTACGCGACCACATGACGGTCGCCGACACGTTGATGGCCACGAGTCGTGTTTACGATCTCTTTCAAACCGTGATGCCGGTAGATGATTCGGTGCAGCAGGTGGAAGCGCCCGAAGATCAAACTGAGTCTGACGACGATTCGAGCGATCGAATGAAGCAACGGCAAGCCGAGCGCACGCCGGAGCGTCGTGATGCGCGCGAGTTATTCAATGCGTGGAACGATCAGTCAGCGGAGAGTGATCCGGACGAGCTGACGGGGGCTGAAGCGTGGTCTGAAGCTGAGACGCCCGATCAGGTGCTTGCTGAAGGTGAAGTGGCCTACAACTACGACGAGTGGGATCGTGAGCTGACGGATCATCGCCTCGGCTGGTGCCGCGTGATCGAGAAGAAAGTGAAGCACGGCGATCGCAACTTCGTCGATCAAACGAAGGAACGGCACAAGGGCGTCATCTCGTCGATACGTCACCAGTTCCAACTGATGAAGCCTGAGAACCTCACGCGCGTGGCGAACGAAGTCGATGGCGAAGAATTTGATCTGAACGCGGTGATCGACTTCGTAATTGATCGCCGGGCTGATGGCTACCAGTCGGAACGAATCTACACGAAGCGGCTGCGCCGGCGACGCGACGTAGCAGTCTCATTTCTCCTGGATCAATCATCATCCACTGCGCGCACGATAGGTCGTCATCCGCTGCAACCGTACACGCGGCCCGGACGACGCATTATCGAGATCGAGAAAGAAGGACTCGTGCTGATGAGCGAAGCGCTGGAAGCCGTCGGCGACATTTACTCGATCAATGGTTTTACTTCCGAAGGACGACGCAACGTGAAGTTTTATGTCGTGAAAGATTTCGACGAGAAGTACAACGAAGAAGTAAAGCGACGTATCGGCGGGATCAGTTACCAGAACAACACGCGCCTGGGCGCCGCAATCCGTCACGCCACCGCAAAACTTGCTAAACAAGATGCCCGGACCCGACTCTTGATAGTCCTTTCAGACGGCCGTCCATACGATCACGATTACGGCGATGCACGCTATGCCCGCGAAGACACGCGCGAAGCTTTGCGCCAGGCAAAGAACGAAGGCATCACACCCTTCTGCATAACCATCGATCGCGAATCCGAATCCGAGCTCCGCGATCTATACGGCGAAGTAGGCTACACAATCATCGACGACGTCCTTTCCCTCCCCGAACGCCTCCCCGGGATCTATCGACGCCTAACAACCTAATCTGCGTTCCCGTGGCCGCCACCACCGGGCGTCTCAATCCGAATTCGATCCCCTGCTTTGAGATCATGCGACCCCTTCGATGCGAGCTTCGATTTCTTACCATTCGAAACGAGCTCATTGATCCCAGCCGCTCCATCCGCGCCACCAAACAACCCGTACGGCCCACGTTTGCGTCGATCACATAACAACGACATCCGCGCGGCGACAAGCGTTTCGATCTCACGCACGACACCGTCACCGCCACGATGCTTCCCGCGCCCGCCCGAACCCCTGCGCAGTCGATACTCGCGCACGCGCAACGGATAAGCGTACTCCAGCGCTTCAGCGGGCGTGTTCAAGCTGTTCGTCATGTGCGTGTGCACACCACTCATCCCATCAGCCGAGGGGCGGGCGCCCATTCCGCCCGCGACCGTTTCGTAGTATGAGAATTCCAAACCACTCCTCGTATCGATCCCACCTATGGTGAGATTGTTCATCGTACCCTGGCTCGCCGCCGGTATTCGATCGGGTACGGCCTGGGCCAACGCCCTGAACAACACGTCGACGATGCGCTGCGACATCTCGACATTGCCGCCCGCGACAGACGCGGGTGGATTTGCATTAACAACCGTGCCGCGCGGCGCGATCACCTCGATCGGCTCCATAAGTCCCGCGCTCGCGGGCGCCTCACCGCCAATCAAACAGCGAAACACATAACTGACCGCCGAAACCGTGATCGCCTCGACCGCATTGATCGCGCCCACGACCTGCGGTGCGCTCCCCGCGAAATCAACGAGGGCGCGCTCGCCTTTGATTGTGATTCGCACTTTAATCGGCACCAGACCATCTTCGACCCCATCATCGTCCAGCGCGTCTTCGGCCTGGTACACGCCGTCAGGAATCGAAGCGATCGTGTGTCGCATCAAGCGAGCGGAGTACTCGATCAGTTGCGATGCATATTCAGTCGCCTCGCCTTCGCCACGACGCTCGACAATCTCGAGCAGTCGAGTGGCGCCAGTCTTTAACGAGCCTATCTGCGCATCGAAGTCGCCGCGGCGCTCGACGCTTCCACGAACGTTAGCCAGCAACAGGCGCATCGTGTCGCTGTCGAGAACGCCTTTGCGGACGAGACGAATGGGCGGGATCCGAATTCCCTCGCCGTAAATGTCGGTTGCGAGGCCCATCGAGCCAGGCGTGGCGCCACCGATGTCGGCGTGATGTGCGCGATTCGCGACGTAAAAGAGCGTACGTCTTTTACTGACGACAGGCATCACGAGCGTGACGTCAGGTAAGTGTGTGCCGCCGGCAAAGGGATCGTTGAGTGCGACAACATCACCGTCGACCAGATCGATCTCTGCGAGCGCGGAGGCGACAGCCATCGGCATCGATCCGAGATGTACCGGCATGTGATCGCCCTGCGCCACGACCCGACCATCGGCATCAAACACCGCGCACGAGTAGTCACGGCGCTCTTTGATGTTCGGTGAGAACGCGGTGCGACGCAGCGCGACACCCATCTCTTCCGCGACAGAAGTGAACAGCGCACGATAAATTTCTAAAGTGGTTGGATCAAACTTCATTTGAGCTCGATCAGTAAATTGCCGAAGCCGTCAATCCGCGCTTTCGAATCCGCGTCTATAAGCGTTGTCGCTGAGTATTCCGTCACGATACACGGTGTTTGAAGTTTCATGCCCGCCAGTAGCTTGTTACGCCTGTACAGGGCCGCGGTAGTTTTCCGACCATGGAGGTACATATTCACTTCTCCGTGCGTCTTTGTTTTCCCGGAACTGATTCTTGTTTCCGGCAGCTTTTCGACCACACCAAACGATCTTAACCGTACGCTCACGATCTCGATCTCGCTCTGCTGCTGGGCATAACCGTAACGCTCGCGATGCACACGATGAAACTCCGCCGCGAGATTACCTTCGGTCTTCCTCACTTCCAACTCGAACGACTGCCCTCGATAACGCATCGCGAGTGCTCGCTCATGTCGTTGTCGTGAACGTGGAAAACCTTCACTCCGCAACAGCGCCACTGCTTCTCTTTCCATTTCGCTAAAAACCCTCTTGAGCTTGCCGATCTGTTTCAACGTAAACATCACAGTGCGGCTCTGGTCCTTGATCACATCAGCAACCAGCACGCCGACTGCCGAAAGCGCGCCCGGAGCTGTCGGCGCGATGATCGTCGGAATACGCAACGCACGCGCAAGATCCACGGCGTGCAGACCACCGGCGCCGCCGAACGGCAAGAGCGCAAACTGTCGCGGATCGTGCCCGCGCTCGACTGAAATGTGTCGTAGCGCACGCTCCATGTTTGTGTTTGCCACAGACAGCACGCCCTCAGCCGCTGCGATCGCGCTGCACCGTCTGCCTGCCGCCTTGCTAAGATCGCTCGCGAGATTCGTCATCGCTGACGTGGCGCGCTTTTCGTCGAGCTTGAACTCACCACCGAGCAAACCCAGACCACCGAAGTGGCCCAGCACCACATGCGCGTCAGTAACGGTCGGCAATGACGATCTGCCATAACACGCCGGTCCGGGATCGGCCCCTGCGGACTCTGGCCCAACACGTAGCGAGCCGCCTTCATCAACGCGTGCAATCGATCCACCGCCGGCGCCGACCGTGTGAATGTCCATCACGGAAACCGCGACCGGCAGTCCGGCAACGATCGCTTCATTCGTCGTTCGTATCGCGCCGCTGTCGCAGAGCGCGACGTCAGTCGACGTGCCGCCCATATCAAACGTGATCACGTTTTGAATTCCGGCCGATTGTGCGGCGCGTAAAGCGCCAACAACGCCGCCGGAAGGCCCGGAAAGAATCGTTCTTACGGGCTCGACCGCCGCGACATCAGCAGAAATACTGCCGCCGGACGATTGCATCACACGGAGATTAAGACTTCGATCCGCTCCGGATAAGCGTTTCAAATACCGGCCCATCAAAGGCTGTAGGTACGCATTGATCACGACCGTGGAAGTCCGCTCGTACTCGCGGTACTCCGGAAGAATGCGACTCGAGATCGACAACGGAACGTTCAGCTCAGCGAGCGCTGCAGCGATGCGCTCTTCATGCTCCGGGTGCAGGAAAGAAAACAATAGTGAGATGGCCACAGCTTCCACGTTCTTCAACTTCTTCACGAGCCGGCCCACGTCATCCTCATTGACGGGCTCGATCACTTCGCCTGACGCAACTACACGTTCGCGAACACCGAGCCGCAAATCATCGTCGACGAGCGGCGCAGGCTTAATCGCGTTGAGATTGTAGAGCTCGGGACGCGCCTGCCGTCCGATTACAAGCACGTCTTCAAAGCCGCGCGTTGTGATTAGCGCGATGCGTGCGCCGCGGCGTTGCAGCAAAGCGTTCGTGCCGACGGTCGTGCCGTGTACGACCTCGACTTTTGAGAGTTGGGCGCCGGTTTCAGTGCAGATGCGCGCGAGACCTTGTTGAATTGCGAGCGAAGGATCGGAAGGAGTTGAGGGAAGTTTGAAAAGCTCAATGCGCCCGTCTCGTTCGAAAACGAAATCGGTGAACGTTCCGCCCGTGTCGACGCCGATACGTATGGATTTTCTCCGAGGGTTGCAGCACAGGATTTACAAGATGTTTCAAGATTGACATGTCAATCCTGTAAAAATCTTGTTAATCCTGTCTACGACTGACTGACCGATTCCCAGCAGCCACTTTCATTCGACGCGCGAATGGCGTCAAGCGCGAGCTGCACACGATACCCATCTTCAAACGTCGCCGCGTCTTTGACGGTTGTCTTACCCGCTCGCAATGCGTCACAGATCGCGATCGAGAATGCGGTAAAGCCTCTCGACCAGCTTCCCTCGCGCATGCCCTGGGCCATGTGGTCCTGATCGACTTGCACCGGCCGCCACGTGCCCGATCCTGTCGGCGAGAGCCAGAGCTCGCCAGTCTCCTCGACCATCAACGCGCCCTTAGTGCCGTAAATCTCCAGCCGGTTGTCGTACTTGCCCGATTCAACCACCGAGATCGACGCCGCGCCGGTCGTATTCTCCGTGTGTGGACCATCGCTGAGACGGAACAGGAGTTTCGCTTCGTCATCAGTCGTAACGGCACGCATTCCACCGCCGCCAGCTTTATCGGGTCGTTGGTTGATGTGCGTCGTCAACATCCCGAGTACTTTCGTGACTTCCGCGCTCAGTATCCAACGAAACGAATCGATGACGTGCGATCCGATCGCACCGAGCGCGCCGCCGCCCATCGTTTCATCCGACCACCAATCCCACGCGCGATCCGCGATGCCGCGATAGTCAGACCTGAAAACGTAACTGCAATGACGCACCGATCCGATCGCGCCTGTTTGTAACATCCCGCGCATCACTCGACGGCTGTTCAGAAACCGCAACTCGTGATCGATTAGCGCGAGCACGCCGGTGGCTTTGGCCTTCTCGACCATGCGCGCCGCTTCACCGGCGTTCAAAGCCATCGGTTTTTCACAAAGGACTGCTTTGCGTTGATCGAGTGCGGCGAGAGCGATCTCCATGTGAGTTGATGGAGGCGTGACGATGCTGACGAGATCCACGTCCGGGTGCGCAACCAACTCGTGCCAATCCGCCGCGACGTGCTCGACACCAAATTCCTTCGCGATGGCTTCAGCTCGATCGCGGTTGCGACTGGCGACCGCAACCACCTTCGCGCCCATACAATCGCGAAAGCCCGGGATCTGCGTGGTGCGGGCAAACCCCGTCCCGATAATTCCGATTCCAACCGGTGACCTCTTCATGGCCCTACTACTTTACAGAATTTTTCGATTCTGGCAATCGCAGTCCCAAGCCCGCGGAGCGGGCGACACCATAAAGCCCGCGAAGCGGGCGACACCATAAAGCCCGCGAAGCGGGCGAAAGCGTAAAGCCTGGGGCGCCAGCCCCAGGATCGCAACGCCCATCAGCAGTCGAGCCCGCGGAGCGGGCGACAGCGCATGATAGGTCTACGCTGTCGCCCGTTTCACGGGCTCGAACGTTTATTGTGTCGCGTGATCCTGGGGCTTGCGCCCCAGGCTTTACGCTTTCGCCCGCTTCGCGGGCTTCACTCCGGCGTTCTCTTCGCCCGCTTGCGGGCTTTAAGAGTCTCGGCCGGCGAGGCGGGCGATCATGGTCACGAGTTGACTGGCGCCGATGGGTTTGGCGATGTGCATCTGGTAGCCCGCCGCGAGCGCCTGGCGTCGATCGATGTCGCGCGCGTACGCAGTCAGAGCCGCCGCGGGCGTGTCGCCACCTTTGTCTCGCGGCAGTAAGCGCACCTGCCTGATAAAACTGTAGCCGTCCTGCTCAGGCATCGCGATGTCGCTCAGAATCACATCCGGCTTCCACTCGGAGAGCTTCACGAGCGCTTCGTGCGCCGACTTGCAGCTCTTCACTTCAGCGCCAGTGCGCGTGATCACGGTGCTGATGATCTGGCGTGCTTCCGGTTCATCGTCGACGAGTAACACTTTCAAGCCGTCGAGCGAATAAGTGTCACTAACTTCCGGCACATGAGGCACAGTCACCGGCGCGCGATCCGCCATCAGCGGAAACGTAACCGTGAAAGCCGCGCCTTTGGTCACACCATCGCTTTGCGCCGACACAGTACCGCCATGCAGCTCGACCAGATGTCGCACGATCGCAAGGCCGAGTCCTAATCCGCCAAAACTTCGCGTGGTAGAACTATCCGCCTGTCGAAATCGATCGAACACGCGCGGCAGAAACTCCGAATCGATTCCCTGACCTGAGTCTTTCACCGTCACACACGCATCTGTTTCATCCTGCTCGACGCGCAAAGAGATCTTTCCGCCATGTGGAGTGAACTTCACCGCATTCGACAGAAGGTTCCAGATGATCTGGTGCACGCGCGCGGAGTCGGCGGAGATCGCGCCGAGTCCTGGTTCGGCGTAGTAGTCCAACGTGATGCCTTTGGCGTCAGCCGCCGGCTGGACCACATTGATCGCCGCACGCGCAACGGAGGCGATGTCCAACGGCCTGACGTCGAGATTGAGTTTGCCGGAAACGATACGCGACACGTCGAGCAGATCGTCGATGAGCTGCGCTTGCACCTTCGCGTTGCGATCGATCGCGTCAAGTCCCTGCGCCAACACTTTCTCGTCGCGCTTGCCTTCACGCAGCACGCTGGACCAGCCAAGTAACGACGTCAGCGGCGTTCGCAACTCGTGCGAGAGCGTCGCAAGAAATTCGTCTTTGATTCGATTCGCCGCTTCCGCTTCAGAACGCGCACGCTCAGCACGCAGCAGCAACTGGCCGCGTGACTCTTCCGAACGTTGCAACTGACTGATATACCGCGACAACTCTTCGACGTGCAGTCTTGCCGCCTCAGTTTGTTCCAGCGAAGCCTCAATGTTCTTAAGGTAAGTCTGGTAGGTGAAACAGATGATGAGGATTATCGGCGCAGTCGCAACGATTGCGTAAAAGCCGTATCGATTGATCAGAATCGCGATGATCCCGGCCGCAGATGCGCCCGCAAAATAAGTCACCGAAGTCCAGAGGTAATAAGTCCGCCACGTGTTCCAGACTGACTCTTTGATCTTGCTCGCCTTTTCGATCGCGATCAGAACGGTGTTGGCAATGTACTGCACGAGCGCCATCAAACAGACCGCGATAAAGAAGTCCTGCGTGAAATTTTGCGAGATGGCAATAATGGATCCAAACTTCAAATGTAGGACGGTTGCGGTGCAGAAAGTCGAGGTAGCGAGAATTGCTGAGTTGAAAAGAATCGTGCGTGGCCGTTTGCTGATGATCAGTGTCGCGGCGATGCCTTCGAGCGCTGAGACGAGCACTGCCGCAGGACCGCCGTAGAGCAGCATCGTCAGGAAAACAAAAGTGTCGGCAACCGTGATGCGGCCACTCACGCGTGGGATGGGAATAGCGATGAGGGAGCTCGCCATCACCATCAGGCAGAGGAAGCCAAAACGCGCGTCGATGTCGCCATAATGCAATTGATAAAGCGAGACAATTGCGATCGCTGCTCCCGCAATTACCAGCGACCACATGTAAACTTGTCCGAACTGAGGTCGATTAACGTCTACTTCTGCCGCGCTCATAGTTCTACCTCGTAGCCACAGAACACGCCGATCACACGGGATCTGCCGTGCGATCAGTGCAGTCTATGTAAACTGTGGATCAGTTTAATAATCTAAGCAGTCGTTGCCATCGTCTGATGGCGCCGCCATCGTTGAACTACCCTCGCCATTAAGCATGGCCGACTGAGCGCTGGTTACGAGGTCGCCTGTGATCACGCCGTCGCCAGTAATGACGCCGTCTCCGGTTATTACTCCGTCTCCCACCATACTACCTTCCGGCAGTAGATCCTGGAACAAAAGATTCACTGCGAGGAAGGCAGAACCGTCTCCCGTAATAACGCCGTAACTCGTAAGAATATGATCGCCCGTGATAACGCCGTCTGAAAAGTATGAAGGATCGAGAACCAAAGCGCTGTCACCGGTGATTACACCGTTCCCAAGCAGCATTCCGAGTGAGTATACAAGTTGATACTTCGTGATCAGATCGCTTCCGGTGACGTATGTGTGATTGAGAATGATGCCGCGCGACCACGTGAACGTGTGATTTGCCACAGTGGTCTCCGGCGCAGGCGGCGCGGGTGAATTGCCTGTCAACAACGATGAGCCGACAGTTGTCGCACTACTCAGATCTGTTCGCACTGACTGCGCCAACTTAACTGCGCCTGCGATGTTTAGCTGCCCCGCGCCCTGCTCGAACATGTTGTAACCGGCGAGAGGCTGTGCGGTGTACATCAACAACGCCTTAATCAGGTTTGGTGTCAGACTCGGATTCGCTTGCAGCATCAACGCCGCAGTTCCGGCTGCGACCGGTGTGGCCATTGAAGTGCCGCTCAAGTACATCATCTTGCGATTGTCTGCGCCGCTAACGCCTGCATCGAGTGACGGTGTTTGCGTCACGAGATAATTGCCGTCAGCCTCTGCATCGATCAGTTTGTTGCCGGGCGCGACGAGATCCGGTTTGACGAGATTGTCGTAGTGCCTGGCGCCTGCGTCGTCTGTCGTGAAGCTACGCGTTGGGCCACGCGAGCTGAACGTTGCGACAGCATCGTCGCTGCGATCGTCTGTACCGAATGTGTTTGTCGCTCCGACAGTGATCGCCGAGGGCTCGATGCCTGGCGAATGGATGTGACCGTAGATCTTATTTCCGTCGCTATCTTTGCCGTTATTGCCGGCGGCTGCGAAAACCACCACACCTGCGTCAACCAGTCTGCGGACTGCGCGACACACCGGATCGTTGCGATAAGAATCCACTGCAGGCATGCCGAGGCTCATGTTAACGACGCGAATGTTGTACGTCGTTCTGTTCGTCGCGACCCAGTCTAACGCTCGCAGTACGTACGCTGTCGTACCAACACCCGTTGAATTCAGCACGCGAAGATTGATCAGATTTGCATTAGGCGCGATGCCCACGTACTGGCCGTTTGAAATGCGCCCGTTGCCGGCTGCGAGCGAAGCGACGTGTGTTCCGTGTCCATAAGGATCGTCGGTGCGTCCTTCGTTAGTGAAGTCTTCGCTATACACGACGCGAACGTTGTTTGATCGATTGAGAAACGAGCGATGATCTGTATCGATTCCCGAGTCGAGAATCGCGATGCCGACGCCTGTGCCATCGAGTCTCGTGCCCGACGGGCCACTATTGCGGATCTGATCCGCTCCGGTAGTGTTCGAGAGATGTCCCATCGGAATGACATCGCGGTTTAGTGAGACGTACGAAACATCGCTGCGGGCCGCAAGGTTCACGGCTGCCGACACAGGCAAAGTGACAACGCGCACCGCGAAGTTCTTGAACTTGCGGATATTTTCACCACCTGAAAAGACGAGGGTCGAATCGATCGAGATATCGGCCGGGTTCGTTGGTTGAATGATCACGCGGACAAACTCCCCGCCACGACCTTCGGAAACCTTCCTGAGAATGTCCTTCGAGACCTTTCGTTGGAGAGACACGGTCGACTCGGCGCGGGTTCCGTTCTGGAATAGGAAGAGCGCTGAGAACAGTAATGCGGCGAAACTAGTCCAAAGCCAGGGATTTTGGTAACGCTTCATTTGGTACTCCGGAAACCGTGAGTGGTTTCACACTGGAAACTTACAGTCGCGCATGAGGGCTTGGGGCTTCCAGGCATCCTCCGGGGAGATCAGTCGGGGAGGAACGAAGTCTAACAGGTTTGAACGCTTTAAAATATGGAGTTTTCGTGTCGGACAAATCGTAGACAGGATGGCAGGATTCACAGGATTTACAGGACTTTTATCGTGTTCATTCTGTAAATCCTGGCATCCTGTCTACGACTTTTTTAGGGTCTTCAGGTGTTCGACAAAAGCTCGGGCGTCAACCTCGTCGCCATAAATCCGCTCAACGAGGAGTCCTTTGATTTCTATTTCACTTAATCCGGTCGGAAGTGAGGCCACGACCATTGCTTTCGCAGTCTCAAACATACTGCTCGCCATCATGACTCGCTCGGCTCCTGAGCGCTCCATTAATCTCTGGCGCACGAGCTCCGCGATCTGTGGATCAGTGTCATTCATGAGCGCCTGATCTGATTTTGAGTCTCTGGCCCAATACAATTTGGAGAGAATCAGATCTTCACGAGTAACAATCCCACGTTTGAAAATCTCCGAGTGTAATTCTCTGCCGGCGCGCAAACTCCTCCTGACGATATTGCTGGTTCTTCAGAACGATGCAGTCGAATTTTATGATTGTCTCGTTGTGAATTAGATTGAACACTGAATGCTGTGCAATGGCTTTGGCGATTGCTAACCGATCCACGTAATACTCCGCTTCAAACAGGCTGACCAAAAGATCCGTTTGATTCGAGGTGACTTGCACGACTAAATCGATATCGCGTGTCATGCGCGGCTGCGCATAAAAATTCATCGCCATTGATCCGGTTAGCATGAACGCCACGCCACCCGATTCGAGTCGCTGGGTCACATCACGCAGAACATCGAGTTCCGTCTTCATCATCTGGAGAATTTCGACTGGAGAATTATAGACAAACTTTCGGAAAATAATCATGCGAGAGTCGCGTCCCCTTAGCGAGGTAACCGGTTATGATTAAGGCCGAAGGCGTTCGCTAATTTCAGCCCAGGGTTGGAGCTTGCGACAACCCTGGGACCATCACATAGAAGGCGTTCTAACCCTGAAAGGGTTCGCCAACCGCGGAACCCTTTCAGGGTTTGATTTTATTCTTGGATTAGTCCCCAGGGTTGTCGCAAACTCCAACCCTGGGCTGAAATTTAGCGAACGCCTTCGGCGTTGCAAGTCATGGAGCGCTAGGGTCGGATCCGGATCGTGCCCGCGTTGCTGGTGCGTAGCTGGTGCGTGATGCGGACGGTGCACGTGCCGACCGAAAGGCTGTTGGGTAGTCGGAAGGTTACCTGGACGAGATCCGTATTGGGCAGGGCAAGCACCTGCTCTGCAAATACGTCGAATGACTGACTGTTGCTATCAACCAGATTAACCGTCACTGCCGCAGCCGTTTCGCCTTGTGAAAGTGCCAGGTTCCTCGCGAACACCAGCACGCGTGTGTTGCGATCTGAGCCCTGGTTGAGCAGATCGCCGAGGTTTACAACCTGAAACGGATCGCGCATGAGCAACAGTGAATCGAGCGCCGCGATCTGGTCCAGCGCCGGACCTGATTCATCCAGCAGCAACTGCAACGGCTCTAATGCCAGAACTATGTAACCAGCACTCTTAACCTCGCTCGAAGTGAACCCCGCTCTGAATGCCTTTGCTTTCAACGTCAGCGAGTGGTCCACCGCGACCGCCGTGCCAGAGACAACGACCGGATCGCTTTCAGTCGGATCAGCTCCATTCGTCGTGTAATGAATGACAGCGCCCGGAGTTCCGCACGCTACGAAGACCTGAGTTCCCGTCAGGTTACCAGCAGGAGCACTGAAGATCGGATTAGCGACAGTAAGATTCTCGGCAACAAACACTGGAAGCGACGTTGATCCCAGCGATCCGATTCCAAGCATGCCGAAGGTGTTACCGCCCCATGCCTTAATCGTGCCTCCTGTAATGGAGTCACCGATCAGTACAAAACTCGCAGTACTGCCAGCGGCCGTCGCAAAGACTCCCGACACTCCGGGCACCAATGCCGGCGACGGATGCGAATTAAAATCAGAACTGCCCAGACCCAGTTGGCCCGCGTCATTTCCGCCAAAGACTTTGATGGTCCCGTCAGGCAGCGTCACGAGCGTGTGCGAGTAGCCGGATGAAACTGCTTTCCCAAGAAGATCCGAAATCTGAGTTGGAACGGGGAAAACATCGCTGAGACCGATACCGCGTCCGAGCCGTCCAAGGAAATTGCTGCCAAACGACAAAAGCGTGCCGTCGGGCTTTAGCGCAACTGTTGAAGAGACGCCTAAGCCAAAAGCGACT
>DASYFE010000174.1:0-13518 GCA_036498585.1 Pyrinomonadaceae bacterium | reverse complement strand
GACCAACGAAACCCGCGTAGAACCACCAGTACTCGATAAACGGAAAAAGCTCAGCCATACCTCATCCTTTCGTATTCGAAAGGTCTTGGTCGTTGAGCTTTTGCGCTTTTCCCAGTAAGCCGGGCGCTGTTTTGGCGCCGTGCTGACGAACTTACCGGACCCTTGATGGGTGACCTACTCCCCTTTAAAACCTCGGCCACTGTACAGCAAAACCTAAAGAGACGCCACAAAAAGCCGCAAAACACAAAACGTTTACAGGACCTCTCACGGTTTCCGATCTCTATTAAGCATTTCTCTTTTATGCTTTTTGTGCCTTTTGTGGCTAAAATGCCTTCTATATTGAGATCCTTACTTTTAGCAGTCTTAGCGGCGTATCTGATTGCCGCAATTCATTCGATTCTGGCGTTCGTAAATAAACGCCGCACTCTGCAACGCGTTGCGGAGTGGTCGATTATTGTCGGATTCGTCCTGCACACGGGTGCCTTGATGGCTGACTGGGCCATCGACGGCCACTATCCGCTGTTCGGCCTGCGCGAGGCGCTCTCGTTCCTCGCCTGGGCCCTCGTCGCGCTTTACGCCCTCGTACGCTATCGCTATCCGACACAGGCGGTCGGCGCTTTTACGATGCCGCTGATCTCGGCGCTCACATTTGTCGCGTTACTAATGGGAACAAACCCAAGCAATACGCCGGCTTCGTTTTCGGCGACATGGTTGTTTCCGATACATACGACGCTTTTGATCTTTGCGTACGCGGCATTTTTCATTGTCTTTATGGCGAGCGTGATGTACTTAATCCAGGAGCGTACACTAAAACACAAGACGTTTGGCGCATCCTTTCATCGGCTGCCCGCGCTGACCACAGTCAACGCCCTCGCGACGAGCGCCGCTGCTCTCGGTTTGACGCTGCTGACACTCGGGATTGCAACGGGAATGTTCTGGTCGTCGGCGCAGTACGGTCGCTTCTGGCACAACGATCCGAAAGAGATCTTTGCCGTGCTCACGTGGTTACTTTATTTCTGTTTGACTGTTTATCGTTCGACTGCGAACTGGCGCGGTCGCAGCGCCGCGTGGCTCGGCGTGGTGGGTTTCGGGCTCGTGTTGTTTACGTTTATCGGCGCACCGTTTTTGGGTGGATACCACGTTTTTAAATAAGCTCTTCTTTTGCGCCTTTTTGTGGCTAAACAGATGTCCATTCTTCTCATCGGAGTCAATCACAAGACAGCTCCAGTAGAGATCCGCGAGCGACTCGCCTTCAACGACGAGGCCTGCGCCAACGGTCTGCGCCAACTCGTCGACGGTGACATCGTGCGCGAAGGACTGATCGTCTCGACCTGCAACCGCGTCGAGATCCTCGGCGCCACTGCTAGCGATCAACTGGGGTTCGGAGCAGAACGCATCACACAGTTTCTCGACACGTCCGGCCACTTGCCTGCTGGTTATCTGGATGCACATCTCTATCACCACACCGACGAAGAAGCCGTGCGACACCTGTTTCGCGTCGCTTCGTCGCTCGATTCGATGGTAGTGGGCGAGCCGCAGGTGCTGGGCCAGGTGCGACACGCGTACGCTCTGGGCGTCGAAAACGGCACGGTCGGTCGCGTGCTCAACCGTTTGGTTCATCATACGTTCAAAGTCGCGAAACGAGTCAGAAGCGAGACTGGGATCGCTGCGAGCGCCGTGTCGATCAGTTACATGGCGGTTGAGCTCGGAAAGAAAATCTTCGACTCTTTGAAAGGCCGCGCTGTGTTGCTCATTGGCGCTGGCGAGATGGCAGAGCTTTCGGCGCGACATCTCGTGAACGCCGGCGCATCGCGTGTGATCATCGCGAACCGCACTGAAGAAACCGCGCGGCAAATGGCGACTGAGTTTGGTGGCGCGGCCGTTCCACTGGATCATCTCGATCAGGTGCTGCATGAAGCGGACATCGTGATCTGTTCCACTGGCGCGCCGGATTATGTCGTTACCGCAGAACAGGCACGCAAAGCCCTCGTGCGACGGCGTCGTAATCGTCCCACGTGCTTTATCGACATCAGCGTCCCGCGAAACATCGACCCGGCAGTCAGCAACATTCGCAACGTCTTCCTTTTCGACATCGACGACCTCGAGTCTGTGATCTCTTCCAACATTCGCGAGCGCGAGCGTGAAGCGGAGCGTGCGGAGCTGATCGTGCAGTCGGAAGTAATGCAGTTTCAGCAGAAGCTTCGTTTGATGGATATTGGGCCAAGCATCGGCGCGCTCCGACAGAATATGCAGGACGTTGCCCGCGCGGAGCTGGCGCGACAGCGCAAACGGCTCGGCGTGCTGACGCAAGATCAGGAAGCTGCGATCGAGTCGTTGCTCATGTCGACTGTCAATAAGATCTCACATCCAATCATCAGCCAGATGCGACGTTTCTACGAGACGGGCGAGCCTGACGCTGCCGATCTTCCGAAAGATCCTTTCGAGGAGTGATCGACGATGTCTCGCCCTTTGATCATCGGCTCGCGCGGCTCGAAACTCGCCTTGTGGCAGGCTGAACAGGCGCGCACGCGTTTGCAAAGTCTGAATCCTCAACTCGACGTTCACATCGAGATCATCAAAACCACGGGTGACGTGAAGAATGATCCGCTTTCGGTGATTGGCGGCAAGGGTGTGTTCACGAAAGAACTCGAAGACACGCTGCTCGACGGGCGCATCGATCTCGCGGTTCATTCGTTGAAAGATCTGCCGACGATCTTGCCTGATGGACTCTCGATCTCTGCGATCTGCGAGCGTGAAGATCCGCGCGACGCATTAGTGTTACGCGCGGAATCCGCGGGATCTTCGCACGGCTCGCTTTTGCATTTACCTCACGGCGCGGTTGTCGGCACGTCGAGCCAGCGACGACTGGCGCAACTGAAATCGTTGCGAAGCGATGTGGTTGTTCGAGATCTGCGTGGGAACGTCGATACCCGAATACGAAAGCTCGATGAAGGACAGTACGACGCGGTGATACTCGCGTCAGCAGGTCTCGTGCGGCTCGGGTTGCATGAGCGGATCAGTGCGCGGATAGAAATCAATGAGATGTTACCGGCGGTCGGACAGGGAGCGATCGCGATCGAGACGAATAGTGACAACGAGTTCGCCGTTCAGATCACCTCGCGATTGGATCATCGGGAAACTCGCCTCGCGTGTCTCGCAGAGCGTGCCTTTTTGCGAGGCTTAGGCGGCGGCTGCCAATTCCCGATCGCCGCTCACGCAGTTCTCGAAGGAGACATGCTAAAACTCGATGGTCTCGTCGCAAAACCCGACGGCTCCCTGATCCTGCGCGAGTCATCATCTGGATCACCTGACGACCCCGAAGCTGTTGGCTCTTCACTCGCCTCGCAGCTCATCGACCGCGGCGCACGCGCGTTATTATAGGTTTCGCGGCATCTTGTTAATTCTGTCAATCGTGTAATCTTGTCCCCAATTGAGACAGGATTACAGGATTTGCAGGATGAATCGAATACCACTCGAAGGCCGAACGGTTATTGTCACGCGCGCGGCGTCGCAGGCTGCAGATCTGACCACGATACTCGAAGGCTACGGCGCTAGTGTCATCGTTTGTCCGACCATCGAGATTCGTGAGCCCGACAACTACGATCGACTCGACGAAGCGCTCGAGCATCTCTACGGTTACGACTGGCTTATCTTCACGAGCACAAACGGCGTCGAATATTTCCTGAAACGTCTCACCGATCGTGGACAACAAATCTCCGATCTCGACGAGATCAAAGTCTGCGCGATCGGCCAACGCACCGCAGACAAACTCCACGACGCTCACGTTCATGTCGATCTCGTCCCATCACAATCAACCGCGGAAGGCGTCTATATCGCCTTGAGTGAATTCAATAATCTCGGCGGCCTGAACATCCTCTTACCGCGAGCCGCAGTCGGACGTGAGGTGTTGCCTGAAACACTACAAAACGCCGGCGCTCGTGTGGACGTCGTGACCACATATCAAACAGTTCTGCCGGACAACATCGATCGAGGCAAACTCGCCGCCATGCTCGCCGGCAGCGGCGACTGCATCGCCTTCACGAGTCCGTCAACAATCAAAAACCTCGCGAAACTCTTCGACACCCACGACCTTGGCAAAACACTTCCGGGCATGGTCGTCGCATGCATCGGCAACGTCACCGCCGAAGCCGCCGCCGAGTACGGCCTGCGCGTAGACATCCAACCGCAAGAGACAACGACCGCCGATCTGGCCCAGGCTATTGCAGATTATTACTCGGATAAACGCGGATAATACCTGTGTTACACTGGCGCGGATGTCAACGGAACGCATCGGCTACGGTGAACTCGTCGGTAGCTCGGATTCAATTCGCAAGATCTACACACTCATCGAACAAGTCGCACCTTCTTCAGCTTCGGTTCTGATCACCGGCGAATCGGGCACCGGCAAAGAGCTCGTCGCCCGGACGATTCATCACATGAGCCCGCGTCGCGAAAAGCCATTCGTCGCGATCAACTGTTCCGCCATCCCCGAAACCCTGATGGAATCAGAACTGTTCGGACACGAGAAAGGCGCATTCACCGGCGCCGCCTCGCGACGACAAGGCTGCTTCGAGATCGCTGACTCTGGCACGCTTCTTCTCGACGAGATCGGCGAGATGCCTGCCGTGCTACAAGCAAAACTCCTGCGCGTGATCGAAGAGCGAGCGGTGCGACGTCTCGGCGGTCGCAAAGAGATCGCAGTCGACGTGCGCCTGCTTGCCGCCACGAATCGCCTGCCGCAACAGGCAATCTCAGAAGGCACACTACGCAGTGACCTGCTCTATCGTCTCAACGTCTTCAGCATTCACCTTCCGTCACTACGCGAGCGAAAAGAGGATCTGCCGATACTCGCGCAGCATCTCGTTACCCAACTCGCAGAGAAACACGGCCGGCCCGCACGCAGGCTGAGTACCGCGGCTTTAGACGCGTTACAGTTTCACACCTGGCCCGGCAACGTGCGCGAGCTTCGTAACGTCATCGAGCGCGCGGTGATCATCTGTTCCGGCGAACAAATCGAACGTCACTACTTCGCACCTTATCCGATCGACCAACGCGAACGTATGCGCAACGAAGACACGCTCTCGTTGCCGGTCGGCACGCCACTCGAAGAAGTAGAGCGCCAGATGATCATGCGGACGCTTCAGAAGACGAAGAACAACAAAACCCGCGCGGCTGAACTGTTAGGCATCAGCCTCAAGACACTCCATAACAAGCTCAATCTTTATCGCGAGCGTGGGCTTCTTCATGACAACATCGGCGACGAGTAGCAAAAACGACCGCCGCGAGATCTTTGGCTGGAAGATGTACGACTGGGCCAACTCCGCGTTCTATACGACTGTCGTCGGCGCGCTCTTTGGTCCATATCTCACGCGACTTGCCCAGTCTGCCGTCGGCGAGAACGGCGTCGTGCTGGACCTTGGCCCGCTTGGTGAAGTCACAGCGAAGTCACTGCCGACGTTGTGTGTCTCGCTCTCGGTGGGTTTGCAGGTCTTCCTGCTGCCGATTCTCGGCGCACTCGGTGACTACTCGAACCTGAAGAAGCGACTCATGGCGCTGTTTTGCTATCTCGGCGTCGTGGCAAGCTGCCTGCTGTTTTTTGTTCAGGGCAATCTCTATCTTGCGGGCGGCGTTCTTTTCATCATTGCGAATATCTGTTTTGGCGCGTCGCTCGTTTTCTACAACGCGTTCCTGCCTGAGATCACGACCGACGATCAAGCCGACAAGGTGTCGAGTCGCGGCTACGCGTACGGTTATCTCGGCGGCGCGATCCTGCTCGTTTTTAATTTGCTTCTCGTGTTGCAGGCTGAGCGGTTGGGTATTTCGACGGGTCTTGCAGTTCGTTTGTCGCTTCTGTCCGCGGGCGTTTGGTGGGGCGCATTTTCGATTCTCACGTTCACGCTCTTGAAATCGCGGCCCGCAAAAAAGAACCTGCCGCCAGGAAAGACCTACATCTCGGCAGGATTCTCAGAGCTCAGCGCGACTGTCAAAGAGCTGCGGCGCTTGCCACTCACTGCGCGTTACCTGCTCGGTTACCTGATCTACAACGACGGGATTCAGACAGTGATCTTCGCGTCGAGCACGTTTCTCGAACAGGAGCTATTTCCCGGAAAAGGCAATCCGACGTTCCTGCTGGAGATCTTTTTGATGGTCCAGTTCGTCGCTGTGGCGGGCGCGCTACTCTTCGAGCGACTCGCTTACCTGATCAATACCAAGAACGCGATCATCGTTTCGCTCGTGATCTGGTCGGGAATCGTGATCTACGCAAACCGGTTCCTCGATACTGTTCCGGAAGCGTGGGTGATGGCGGGTGTTATCGCGATCGTGCTCGGCGGATCGCAGGCGTTGTCGCGATCCCTCTTCTCGAAGATGATTCCGGCAGGCAAGGAGGCTTCGTTCTTCGGATTGTATGAAGTCTCGGAGAGAGGCACTTCATGGATGGGGCCGTTGTTGTTCAGCCTCGTCGTGTCACGAACGGGTTCTTACCGGTTGGCGTTGTTGTCGTTGATCTTCTTCTTCGTGGTGGGGCTGATTGTGTTGTGGTTCACGGATACCGACCGTGCAATCCGTGAATCACAACAAGTCGCTGAACAATAATTGGCAGCCTCTGATAACAACTGTAGGGGCGGCCCTCCGTGGCCGCCCGTTCTGGAGAACCTACGAAAGGGTGGCCACGGAGGGCCACCCCTACAGTTGTTATTGATCTAGCTCGCGACCTTTCGTTCCTTTTGCGCCAGGCACTCAGCGGAACAGTAAGTCGCCAATCCTGAGCCCAGCTTCAGGGCGCGATCCGCCGGAATCCACGTCCCGCACCGATCACAACGAACCAGCTTGTTACGCGATGGAGTCTTCGGCCCCGGCGGAGCATTGAGAGAGTTTGTGAGGTCTTGAATCAGTTTCAGGTACGGACGAACACGCGAGTAGACGAGTACGAAGATAATACTGACGAGCGCCGCGATAACTACGTATTTCATTACTCACCAGCGCCGGTACCGTACGGTGAATCCTGCGCGCGCCGCCGCGGCATCGGATCGCTCGAGCGACGACGCGGCTGTGATTCCTTCATGCGCCGATCGAGACTCCCGGGTGGCAGGCCTTTACCGTGCACAGCCTCTTCCAGGATGCGCGTGATCTCCTGTGAGAGCGTTCGGTGCTCGGCAGCCGCACGGCGGCGAAGAGATTCCTTCAAATGATTCGGCACGTATGCGCCAATGAAAACGCCTTTGCGATTAGCCATCTATCCGCCCTCTATCTTTGTGAGAATCTACCCTGCAAATACGGAACAGGTCTGTAAGCCGAATTCTGTACTTCGATCTAAATCGAAGTGGCGATCATTCATCTAGTCCAGCCGTTGCCAACTGGATCGAGCGACCTACCCGGAGGTCGTAGCGAACCGAAGTTCGCTTCGGGCGGGCAGCCCTTTTGACGCCTCCCTATTTGGTCTTGCACTGCGAGGAGTTTGCCTGGCCGCGCATGTCACCACACGCGCCGGTGCGCTCTTACCGCACCGTTTCACCCATCACCCGTTAGGGCTGGTTTGTTTTCTGTTGCACTTGTCGTCGCCCAGCAGCCCGAAGCCGCCAGGCGCCCCGCCGTTAGCGGGCTCGCTGCCCTATAGTGTTCGGACTTTCCTCTCCCGGCTTGCGCCGGCAGCAACCGCCCGACCTGTTCTCTTGCAAGGCGTGGGGATTATAGCAAACCAGTGTTCAAACGGGTATAGCACGAACTAGCCAAAGTATTTAAAACCGACGCGGAGGCTGTTCGTCCATTGAGGCGGCAGACAAACGGCGACAGTAATCGAAGCGAGAGCGTGTGAGAGCGCGAGCGCGAAGAGATTTGGTTGTCGTTGATAGACCACAGCCCAGATCGCGCCGCCGGCAAATGTAAGTAGACAAAGCAAAGGATTTGGAAGGTGAACGAAGGCAAAGAGGAAAGCGACTACGGCCACGCTTTTCCAACCTCTTCCGGCGATGATTTGAGCGCGACGGTTGATGAAACCCTGGAGCGCGTACTGTTGGAACAAGGCCCAGAATGGGACCAGCAAGAATCGCCAACGCAGCGCGGAAAAATTGAAACCAGAGACAAAGATGATCAACGTGATAGCTATTGCTGTCGGAACGACCAGCAGCTTCGCTGAGGCGAGGAAGTTGTCGAAACGAAATCCGAGCTCGTGCGGAGTCTCCTCGTATACGCGGTGCGAGAAGATCATCAGCGCCAGCGCCAGAGCAATCGGAATCGCGAGAACGACTTTGTTTGCGCCGGCAAACGCCATGACCACCCACTCGGCGATCAAACACGAGACGACTACTGAGATAATTTCCCAGAGGGCCAGTGTTTTTAATGAAGTCATTGGACAGGATTACAGGATTCGCAGGATTTACACGATATCTAATAAATCATGTAATCCTGTAACAACTACCTCCATCTTCCATCTGCCTCTACTTGAAATCTGATCGCATCACCTAACATCCGCAACGTGAATCGATCGCCCTGCTTGTGCAACGCATAAACTTTCGCCTCATGCATTCCCACACTCAACCCACTCACAACAAAGCTGTAACCATGCCACTCGTCTTTCGCCCATCCGGCAGCCACGACATCCGGTCGAGACAGTTGGGCCACCTGCATTCCGACAAAATTTCCGTCAACAAACAACTGCACTTCAACGCGCCGCCAGGGATCAGCATTGTCCACCACCCAACCCGAGATGCTCCGCGATTCGACAATAGCTTCACCCCAACCATGAAACGTCGGTGGAAACAGTTTCGTGTAGAGCACGACGGCAAACGCTCCCACCAGAACAGTTTCAAGTATTGATTTCGCGATCAGCAGATTGACTAGTTGCGAAGTGGGTTTCATAGGTTCTTGACGAGCTCTTCAACCTCATCGGCCGTCGCAGCCGCAAGACATCTCAGTGCAACTTCATGGACCTCGCTCGCAGTGATCTCAGTAAGAACATTGCGGACGCGTGGAATCATCGCGGGAATCATGCTCAAGTCGACCGCGCCTAATCCAACCAGCAGCACAGCGTAAGTTGGCGTCGACGCCATCTCACCGCACACAATCACCGGGATTTGCGCATGTTTCGCCGCTTCGATGGTGCGGCTGATCCCGTAAAGCACTGCCGGATGCAGCGTGCGAAACCAGTCGCTAACCTTGTCGTTCCCACGATCGACTGCGAGTGTATATTGGACCAGATCGTTTGTCCCGAGCTCAAAAAAATCGACTTCAGCCGCGAGCTTCTCCGCAGTCAACACAGCCGAGGGCACTTCAATCATCGCGCCGATCTTGACTCGCGAAAAGGTGACCTTCTCACTCGCGAGCCGTTCCACCTCTTCTTCAATTACACGCTTCGCAAGCCGAACATCCGCCACATCCGCCACCATCGGAATCACAAGACTGAGTGGCCCAGCCGCAGCCGCACGCAAAATGGCCCGCACCTGCGTCCGCATAATCTGCTTGTGACGCAAATTGAAACGAACCGCGCGCAGACCGAGCGCGGGATTGCGTTCACGTTCTTTCAAGTCTGGCCCAAACTCGCCGCCGACATCAAACAGACGCACAATCGCACCGTATTCTCCCGCCGCGTCAACCAGTTCTTTGTAAACCTCGTACTGCTCATCTTCCGAGCTCATCAGTCCCGGCCGCGACAAGAGAAACTCCGAACGGAACAACCCCACACCACATGCACCGAAATCACGAACCGCCTGAAACTCCGTCGGCAGCTCCACATTCGCGCGCAAAGAAATTTCGACGCCGTCACGTGTCGTCACTGGTCCACACTCGAGCTTCCCCTGCGTTTCCGGAATCGGATCAGCCTCGTGAACCGTAAACCGGTAATGTTCGACAGTCTCGGGCATTGGATGCAGAATCACTTCGCCTGTACGAGCATCGATGATGATCTGATCGCCGGTGCGCGTGCGTTGGTAGAAATCACGCAACCCCACGACCGCCGTCAAACCGAGCCCACGGGCAATGATCGCCATGTGCGAAGTCCAGCCACCCGCATCCGTCGCGATTGCTTTCACGTGATTGAGATTGAGCTCAGCGATCGTCGATGGTAGTAAATCAGTCGAAACGATCACTGCGTCTTCGGAAAGCTTTGGATACTTCAGTCCTTCACCCGTGAGGTTTGCGAGCAGACGCTGGATCACGTCTTCGATATCAGACCCACGCTCGCGCAAGTAATCGTCGTTAATCTGTGTGTAGATGGAGAGCAGCCGGTCGCCGACAACCTTCGCCGCCCATTCAGCATTCGAGTGTTCCTTGACGATGTAGTCTTCGACGTCGCGCGTCAGTTTCGCATCCTGGAGAAACAGCAGGTGCGCGTCGAAGATGTAAGCGTGACCACGGCCGAGCTCCTTTTCCGCGCGATCCTTGATGGCTTCGAGCTGTCGACGCGAAAGCCTGACAGCCGCCCGAAACCTGCGACGCTCGCGCTCCAGATCGGCGTCCGCGATGTGCGCGCGATAAACCTCGTGCGTGCCTTCCTGAAGCCGCATCACGCGACCGATCACGATCCCATCCGAAACACCGAGCCCCTTGCAGCGCAACTCGTTGATCGCACGAGAAAACCGCTGTCCATCGACCTTCTCCGTCTCGTCAAAGTCGCGCGAGAAGAGACCAACAAGAGCATCGAGCGCTTCCTGTTCGTCGTCGCCGTGAGCAACAACTCGCAACTCCGTACCACGACTCGCAGCCAGCGTCAGAACGCTGAGTATCGACTTCGCATCCGCTTCGGCATCTCCATCGAGACGTTGCAGCGTGAGACTGCTTTGAAACTGCATCGCCACGCGTACGAGGTTCGCGGCGGCGCGTGCATGAAGACCGAGACGACTGGTGACCTGGACTCGTCGTTCAGCCACGTTCAGTTAGCTCCGGATTTGGACGGCGGTTCGAGCAACGCGCTGGCGAGATAAATTCCCTGCCGTCCCTGGTCGCGAATCTTGGGCGCAATCTCGGCGAGCGATTCTTCCGCAGTCGCGGTCGCGAGCTTGATCACCATCGGCAGGTTTACTCCCGTCAGCACCTCCACCGCGCCCTCTTCCAAAAACATCGACGCGATATTGGTCGGCGTACCCCCGAACATGTCCGTGAGCAACAACATCCCTGCGCCCTGCGAGACGCGCGTGATCGCACGTTGCACTTCGTCTCGCGCAGCGTCGACGTCGTCGTGCCAACCGATGGAGACAGCAGCGATGTGTGAGATTGGTCCAACGATCATCTCGGCCGCGGCCAGCAACTCACCCGCGAGCTGGCCGTGAGTCACGATGACGCCTGCCACTCTTTTTGTGTCTGTCATTTTCTTATCTTTCGCACGTCGCGATGCGATGCGTGCGCGTCAAAGCCCGCGCGTCGCAGTGAGCGCGCGAGCGCATTGGCAATCATCACGGACCGGTGACGCCCGCCGGTACAGCCAATACCCACAGTCACGTACGACTTGCCTTCCCGTTTGTAGAGCGGCAGGAGGTAAGAAAGCAAATCCGTAAACCGCTGCAACGTCTCCTTCACTTCGTCGTGCGAGCGAAGAAACTTGACCACGCGACTGTCGTGACCTGACAAACGCTTCAACTCGGGAACGAAATGCGGGTTTGGCAGGTGACGCACGTCAAACAATAACTCCAAGTCGCCCGGGTTGCCATACTTGTGACCGAAGCTCATCACCTGCACGCGCATGGGCGCGCCTTCTCGATCGGGGCTAAATCGCTGGAGCAGAAAACTGCGCAGCGTGTGTACGGTATGATCGGAAGTATCGATGATCTGATCTGCATGCGCGCGAATGCTCGACATCGCCTGCCGTTCGTCACTGATCGCGGCAAGCAGTCCCTGGCCTTTCTCAGCCGGATGCGGGCGCCGTGTTTCGCTGAAACGATACTGAAGCACGTCGTCGGAAGCTTCGAAGAAAAGCACGCTGACTTTCAAGCCCAGGGCGCGCAGCGCGTCGAGTTGTTTTTCAAAGTCGGCAAGAAACTCACCTTCACGAATATCGATCACGAGCGCGGCGCGCCTGATTCCCTTCTCTTCGTCGTCATTAACGAGACGTCCAAAAGTCGGCAGCATTGTGACCGGCAGATTGTCGACGCAGAAGTATCCGAGATCCTGAAACGCATTCGTGGCGGAAGACATTCCAGAGCCGCTGAGGCCGGTGATGATTACGATGTCAGGGATGTTCACAATTTGTATTTAGCCACAAAAAAGCACAAAAGCATAAAGTGATTTTTAGGTGCTTCTTGTGCCTTTTTGTGGCTAAAACATCTTCTACTTAATGATTCGCCAATGAATAGCAAAAACAGCCTATTGTAATTGTTGACTCGGCGTTATAGCTTAATCACCTCGCCCAACCAAAGCTTAAAAGTCCTTTACGGTCCGGTGTGGTCCAAGACCGGGACTCCTTACCTCCCTTCGATCACAGGTTTTGCCCGCAACAGGAGAACATCAAATGCGAATTCACAGGCTAATTTCGATCTTCGCGGTGCTCGGCCTTTTGGCATTCGCCGCGACCATGATCTCCATACCGAATCGATTGGGTGTGGTTTCAGACACAGTGTCAGCACAAAAAGTCATCACTGCTGACGCCACCGACCCTGCAGACACGCAGAACGACGGCCTTAGCACGATCGTCGCCAGCGAAACCACGGCGCAAACAGATACCGATCTGTATCTCGATGCTGATGAAGTCGAGAAACGCGCCGCAGCGGAACAAGCAGGCGACGACTCTTTGACAAACGGTCGCGTGCCGGTTTCTTTCAAGCACGTCGCCATTCCGATCCAGGGTGGTATCGATCACGTCGTCGCCGGCGTCGGAACGCGCAACTCCGGAACCGGTGTTATCCGGTTGCGCGGAGTACCGCCCGGCTCGACACTTCTGAGCGCAGTGCTGGTGTGGGGCGAGATCGCAGCGCCGCCCGCAATCGCGCCATATACAGTTGGGTTTGGACCTGACTGTGGTCTGCTCGCAAACGTCAACGGTAACTCTTTTGGCGCGGCGCCCCAGCCGTGCTGGAACCCAGCCGGCCAATTCTTCGGCTACATCTCAAATGTAACCGGACAAATCGTTGCCGGCATCAACGGCGACTATCGGATCAAAGGACTGAAGTCCGCGATTACGAATGGTCGCTGTCCGTGGGGTGATGGAAACTGTGCGGGTCCGGGGAATGCGTTAACGCTTTCCGAAGGCGCCAGTCTCATCGTCTTTTATTCAAACCCGTGCATCCCGCGAGCAGCGCAGATCTTCGTGTCGCTGGGGCCGAAAATGTTCTTTGGACCACATTCGGTCACACATCCGACCGGAGTGGGGATCAATGGCCTGCTGCCTAATCTCAAGCACAGCCGGATTGGAGCAGACGGTCAGGTCGGCGTGACTAACTGTGGTTTGAGATCGATACCGGGTATCAGCGACGAGCGCACTTGGATCGAGAATCCGGTCACGCTTGGCTCAATTCAGATCAAGGGTGATGGCGCCGGTCTCAACAGAGACTCCGATTGGAATGGCTATGATGGCGAGCCACTGAACAAGCTCTG
>DASYFE010000173.1:0-11377 GCA_036498585.1 Pyrinomonadaceae bacterium | reverse complement strand
CATTGAATGCCGCCGACGGAAAGATCGCGTGGCGCGCTTATCACACCGGGCCCGATGCTGACGTTTTGATCGGCCCAAACTTTCATCCCTTTTACCCGCAGGACCGCGGCAAGGATCTCGGCGTCACGAGCTGGCCGGCTGATGCGTGGAAGATTGGTGGCGGCACGATGTGGGGTTGGATCTCTTACGACCCAGAACAGAACCTGATCTTTTACGGTACAGCGAACCCTGGTCCATGGAACCCTGATCAGCGTCCGGGCGACAACAAGTGGACCTGTGGCATTTTTGCGCGCGACGTCGATACGGGTGAGGCGCGCTGGTTTTATCAATTCACGCCACACGACCTGCACGACTACGACAGCATCAACGAACAGATCCTGATGGACATGCCCATCAACGGCCAGACGCGCAAAGTTCTCGTGCGGCCCGAGCGCAACGGTTATTTCTACGTGATGGATCGCACGAACGGCCAGGTGCTTTCCGCAAATCCATTCGGGTACATCACTTCTTCTAAGGGTGTCGATCTCAGTAGTGGAAAATTGATCGAGAACGAGGAGAAGAAGCCCGAGGTTGGGAAGGTTGTGCGCGAGATTTGTCCCGCGTCCCCCGGCGCGAAAGACTGGCAGCCGTCTGCATTCTCGCCGCGCACAGGGCTCGTTTACATCCCGCACCAGAATCTTTGCATGGACGCGGAGGGACTGGAAGCGAACTACATCGCGGGCACGCCGTACGTCGGAATGAATGTGCGCATGTATGCAGGGCCGGGTGGGAATCGTGGTGAGTTTCTGGCGTGGGACCCGGTGAAGAACCAGAAGGTGTGGGCTGTTAGCGAGAATTTCCCGGTGTGGAGTGGAGCGCTGGTGACTGCAGGCGACGTGGTTTTTTATGGAACGATGGATGGATGGTTCAAAGCTCTTGATGCGAAGAGTGGGACGTTGTTGTGGCAGTTCAAGTGTGGCTCGGGAATCATCGGGCAGCCGGTGTCGTATCGCGGGCCGGATGGGAAGCAGTACATAGCGATACTGGCGGGCGTTGGTGGATGGTCCGGAGCGATCGTGGCGGGCGGGTTGGATCCGCGTGATCAGACTGCCGCGCTCGGGTTCGTGGGCGCGATGGGCGATCTGCCGGATTACACGACGAGGGGAGGCATGCTGTATGTATTCGCGCTTCCTTAGCCACAAAAAGGCACAAAAATCGTCTTTGTGTTTTTGCGCGTCGCTAATGCTTTTGTTGACGTCGTGCGCCGATCGCAAACCAGTTAGCACTGTTGCCGCAGCGCAAACGATCCCGCGACCTGCCGGTGTCCTACGTGTCTGCGCCGATCCGAATAATCTTCCGTTCTCGAACCAGCGGCTGGAAGGTTTTGAAAACAAGATCGCGGAGCTATTGGCCCAGGATCTCGACGAGCGTGTCGAATACACGTGGTGGGCGCAGCGCCGCGGGTTCTTCCGCAACACGCTCAAGGCCGGCATGTGCGACGTCGTGATCGGTGTCCCTTCCGGGTTCGAGATGGCATTGACCACGAAGCCGTACTATCGCTCCACCTACGTCTTTCTTTCTCGAAAGGATCGTCACGTTGATGTGAAGTCATTTGACGATCCCGTGCTCAAGAAGCTTCGCATCGGCGTGCAGATCATCGGTGACGATCAAAGTAACGCGCCGCCTGCGCACGCACTCACGCGCCGCAACATCGTCGATAACGTCAAGGGCTTCACGCTCTACGGCGACTACAGCCAACCCGATCCGCCGGCACGCATTGTCGATGCAGTCGAGCAGGGCCATATCGATCTCGCGATCGTGTGGGGGCCGCTGGCGGGTTACTTCGCGAAGCAGTCGCGTGTGCCAATGGAGGTCGTGCCGGTTTCGCCGCAGATCGATCAACCGTTTCTGCCGTTTGTGTTCGATATCTCGATGGGTGTGCGAAGAGGAGATCAGGAGTTGAGGGATCAGCTTGATCAATTTCTAGAGAAGCGAGGGCCGGAGATTGAGCAGATCTTGAATGATTACAGGGTGCCAAGGGTTGAAGGGGGTAGTGGTGTTTAAGAAGAGTTTTCACGCAAAGACGCAAAGAACGCAAAGACGCAAAGGAGGATCAAATACTTCGGCCGCGCACAAGGAATTTGACCGGCCTTTGCGTCTTTGCGATTCTTTGCGTCTTTGCGTGACCATCTTTCTGTATCTTCTCTGTTTCTCCGCCTGTAAACGCGAGCAGCGACAGTTCTCGACGCCGCCTGCAACCTTCAAATCCTACGACGTCACCATGAGCGACATTCGCCCGGGTGTCGGTGGCTTGCCGATGCCGGTGCAGAACCCTGCGGACCAGCACGCCTTCGACGCGAACGAAGGCAAGCGACTCTATACCCAATACAACTGTAGCGGCTGTCACTTCAACGGCGGTGGCGGTATTGGCCCACCACTGATGGACGCGAAATGGATCTACGGAGACAGGCCGGAAAACATCTACTCGACGATCGTCGAAGGCCGCCCGAATGGCATGCCTTCGTTTCGCCAGAAGATTCCCGACAATCAGGTGCAGCAGCTTGTCGCGTACGTGCGCTCGATGAGTGGACAGTTGCGCAAAGATGTCGCACCGACACGCAACGATTCGATGAACGCGCGCCGCTCAGAACAACGCACCGAAAGGAAGACGCCGCTGCAAACAACTGAGCCACCGCAATGATCGAAACCACCCGCACAACTTCTCGACTCATTCTAACGCTCGTCGTCGCGCTATGCGTTTCCTCGTGCGGAGGCATTCAGAACGCAATCAACCCTGCCGGTCCAAACGCTGAGAACATCAGCAGGCTTTGGTGGTTGATGTTCTACGTCTGCTCGGTCGTGTTTGTGCTTGTGTTGATTGCAGTGTTGTTGGCGCTGCGAAAGCGAACGACTGAAGCTGCTGACAGAATGCCGATGCTCGAGCCTTCGGAGGAATCAGAGCGCCGCCGCCGCAACGTCGTGATCAGCGCAACGACGATCACCGTCATCGTGCTGTTTGTGTTTCTGATTGCCAGCTATTCATCGGGCCGATCGCTGCGCTTGAACGATCCGACGAAGAACGGTTTGTCAATCGAACTGACCGGACATCAATGGTGGTGGGAAGTTCGTTATAACGACGTCGACGCGAGCAACATCTTCACGACTGCGAACGAGATTCACATTCCCGTGGGCGTGCCCGTGATGTTCAGCCTGCGCGGCGCCGATGTGATTCACAGTTTCTGGGTGCCCAATCTCGCCGGCAAGAAAGATCTGATTCCCGGAAAGATCAGCACCATCTGGCTACAGGCTGACAAGCCCGGCGTCTATCGCGGACAGTGCGCCGAGTACTGTGGACTCCAGCACGCGAAGATGGCGCTGTGGGTGGTCGCCGAGCCGCAGGAGCAGTTCAATGCGTGGCGACAGAACCAGACGCAGCAGGCTGCGGCGGCGGCGAGTGACACGCAGAAGCGTGGGCAGCAGATCTTCTTTTCAACGACGTGTGTGATGTGCCACGCGATTAACGGCACGCCGGCGGGTTCGAACATTGGTCCAAACCTGACGCACGTCGGTAGTCGCCACATGATCGGAGCGGCGACGCTCGTGAACACGCGCGAGCATCTCGCGCAATGGATCAAGGATTCGCAGACATTCAAGCCGGGAAACAGGATGCCGCAAAACAATTTGTCTGACGCTGATTTGCAATCACTTGTCGATTACTTGCAGAGCTTAAAATGAGCCACCAAGAGGCACAAAGGGTACAGATTACTGATGAAGAACTTGCCGAGGCGATGCGGCGAGAGCGCGAGGAGCTGGAGAAAACATGGGCGCGTCCAAGCGGTTTGTGGGGATGGTTTACTGACACCGATCACAAGGCGATTGCGAAGCGCTATATCGTGACTGCGTTCATCTTCTTCTTGCTCGGCGGCATCGAAGCCGCGCTGATGCGGATTCAGCTCGCGTTCCCGGAAAACCATTTCCTCAATCCCGATCGCTACAACCAGATCTTTACTACACACGGCACGACGATGATGTTCCTGTTCGCTGTGCCGATCATGACCGCGATGGGGATTTACTTCGTGCCGCTGATGGTCGGCGCGCGTGACGTGGCGTTTCCGCGACTCAATGTCTACGGCTACTTCGTCTATCTGATCGGCGGACTGCTGCTGTACACAGGCTTTTTCCTGAACACTGGACCAGACGCGGGCTGGTTTGCTTACGTGCCACTCTCCGGCCCTGCATACTCACCCGGAAAACGTGTCGACATCTGGGCGCAGATGATCACGTTTACTGAAATCTCAGCGCTCGCCGGCGCAGTCATCGTCATCGGCACTGCGTTCAAGATGCGCGCGCCGGGCATGTCGCTCAACCGCATACCTTTGTTTGTCTGGGCGCAGGTCGTGACGGCGTTCATGATCATCTTCGCGATGCCCGCAGTGATGCTCGCGAGTAGTTTTCTCGCCAGCGACCGGCTCATCGATACCCACTTCTTCAACCCGGCTGAAGGTGGTGATGCGATTCTGTATCAACACCTGTTCTGGTTCTTCGGACATCCGGAGGTCTACATCATCTTTATTCCCGCGCTCGGTTTTATCTCGCCAATCATCGTCACGTTTGCGCGGCGAAAGATCTTCGGTTACGTGCCGCTTGTTCTGTCGCTGATCTCCACGGGCTTCATCGGCTTTGGCCTGTGGGTCCACCACATGTTTGCGACGCCGATACCGCAGATGGGCCAGAGCTTCTTCACCGCGGCAAGCATGATGATCGCGATCCCGAGCGGCGTGCAGATCTTCTGCTGGATCGCGACACTCTGGGGCAGCAAGCTCAACATCAAGACGCCGCTGCTCTTCGTTCTTGGCTTCTTCGCGATCTTCGTTCTCGGTGGTTTGACGGGTCTGATGCTTGCATCGGTGCCGCTCGACTTGCAGATCCACGATACGTTCTTCGTCGTTGCGCACCTGCATTACGTGTTGATTGGCGGCTCGGTGTTTCCGCTCTTCGGCGCGTTTTATTACTGGTTTCCGAAGTGGACCGGCCGCATGTTGAGCGAGCGCGCGGGGCACTTGAACTTCTGGCTGATGTTCATCGGCTTCAACCTCGTCTTCTTTCCGATGCATCAGCTCGGGCTTAACGGCATGCCACGACGCGTTTACACGTACCTGCCCGAGACCGGTTGGGGAACACTTAATCTGATCGCGTCGATCGGTGCGTTTGTGCTCGCGTCAGGTGTGCTGGTGTTCATCGTGAATGCGGCCTGGGCGTTGCGCAAAGGTGTTGTCGCGGGCGACAACCCGTGGGGCGCAGCTTCGCTCGAGTGGAGCGTTCCTTCGCCGCCGCCAAATTACAACTTCCATAACATTCCGGTGGTCCAGGGCCGCTATCCGATCTGGCAGGCGACTGCTGACGCACCGATTGTTCGTGGTCTGAATACCAAAAAACGCGAGACGCTCGTCACGAGTGTCATGGACGCGCAGCCTGAGCTGCGGTTCGACATTCCTGGTCCATCGATCTGGCCGTTAATGGTTGCCCTCGCAACCGCCGTGACGTTCATCGTCGGCATATTCACGCCATGGGCGTTTTTATTTGGCGCGCTACTCGCAGGAATCACGCTCACCTGCTGGTTCTTCGCCGATCCGAATTATGAGAACAAACAAGCGCGAGAAACCGGTGAGCGATCAGAACACATTGCGCCACGCGCGGAATTGCAGCCGAAAGAAATATGAGCACGAGAGCCGTCATCGATATTTCCGAGCTGCCGCACCATGAGTTCGACACGTACGACCCGGTGTGGTGGGGAAACAATTTGCTTCTGGCGATCGAGACGTCGATGTTTGCGATCTTGATCGCGACGTATTTCTACCTGCGACAGAACTTCGCGCTCTGGCCGCCGCCGATCGCCCAACTCACGGCGACGCTCGATCCGCTACCGCAACTCACTTACGGCACATTGAACACGTTGCTGCTGGTGTTGAGTTGTGGGCCGATGATTTTGACTGACAAGGGGGCGCGACAGGGAAACAGGGGCGTGTGTCAGATCGGGCTCGTCATCTGTGTGCTGTGTGGATTGGGTGCGGTCGTGTTGCGAGGTTTTGAGTTCTCGGCGGTTTACTTTCGTTGGGACAGCAATGCGTACGGCTCCGTCGTGTGGTTCATGCTCGGTATGCACATGATGCACCTGCTCGTGCTGACGACTGAATCCGTGTTGCTCACAATCTGGATCTTCACGCGCGAGTTCGACATGAAGCACCGCGTGGATATCGTGACGGTAGCGGTTTACTGGTACTGGGTGACGGCGATCTGGGTTTTGCTCTACGCGATCATTTATTTCGTACCGCGAATTAGTTGAGATGGCTAACGAAGAATACGCAACAACTCCGAGAGCGTTATGGGTGCTGGTGGTCGTCGGGCCGGTTATCGTGGCCGCCGAACAACAGGCCAATTACGTGCTCGTCCGGCAGGCGTGTTCGATGCAGCGCAACGTTGCGTTATATGCGGTGGTCATTGTCGCGATCGTCTTGACGATTGTGATGGCGATGATCGGCGTTTCGATCTGGAGACGAACTGGTACTGATTGGCCGACGGAAGCCGGTGATCTCACAAACCGGATCAGGTTTATCAGCGTGCTGGGGATACTGAGCAGTGCGATGTCATTTCTCGTGATCGTCGCGCAGGGAATTGCGACGATCAATTTTGATCCCTGTCAGTTATGAATTTTCTCGCTTTCCACGGCGGTCAACCACACGACTGGCACGACCTGGTGCGCGCCTGGAGCTTCGAGCCTCTCGTCGTGCTGTCGCTTGGGTTGACCGCGGTTTTGTTCAGTATCGGTCTGTATCGTCTCTGGCGCGAAGCACCCAAACGACGCTCGATCCGCACATGGGAAGCACTCTGTTTCGCAGGCGGCTGGCTCGCGCTCTTCATCGCACTTGTATCGCCGGTACACGCATGGGGACGCGTCCTGTTCTCGGCACACATGTCGCAGCACGAGATCCTCATGCTTGTAGCCGCGCCTCTGCTGGTTCTCGGACGGCCACTGATCGCTTTCCTTTGGGCGCTGCCTTTGAACTGGTCGCGTGCTCTCGGCAATATCAGCAAAATCACTTGGATCAATCGCACGTGGCGAACGCTCACGATTCCGCTCGTCGCCTGGCTGCTCCACGCAGTCGCGTTGTGGACGTGGCACATCCCTGCGCTTTTTGAAGCAACGCTGTATAGCGACACAGTCCACACTCTGCAACATCTCTCGTTCCTGCTCTCCGCGCTGCTCTTCTGGTGGGCGCTCATTCATGGACCGCAGGGCGCGATGGGCTACGGCGCCGCCGTGCTCTATCTCTTCACGACCTCGGTTCACAGCGGCGCACTCGGCGCGCTCCTTACCGTCGCGGGATCAGTATGGTATCCGTCGTACGCCCCTCTCACTGCATCTTGGGGACTGACACCACTCGAAGACCAGCAACTCGGTGGACTGATCATGTGGATCCCCGCGAGCATGGTTTACGTGATCGCCGGCCTGGCGCTCTTTGCCGGCTGGCTGCGTGAAGCAGACTTGCGCGCAACGCGGCGAGAACGCCTGGAGCTGGCTCCATGAAAAAGATCGTGGAGATCGCGCTCGGGATCGTGACGAGTGTCGGCGGGTTCCTTGAGATCGGATCGATTGCGACTGCCGCACAAGCCGGCGCTGATTTTTCGTTTCAACTGATCTGGGCGATCGCGCTCGGCGGCTTGTGCATCATTTTTCTCGTCGAACAAGCAGGAAGGTTCTCGGCAGTCAGCGGGCGCACGATTCCCGACGCGATTCGCGAGCGCTTTGGCTTCAACTACTTTGCGTTTCTCTACATCGTACTGGCGCTCGTGAGTCTCCTCGTCCTCGCTGCGGAAATCGGCGGCGTCTGCATCGCACTCGAGCTCGCCACCGGAATTCATTTTCAGTGGTGGACCGTGCCGGCTGCCTTTTTGATCTGGCTCGTGATGTGGAAAGGCACGTTCGGCATCATCGAGAAAGGTGTTTCGGTGCTCGGACTTGTCACGCTTTGTTTCGTCGTTGGCGCATACGTGATCCATCCGCCGCAGGCGCAGGTTCTCCGAGGCGCCTTCCCGTCGCTGCCTCAGCACGATTCAACACACTACTGGTTCGTAGCAGTCTCGGTTCTCGGCGCATCGATCTCGCCTTACCTGTTTTTCTTCTATTCGTCAGGTGCGATCGAGGATGAATGGAATGAAGGTTATATCGGAGTCAATCGCATCATCGCGACTGGCGGGATGACTTTCGGCTCCGTCATCTCGATCTCAGTTCTGATACTCGCCGCGATGATCTTTGCGCCGCAGGGAGTGAAGTTCGAACACTATTCACAACTGCCGGATTTGCTCGTTCCCATCTTTGGTTACTGGGGCTACTGGCTGTTAGTCGGTTCGGTCGGCATCGCGTGCCTCGGCGCAGCGCTCGAGATCACACTCGAAATCGCCTACTTCACGGCGCAAGGCTTTGGTTGGAACTGGAGCGAGAACCAGCGACCAAAAGATGAAGCGCGTTTCGCTGCCGCTTACACGCTAACGATTATTGTCGCGGCGTTGATCACGATCACAGGTATCGATCCTTTGAAGATCACGATCTTCTCGATGGCGCTCACAGCCGCGACGCTGCCCGTGTCGATCGTGCCATTTCTGTTCCTGATGAACGATTACAGTTACGTGCGTGTGTACCGCAACGGCTGGTTTTCGAACGCGGTTGTGATCGCGATCATCAGTCTCGCGTTCGTGTTGGCGGTGGTGTCGATTCCTTTACAGATCTTCGGAGGTAGCTGATGAATCTGATTAGAGATTGTCTCGACAAACAGATCGACGATCGTTTCAAACGCCGGATGGGGCGCGTGGATGGAATAGTTCTTGAAGTCGAACCCGGTCGTCCGCCGCGCGTGGCTTATGTCGAGCTCGGAGTAAAGACGCTGATGAAGCGTTTGAGCAGTCGTCTTGGAAAGGCGATTACTCACGAGCCTTATCGAATTCCGTGGGGCAAGATCGAGGTGGGACTGAACGAGGTGCGTGCAGATGTCGAGGCGGAGAAGACGCCGGCGCTCGAGTGGGAGTTGTGGTTGCGAAAGAAAGTGATTGGACGAATTCCGGGGGCGTAGATGACGAGTCAACAGGTACAAGCAGAGCTTTTGCTGGGAGAGAAAGTGTTTGCACTGAACGGATTGCCCATTGGCAGGCTGGAAGATATCCGCACCGAGATCAACAAGGGGCACTGTTTTGTGTCGGAGTTTCTGGTGGGGAGTTATGCGGTGCTGGAGCGTTTGGCGGCGTGGCGCATCGGGCGCGCGTTGTTGCGTGTCTTTGGAGCGAAGCGAAATGAAGGGTACCGGGTGCGTTGGGATCAGTTGGATCTGTCGGATCCAAGACACCTGAGGTTGTTGTGTGATGTCGAGGAGTTGATGCCGTTGAGGGAGGAGCAGTATCCGACATGAAGAAGTTAATGTGCTTTCTTGTTGTCTTCCTCACGCTCGCTTCCTGCACGAGAAAACCGTCCGGGCCGCTTGCCTTCGTCACGAATGAACGCGACGGGACGATCACGGTCATCGATACCGGCGCCGATCGCGTTTACTCAACGATCAAAGTCGGTGGGCGCCTGCGTGGCATACGACTCAATCCCGATCGGACGCGCGTCTGGGTAGCGATCAGTTATCCAACCAACGAATCACAAGGCGAAGACAAGATCGCGGAGCTCGATCTCAAAGGGAACGTCATCGCGAAATATGAAGCAGGCACTGACCCCGAAAACTTCGTAGTTAACGACCACGCCACACGTCTTTACATCGCCAACGAAGACGCCGGCACAGCGTCGATCACAGACGTCAAAGCGAATCGCGTGATCGCGACGATGCCCGTCGGACTCGAACCCGAAGGCGCCGCGATGAGTCCCGACGGACGCTGGGTATACATCACTTCGGAATCAAGCAGCAGCGTCAGTGTTATCGATACGCAGACCGGGCAGGTCGTCAAGCAGTTTCTGGTGGGCGCACGCCCGCGCGAGGCCGTTTTTACCTCTGACAGCGCGCGCGCTTATGTGACCGCCGAGAATGGAAACGTCGTCTCGGTAGTTGATACCCGAGATCACTCGGTAGTCAAGACGATCAATCTGCCGCGCGGTGACGGTTCGGCGCAGTTAAAACCGAAAGGCGTCGTTGTTTCGCCGAATGGCAAGCGCGTCTATGTCGCGACCGGACGGGGAAACAGCGTCGCGGTTATCGATGGCGAGCAACTCACATTGATCACACTGATTCCCGTCGGCCAGCGGCCGTGGGGTATTGCGCTCACCCCGGACGGACGAAAGCTGTACACCGCAAATGGCTTGTCGAATGACGTCAGCGTCATAGACACCACGACGAATAAAATGGTGGCGACCATAAAAGCCGGCGACGGACCCTGGGGTATAGCACTTTAGAGCTTGTCAAATTTTCTGTTGACGTTCACGGTCGCCAGAATTCAGGAGAGTGACCTTGGTGACGCCTGGGAGTGGATCAACGACTCGCGCTTTCCGGCCCAATACGGCGTCGTGGCGTACAAGGTCGGCATGAATGTCATTACCTACGCAATGAGCCATTAATGTCCGCCTCGCTGTAACGATTCAGAAGCGAAAATCGGACGAACAAGTTCGAGTCCTACGTGGGGAGAATTCTTTAATAACACTGAACAAGAGGCCGCCCCCACAAAGGCGGCCTTAGTTGTTTCTGAGTAATTTTTTATTCGCTAGTTACTTTCGAGTAGATTTGTGAGTTAGTTCGGAACAAGTCAATGCGGAACGTGTTAGCCCAAAGTAGTAATGTCACCTTTCTCCAAAGGTTGAAATGTCACTTTTTATGGTAGTGAAGAGAGATCTTCAACACGAAAGGTGCGGAGCAGGTGGAGCCCTCACTACCGATGAGCCAAACGGAGCTAACGCGGCTGGAAGTCATCCAGCGAGTTAGGCGCAAGACATTAAAACAGCGGCAAGCGGCCGAGTTGTTGTCACTCTCAGTGCGCCAGGTAAAACGTCTTTGCAAAGCTTATAAGACAACAGGCACCGCGGGTCTGATTTCTAAACGACGCGGTCAGCCCTCCAACAATCGTTTACCAGAGAAAACAATTAAGCGAGCGCGGCAGTTGTTGCGTGCCCGCTATCATGACTTTGGGCCGACGCTGGCAACGGAAAAACTGTCAATAGATGGTGTGTCGCTGAGTGTTGAGACCGTCCGACAGTTACTGATCGGCGAAGGACTCTGGAAAGCCAAAGCGGTCCGGCGCCCCGTGATTCATCAGTTGCGCGAGCGCCGCGCACGTTTAGGAGAGTTGGTCCAGATCGACGGCTCCCCACATGACTGGTTTGAAGGGCGGGCTCCCAAGTGCACGCTGCTGGTGTTCGTTGATG
>DASYFE010000172.1:0-11946 GCA_036498585.1 Pyrinomonadaceae bacterium | reverse complement strand
CGCGAACCCCTCAGCTCGTGTTGCGTGGTCCAGACAACTAACTGATCGAGAGGCGGCGGAGTTTTCGCGCGAGCGGTTTTTCAGTCGCGCCGTTCGCCAACTTACCGGGAATGCGAATGAAGCAGTCGGCACGATCGCGTGGGCCGACGCGCAAAACAAACCGGACGAGTGGTACGCGAGTGCTGAAGCACGGCGCATCTCGGACAACCTCGTTCTTTATCAACGCAGCTCCGGTGGCTGGCCCAAGAATATCGACATGGCCAAGCCTTTGAGCGATTCCGGCCGTACTTCCCTGCTCAGCGATCAGAAGAAGACCGATTCCACTATCGATAACGGCGCAACGTACACGCAGTTATCGTTTCTGGCGCGCGTCATCACTGCTCAACATCAGGAACGACATCGCGAGTCGTTCATGAAGGGGCTTGATTATCTGTTGAAGGCGCAGTACCCGAATGGTGGCTGGCCGCAGTTCTATCCGGATCTGTCTGGATATTACAAGCACATCACCTACAACGATGATGCGATGATCGGCGCGATGAAGCTGCTGCGCGACGTAGCTGATGCGAAACCAGTCTATGCGTTTGTTGATAAAGACCATCGGGCTCGTGCGGCGAGTGCAGTTGAGAAAGGGATCGACTGCATTCTGAAGACACAGGTGGTCGTGAATGGCAAACGCACGGTGTGGTGCGCGCAGCATGACGAAGTGACGCTCGCGCCGGCTGCGGCACGAGCATTTGAAGTGGTGTCGTTGAGTGGCGGTGAGAGCGTGGGGATTGTGCGGTTCCTAATGTCGATCAAGGATCCATGGCCTGCAGTTGTCGAATCGATCGAATCCGCGATCGCGTGGTTTGAGCAGTCGCAGTTGAAAGGAATCAAGTGGGTCGAGACTGGAACAGATCGCGTGGTGGTTAAGGATCCAGCCGCCGAACCGATCTGGGCACGATTCTATGAAATAGGCAGTAACCGCCCGATATTTGTCGGACGTGATAGCGTAGTGAAATACATGGTCGCGGAGATCGAGCACGAGCGACGAGTAGGTTATAGCTGGTACGTCGACACGCCCGCGAAGCTATTACAAAAAGACTATCCAGCGTGGAAAAAACAATCTTGTCAATCCTGTTAATCCTGTAATCTTGTATGACAACTCGCAGAGAATTCATAAAAGATCTTACCTTTGCGGCATCGGCGATAGCTCTCACACCACGTCTGATCACAGCATCAACCGATCCGTGGCAAACAGTCTTTCCATCACTGCTCGCGCGCATCAAGCCACCTCGTTTCCCCAATCGCACCTTTCATCTCAAAGCGAAAGCTGACGGCCGCACCGACTGCACCGCCGCCTTTCGCGCCGCGATCGACCAGTGCTCGAAATCAGGCGGCGGCAAAGTCATCGTCCCGCCTGGCACGTACCTGAGTGGCGCGATTCACCTGAAGAGCAACGTCAATCTCGAGGTCTCTGAAGGCGCGACGATCAAGTTCAGCCAGAATCCAAAAGACTATCTGCCCGTCGTCTTCTCTCGTTGGGAAGGCGTCGAGCTCTTCAACTACTCGCCTTTCATCTACGCCTTCGAACAGCAGAACATCGCGATCACCGGCTTAGGTGTTCTGGACGGCCAGAGCAATAACGATAGTTGGTGGCCGTGGAATGGTCGTCCACAGTACGGTTGGAAAGAAGGCATGGCCCACGCACGCCCGGATCGAAACGCCCTCTTCAAGATGGCGGAAGACGGCGTTCCGGTGCGCGATCGCGTCTTCGGCGAGGGTCATTACTTACGACCGCAGTTCATCCAGCCGTATCGTTGCCAGAACGTGCTCATCGACGGCGTCACGATTCAAAACTCGCCGATGTGGGAGATTCATCCGGTGCTCTGTCGCAACGTGATCGTGCAGAACGTAAAGATCAACAGCCATGGTCCAAACAACGACGGCTGCGATCCGGAGGCGTGTTCTGACGTATTGATTAAAGACTGTGACTTCGATACCGGCGACGACTCCATAGCAATCAAATCAGGACGCAACGCCGATGGTCGAAGACTGAAGACGCCGACTGAAAACATCATCGTGCAGGGTTGTCGGATGAGAGACGGGCACGGCGGAATCACGGTTGGCAGCGAGATTTCGGGCGGTGTAAGAAATCTCTTCGCTGAGAACTGCCGGCTCGATAGTCAAAACCTCGACCATGCTTTGCGTGTAAAGAACAATGCGATGCGCGGTGGGTTGTTGGAGAACTTGCACTTCCGGAACATTGAAGTCGGTCAGGTCGCACACGCAGTGATCACGATCGATTTCAATTACGAAGAGGGCGCGAAGGGGAGTTTTACTCCTGTGGTTCGAGATTACACGGTCGATAACCTTCGCAGCGCGAAGAGCAAACACGCGCTCGACGTGCAAGGCTTGACCGGCGCGCCGATTGTCAATCTACAGTTAAAGAACTGCACGTTCGACAATGTCGCAGAAGGAAATATCGTCAAGAACGTGAAGGACGCTACGATCGAGAATGTCAAAATCAATGGAAAGACTGTAGCGGAGCTAAGTTAATGAACACCCTATCGCGCTCGGCACTGTTGCTACTCGTAATAGTCTGTACCGCCTCAGCACAATCGCTCTCAGAGCAAGCCGCCGCGACCGCCATGACCGCACTCTGGCGCGATTCGGGGGGCTTCCCCTCGAGGTGGACCTACGATCACGGTCTCGTGCTGAAAGGCATCGAGCGCGTCTACCTCGCCACCAACGACAAACAATACCTCGACTTCATCCAACGCAGCATGGACCACTTCGTCAACGACGACGGCTCCATCCGCACGTACAAGGTCGACGAGTACAACATCGACAACATCAACCCGGGCCGCAACCTCCTATTCCTGTACAAAACAACCGGCCAGGAAAAGTATCGCAAAGCCGCCGCTCTCCTCCGCGAACAACTAAAAACACACCCGCGCACTTCCGACGGCGGGTTCTGGCATAAAAAGATCTACCCGTCGCAGATGTGGCTCGACGGCCTCTTCATGGGCGAGCCGTTTTACGCGGAGTACGCCGCCACATTTAAAGAAGACGCCGCCTTCGACGACATCGCGAAGCAATTCATCCTAATGGAGCGCCACTCTCGCGACGATAAAACCGGTCTGCTCTATCACGGCTGGGACGAATCGAAGCAGCAACGCTGGGCCAACCCGACCACCGGTCGCTCGCCAAACTTCTGGGGCCGCGCGATGGGTTGGTACGCGATGGCCCTCGTCGAAACGCTCGACTACTTTCCACAGAAGCACCCGCAACGCGGCGAATTGATAGCCATACTTAAGCGCCTGGCGACCGCTGTCGCGAAGTATCAGGACGCGCGCTCGGGTCTGTGGTGGCAGATACTCGACAAAGGCGACGCGAAAGGAAACTATCTCGAGTCGTCTGCCGCGTGCATGTTTGTTTACGCGCTCGCGAAGGGCGTGCGCAACGGTTACCTGCCCGCGAGTTACATGAAGACGGCTAACGATGGCTATCGTGGCATTCAAAAAGAGTTTGTTAAATACGACACGACCGGTCGTTTTGATCTCGCAGGCACGGTCAGCGTCGCTGGACTCGGCGGCAATCCTTACCGCGACGGCAGCTACGAGTACTATCTCAGCGAGAAAGTCGTGACTAACGATCCGAAGGGCATCGGCTCGTTTTTGCTGGCCGCAACGGAGATGGAACTCGCCGCGAAGACGAATAGGGGTCGCGGTAAACGATCCGAAGCCTTACAATAAACAACCTGATGAGCGAATCAAACGCCAACTTCAAGACCATCGACTCTGAGCGGCGCGGCACGAGTTTCGAGGAAGTCGTCGCACAGCTTCGCGAGATGATTCACAACGGCGAGCTGCGACCTGGCGATCGACTACCGCCGGAAAGAGATCTCGCAAAGCTGCTGGGCGTGAGTCGTCCGACGTTGCGCGCAGGCATTAGCTCGCTCGCCGCAGTCGGCGTATTACAACCGCGGCGCGGTGCGGGAACGTTCGTCGTCGAAGCCGAAGGCCCGCCGGAGCTCGACAGCAGCCCGCTGCGTTTGATGGCGTCGCTGCAACGCTTCTCACCCGCGGAGATGTTTGAAGCGCGACGCTCCCTCGAGATGGCCATTGCAGGACTCGCCTCAGAGCGTGCGACGGGCGACCAGATGGCGGAGATGTCGGAAGAGATCACGGGTATGTTTGCTTCGCTGGACGAGCCGGAACAGTTTCTCGTCCACGACATGCGCTTCCATCAAACGGTGGCCGCCGCGTCAGGCAATCGCATACTCACGGCGCTGATGAACATGGTCGCGACGATCCTGTTCGAAGTGCGCAGCAAGACCGTGAAGCGCGCGCGCGACTTGAAAGAATCAGCAGAGATGCATCGCAAGATCTATCGCGCCATTCGCGACCGCAATCCCGAAGCCGCACGCGACGCGATGCGCGATCACCTCATGCTCGCTCAAAAGGCGCAGGAGGAAGAAGAAGAAAATTAGGCCACAAAAAGCCACAAAAGACACAAAAACAGATTATCGGTGGTTCGGTTTAGCCTCGCCGCGCTCCGCGAATAAGACTGGACATGATACCGATAGCGGCGCCGATTGCTGCTCCAAACATCATGTACTCGAACAGTGTTTGACCCGTCACGTGCGAGAGCAGTCCGGTACACCAGCCTACGAACGATCCGAATACCAGGCCGACGAATCCGAAGCCGACGAGATTGCCGGCTGAAAAGGCGCTGATAGAGACATGTTCCACGTCTTCGACCTGCTCGAGATTTGGCACGAGCACGTGAATCACGAGCAAGGCGATGAGGTAAAGAGTTCCAGCGATCGTGAAGATGATCGAATAGTTCTGACCGGTGCTTTGCAATATGTAACCCGTGCCGACGGCCATCGTCGCGCCGCCGAGTGCGCCCGCCATTCCTCCGATTCCCACAACTGATCCGACTGCCTGTCGCGGAAACATATCTGACGTCGTCGTAAACAGATTACATGACCAGCCCTGATGCGCCGCCGCAGCGAGTCCGATCAACGCGACTGCCGCCCACAAGTTCTTCACATTCGCTGCAAAGATGATCGGCGTCACCATCAACGCGCAGATCAGCATCGCCGTCTTGCGCGAGCGATTGATGCTCCAGCCGCGTTTGATGAACGTTGACGAGAGCCAGCCGCCGCCGATGCTGCCGATGTCCGCGATTAAATAAATTGCGATCAGAGGCGGGCCGATCGTGGTGAGATCGAGTCCGTGGTTGTCGCGGAAGAAGTTGGGAATCCAGTAGAGATAAAACCACCAGACCGGATCGGTGAGGTACTTGCCAATCGCGAACGCCGACGTTTGCCGGTGCGGGATCAAACTCAACCAAGGCACGTGCATCGCAGGCGGATCCGGTGGATCGCTTTGGATGTGGTCCAGCTCAGCTTTCGAGACTTTCGGATGCTGCTCCGGACGCTTGTAAACCGGCAGCCAGAACAGGAGCCACGTGAAACCGATTAGGCCGGTGAGTATGAACGCCCAGCGCCAGCCGAGAGGCACCGCGATCCATGGGACAGTTAGAGGAGCAACAATCGCACCGACGTTCGAGCCCGCGTTGAAGATGCCGGTCGCGAAGGCGCGTTCTTTCTTTGGAAACCACTCCGCTACAGTCTTGATCGCGGCGGGAAAGTTTCCTGCCTCGCCGACTCCTAACGCCGCGCGTGCGATACCGAAGCCGACAGGCGTGCGTGCAAGCGCGTGACTCATCGCCGCCAGACTCCACCATACGATCGCTGCCGCATAACCGACGCGCGTGCCGAGGCGGTCCATTAAACGGCCGGCGAGCAGGAGTCCAAACGCGTACGCAGCGTTGAAAGCCGCGACGATGTTTCCGTAATCAACCTCGGTCCAGCCAATCGCAGTCTTTAGATCTTTCGAAAGGATGCCGAGCACCTGTCGATCGATGTAGTTGACCGTCGTCGCGAAGAACAGCAAGCCACAGATCACCCAGCGATATCGGCCAATTTGTTTGCCAACGGTCTCTGCTGTGACTGTACTCATGTTCTCCTTAGGATTCTTCTCTGTGCAACCTCTGTGTCCTCTGTGTCTCTGTGGTGATCGACCTGTTAACCACAGAGACACAGAGAACACAGAGGTTGCACAGAGAAGAGCCCTACTGATTAACACCGCTCGCCAGGAAGCCGCCGTCGACGGCGATGATCTCGCCGGTGACGAAGCTGGCGGCGTCGGAGGCGAGGAAGATCGCGGCGCCAGCGAGCTCGTCGACGTTGCCGAAGCGCTTCATCGGCGTGCGCACAAGAAACTCACGACCACGTTCCGTCTCGTCCAGTAACTTCTGATTGAGTGTGGTGCGAAAGACTCCAGGGGCGATCGCATTCACGCGCACGCCGCGACTCGACCACTCGATCGCCAAAGACTTCGTAAGCGAGCCGACTGCCGCTTTACTCGCCGAGTACGCCGCCACCTCGTTGAGCGCAACAAACGTCGAGAGCGAAGCGATGTTGATGATGGCGCCTACGCCGCGCTCGAGCATGTGCCGGCCAAACACCTGGCACGCCCGCAGCGTTCCCGTCAGGTTTGTATCGATAATGTTGTTCCAATCGTCTTCCAGAAAGGTGAGCGTCGGCGCGCGTTTCGTGGTCCCGGCAGAGTTAACGAGGATGTCGACCTTGCCGAACGCGCCCACCGCCTCGCTCAACACATGCTCTAAGGAGTCCCGATTAGCCACGTCCGACGTGACGCGCAGCGAGCGTCGCCCAAGCTCCTCAATCTCTCGCGCAGTCGTCTCGACCTGCTCGGCGCGCCTCGAAGTCGGAATCACATCAGCCCCTGCTTCGGCAAATCCGAGGGCGATCGCGCGCCCGATACCGGAAGTTCCGCCTACAACAACGGCGACCTTGCCGTTGAGTTCGAGTTTGGAATAAGTCATAGGAAAGGTTAGACCACTTTGCAAAAGCGGGTTACTGTGTATCACCGTAAGTCTCTCACGGTCAAGCAGAATCTTGCTTGTATACTTGTGCCCCGCGTGTTAAAGTCGTGCGTCCTTTGCGAAATTGGTAATACCAAAAATGTCAGCAACCAGAACAGCGACCATTCGACGGCGTTCGGTAGGAGAAAACGTCTGGCTCGCCCAGGAGGCGGCTAAAACTGACCTGCCGGTTCGAGATATCCCGTACGAAGTGCTGTCGTCGGAAGAGGCGGTCGGTCGCGCCATGCTCGATGAAATCCAGCAAGCGGCGGCGGCGAAAGACGACCCGCTTGTGATCGTGATTCTGGGCGGTCGCGGCGGCCAGGCGCTGCACCGGCTTCTCGGCGCGATGGCGAAGACGAGCGATCACGATGCTCTGTTTAGTCGTCTACAAATTTTCACGCAGGACGCGCTCGCGCCGCTGCGCATGGATAACGGTCTGAGCTTCGTGCGCGATTTCGAGCGCCTGCTCGGCGACGACTTCTTCCGCAAGGTGAAGAGCTTCACCTCGATCCGGACCGACGCCCACGATCTCGAACAAGAATTAGTTCACTACATCGAGCGACTCGAATCACTCGGCGGCATCGATTTGTTTTTCCTCGGACTCGGTCCGGAAGCCGGCGGCGCCTCGCATCTCGCGTACATCAAACCCGGTTCGGGCGCGACTGACAACGACGTCGCCGGGCTAATTCCGATTTCACCATCGATTCTCGAACATCACATCAACAAGTTCAAAGCCGGCGGCACAACAGTAACAGAAGCCGACGAAGCCGAGTGCCGCGCGGCCAAACACATTCTGACACTTGGACCAGCAGCAATTCTCGGCGCGCGCAGAATCGTGCAGTCGATCGTCGATGCCGACACAGCGCCGGCTAAGGTTGAAAGCTATCGTCAATTACTTAATACAAAGATCGCCGATGACGCCGAGACACGTCAAACACAATTCGATCAAAACCCGGGACTCTGGCTGCGAGTGCATCCAAACGTCCGCTCATTAATATTGCCCAACGTTTTGACAGACGGGCGGCCATCACGCAACACCGTCGAAGGGGCCTGGTGAGCAACAACTGTAGGGGCGGCCCTCCGTGGCCGCCCGTCGATCAATAGGAAACTGATTTCACATGTCGAGCGTTCAAACGCCCACAGCGTCTTTAAGTGAATTCGCTATCGTCGTCGATCCGAAGGACAACGTTGCTGTAGTCAAAAAGGCGACGTGGCCGGGACTGGAGCTCGTACTTCCAAACGAGTCGCTGGTCGAGGTCCGTGGCGAGATCCCACCGGGCCATCGCTTTGCGACGCGAGATATTGCGACAGGCGAGTTTGTGTTGCAGTTTGGACAACCAATCGGAACGTCTCTCGGCATCAGGGAAGGCGAACAGATCACGCACGATAACATGACGGACGAGGTTCCCATCGTTCGCGAGCTTCCTGAAGATCTACACACCGCGCCGCCCGATTATCTTCCCATCGATGAGCGCGGCACGTTTATGGGTTACCGGCGTCCGAACGGTCGGGTCGGAACGCGCAACTACGTGCTCATCGTGCCGACGAGTATGTGCGCCAGTCACGAAGCGTCGCAGATCTCGATGATCTCGGAGTTCACGCTTTACAACCGCGACAAGTTTCCGAACGTCGATGGCGTCGTTGCGATTCCGCATAACAAAGGCTGCGGCTGTCAGGACGGATCGACGGTCGACGTGATGCTCCGGACGCTTTCGAACTACGCAGACCATCCGAATGTCGGTGGCGTGATACTGATCGATCTTGGTTGTGAGAAGACTAACCTGGCGCAGGTTGAGAAGTACCTGTTCAAGCGCGAGAAGTCGTTTGACAAGCCGGTGGCGAAGATTGGTATTCAGGAAGTTGGCGGCACGCAAGCGGCGATTCAGCAGGGACTGAAAGAAGTCGAGCGAATGTTGCCCGAGGTGAATCGTACGGCGCGCGAAGAGTGTTCCGTGAGTGAGCTCGTGCTGGGTGTGAAGTGTGGCGGCTCTGACGGCTTTTCGGGTATCTCGGCAAACCCGTCGCTCGGGCGCGCCGCCGATCTGCTCGTTCGTTCCGGTGGAACGGTTTTGATTACTGAAGTACCGGAGTTCTGCGGCGCGGAACACCTGCTCGCGTATCGCGCGAAAGACGTCGAGACTGGTCGCGCGATCTATCGAATGGTCGACTGGTACAAAGAGTACGCCTCGAAGTTTGGCGCAGTGCTCAATAACAATCCGAGTCCCGGCAACGTTGCAGGCGGGTTGCTCAACATCACGATCAAATCTCTCGGCGCGATCGCGAAAGCGGGAACGACGCGCGTCGAGGGCGTGATTGAGTACGCCGAAACACCAGCGTGCCGCGGCTTGAATCTCATGCAGGGACCCGGCTACGACCAGGAATCTACACCGGGCCTCGTTGCCGCAGGCGCGACAGTCGTCGTCTTCACCACCGGACGCGGCACCACGATCGGCAACGCGATCACACCCGTGATCAAGCTCGCTTCAAACACTCCGGTATTCGAGCGCATGTCGAATGATCTCGATCTATCCGCCGGCGGCGTGATCGATGGTACAGAAACGATCGACGAAGTAGGCCAACGCGTTTTCGAACACGTGATCGAAGTCGCGACTGGCGTACAAGCCAAAGCCGAAATCCACAAACACCGCGAATTCCAATTCTGGGCCGAACAAACCGTCTCTCTCTAAACCAGCCGCAAAAAGGCGCAAAAGCATAAAAAGCTTTGTGCCTTTTTGTGGCAAATCTGTAAGACTTTAACCTTAAATCAGCGCTATCCTCGCTGAAGTGGGAGGAAAACTGATGAGAGGTTTCGTAACAAATATCGAAAACGACACGCTCGAGAACCAGGATTTCAGACGAGTGTTATATACCGCTACAAACACTCAACTGGTTTTGATGTGCCTGGGGGCAAACGAAGAGATCGGCGAAGAAATACACGACCTGGACCAATTCATTCGAATCGAGGCTGGGCAAGGACTTGCACTCATCGACGGGGGCGCGCATCGACTCTCCGATGGTTCCGCAGTTATCATTCCAGCCGGCACGAGGCACAACGTGATCAATGTTTCAGACACCGACGAGCTGAAACTCTACACACTCTACTCGCCGCCCGAGCATCGCGACGGCACGGTTCACAAGACCAAGAGCGACGCCATCGAGCACGAGGAGCATTTCGACGGCAAAACAACTGAATAGGAGACGAGATGAAAGTACATTGGTTAACAGACGCTGACGCGGCACTCGCGGAAGCCAAGACTCAGAACAAGCCTCTGCTCATCGACTTTAGCGCCGCGCCGGCATGAGGCGCATGTGCTCGGCTGGAAGCCGAGTCGTACGACGATGATGAGACTGCCGCTTTTATTGACAACAACTTCGTGCCGCTCGAGGCACACATCAAAGAGCATCCCAAGAATTTCCATCGATTCGACGCGCTGTGGACACCGAGCGTGATCATTCTCGATCCAAACGGGAAAGAGAGGTTTCGCATCGAGGGCTACTTGCCGAAAGACGAGTTTCGCGCGCAGTTGGAATTGGCGCTCGCGCGTGTCGCGTTCATGAGTAAGAACTGGAAAGATGCCGAACGCAGATACACCGAAGTGATCGAGCATTATCCGGAGTCGAAGGCCGCGCCTGAAGCGCTTTACTGGAAAGGCGTGAGCCACTACAAAGGCACGAACGATCACACGGTGCTCGGCGAGCTGCCCGGTCAGTTTCAGGAGAAATATCCGGACAGCGAGTGGGCATTGAAGACCGCTGCGTGGGTTCATTAGCGAGGCGGGAGAACGGAGCGACGGAGCAAGGGGAGATCACGATGAAGGCTCAAATCAAACTCGGCCGTATTTTTGGTGTCGAGATCGGCCTGCACTACAGTTGGTTCATCATTGCTCTTTTGATCACGTTCTCCCTCGCCGGACAGTTTCACGAGAACAATCCGGGTGGGAGTGACGGCTTGCGATGGGGCATCTCAATCGTCACGGCCGTTCTGTTCTTTGCGGCGATCGTGGTCCATGAGTTGTCGCACGCGATCGTCGCCAAGCTTCGCGGGTTGCCGGTGCGCTCGATCACGCTCTTCGCGCTCGGCGGTGTAGCGCAGATCGAGAAAGAAGCCGCCGACGCGAAGACGGAGTTTTGGATGGGCATCATCGGTCCGATCACGAGCTTCGTGATCGGTGTGGTGTGTCTCGCGATTACTGTCGCGCTTGGTTGGACGCCGCCGGAGTTTCCGCAAAGACCGTTGCCGGCGATGTTGATGTGGCTGGGTGTCATCAACATCGGACTCGCGGTCTTCAACATGATTCCCGGATTTCCGCTCGATGGTGGGCGCGTGCTGCGCGGCATCGTGTGGTGGATCACGGGCAATGCAGTGCGCGCGACCAGGATCGCGGCTCGCGTCGGCCAGGTGATCGCGTTCGTGATGATCCTCTACGGTTTGCTGCAATTCTTCAGAGGCGCCGGTTTCAATGGGCTATGGATAGCGTTCATCGGTTGGTTCCTGCTGAGTGCATCGCGCGAGAGCTATGCGCAGATGGTGATTAGTGAAGGACTGCGCGGACTGCGTGTGGGCGACGTGATGTCGCACGACTTTTCTGTTGTTGATGCGCACTCGAATCTTCAGACATTCGCTGAAGAACATTTGACGCGTACTGGACGACGGTTTTGGGTCGTGACGCTGAACGGGCAGCCGGAGGGAATCATCACGCCACACGAGATTAGCGCCGTGCCGCGGAATCGTTGGCCGTACAATACCGTGGCAGACGTGATGCGACCGCTCGATGCAACACACACGGTTAATCCAAACACGCCTGTCACCGAAGCGCTCGAGGTGATGGCGCGCCAGGACCTCAATCAATTACCAGTCATGAACGAGAAAGGTCTCGCCGGATTAATCTCCCGCGCGCACATCCTCCAACTCATCCAAACCCGCGCCGAGCTGCACCTCTGATGTATCGGGTACGGTTAATAACAACTGTAGGGGTGGCCCTCCGTGGCCACCCGTTCGGT
>DASYFE010000171.1:0-14128 GCA_036498585.1 Pyrinomonadaceae bacterium | reverse complement strand
CTCTGTGGTTGTTTTTCCTAAGCAATCGTCAACCACAGAGACACAGAGGACACAGAGGTTGCACAGAGAAGGACATGTATGACGACTCTTCGGGCAAAGCCTGCTAGGAGGGTTCTTCCCGCACGACGTCCGTCGGTTTTTTGTCTTCGCGCAGGCCCTGGAATGAAGGGTGGCGGATGACGCCCTCGTCCGTCCACTCCGTGAATGCAACCTCGCCGACAAGCTTCGGCTCGGTCCAGACGGCGCGGCGCAGGCCGGGGTCTTTGGGCAGCTCGGCGATGGGGCGTTTGGAGACGACGATGCGGTCCAGCTTTTTCTTCAATTCGACGCGCATGGCGTTTGTGTAGCCAGTGCCTGCGCGTCCGGCGTAGATGAGTTTGCCCTTGTCGTAGAAGCCCAGAATCAAAGAGCTGAAGGGGATTCCTTTGTCAGATAAGGTGTAGCCGGCGATCACGAACTCCTGCCGCTTGATGCACTTGATCTTCATCCAGTTGCGACTGCGCGTCGACTCGTACGCCGAGTCGGCGAGCTTCGAAACGATCCCCTCGAGGCCGAGCTTGCATGCTTCCTTGAAAAACTGCGCGCCGTTGCCTTCGATGTGATCGCTGTAGCGAAGTGTTCCAATGTCGCCCAACGGCTCCAACAACTCCGCCAGCAAACGCTTCCGCTCCCGCAGCGGCGTCCGCGTGATGTTGAATCCGTCGATATAGATCAAGTCGAACACGTTGAAGACGAGCCCAGCGGCTGCGCCCTTATTGATCGAATTTTGCAAGCGCTGGAAACTCGCACGGCCCGACGGATCCAACGCGACAATCTCTCCATCGAGTATCGCGCTCTTCAAAGGCAGCGCTTTTACGGCCTTCCCGACACTCGCAAACTTCAACGTCCAGTCTTTTCGATTGCGAGTCCAGAAACGCACCTGGCGGCCCTCGATATGACACAGCAACCGGTAACCGTCGAACTTCAATTCGTGAAACCACTGTTCGCCGCTGGGAGGTTTATCGGTGAGGGTGGCGAGTTGGGGCGGCACAAATTCGGGCATCGACGTCTTGCGCGCGCCCGGCAGGTTCTTGATTTGTTTCAAATTCATGGGAGTTTCAATAGCGGCATCGAGTTTGCAAATTCAGCAGATTGACGTACTGAATTGTACTGAAAGAAGTCAACGCGAAATGTATGCGACACGTATGATGACCGAAATTTATCATCTGGTCCTACCACGAGGACAGCACACGCTGTGTGGTTTAAGGATAAGTCGGGTCACGTTAGAACGAAAGACCAACACGTTGCAGCTCGTGAATGATCTGACGCCAAACCTTACGATTTGCAAACACTGCGAGCGGATTCAAGGGCAGGATTCAATCGAAAATTAAAGAACCGAGGCGGTAGCGCCGGGTGATCTCGCAATCCGAGACTTACCCGGCGCTACCGCGCTCGGTTCTGTTTTTGTGTGATTACTCTTCGCCGTCAGGGCCAGCCACGACGTCGCCGTCGTCGCTTGCAACAGCAGGCACTACGATCGGCTCGCGTGCAGGCACCACGATGTCGTGACCACCCACGATATCCGGAAAGTCATCCAGCTCCCGCTCACGCGCCTGATCGATCGTTTCATCACGCGCGATATCAACATTGCGATAGTATTCCATGCCCGTTCCGGCCGGAATCAACCGCCCCATGATCACGTTCTCCTTCAGCCCGCGCAGGTAATCAACGCGGCCCGAAATCGCAGCCTCGGTGAGCACGCGCGTGGTCTCCTGGAACGACGCCGCCGAGATGAACGAATCGGTCGAGAGCGACGCCTTCGTGATACCCAGCAGGAGCGGCTCGGCTTGCGCCACTTCGCCGTCTTCCTGTCGCACGCGCTCGTTCTCGTCCTGGAAGCGGAAACGATCGACCTGCTCCTCGAGCAGAAACTCGGTGTCGCCCACTTCCTTGATCTTCACCCAGCGCAACATCTGGCGAACAATCACTTCGATATGCTTGTCGTTGATGTTCACACCCTGCAGACGATAGACCTCCTGGATTTCGTTTACGAGGTATTCCTGCAAACGACTCATACCCAAGACGCGCAAAATATCGTGCGGGTTCAGAGGTCCATCCATGAGCGCCTCGCCGGCACGAACACGATCGCCATCCTGCACGTTGATGTGCGTACCACGCGGGATGTCGTACTCGCGCTCTTCACCGTCGTCGCCAGTAATGATTAGTTTGCGTTTGCCTTTCGAGATCGCGCCGAGCGTAACGGTACCGTCGATTTCAGACATGACCGCCGTCTCCGCCGGACGTCGCGCTTCGAAGAGCTCAACGACGCGCGGCAAACCGCCGGTGATGTCTTTCGTCTTGGTCGTTTCGCGCGGAATCTTCGCGATGATGTCGCCCGGCTCAACGTCTTCGCCGTCGGTCACCATCAGGTTCGCACGCACAGGCATCTGGTAAGTCTTCAGCACCTTGTTGCTGGCGCTGCGGATTTCCAGACGCGGCTGTTTCTTCTCGTCAGGCGAGTCTTTCACGACCATGCGCGACTGACCGGTCACTTCGTCCACTTCTTCGTCAAACGTCACGCCTTCCTTCAAGTCTTGGAACTTAACGTGTCCAGCGACTTCAGTCAGGATCGCGAACGTGAACGGGTCCCACGTGGCGAGCAGTTGGTCCTGCGTCACGCGAGCGCCGTCTTCGACGAGGATGTGCGCACCGTAAACGATCTGGTAGCGCGCGGCTTCACGGCCGCGGTCGTCGATGATGATCACCGAGCCGTTACGGTTCATCGCGATGCGCTCGCCCTTGCGGCTCTTGACCGTCTGTAGATCAAGATACTTGATCGTGCCGTCCTGACGAGCTTCGTGTTTCGACGACTCTTCAAGACGCGCCGTGCCGCCAATGTGGAACGTACGCATCGTGAGCTGCGTGCCCGGCTCACCGATCGACTGCGCGGCGATGACGCCGACAGCTTCACCGATCTCAACCGGACGACCAGTCGCGAGATTGCGCCCGTAACACTTGATGCAGCAGCCCCGACGCGATTCGCACGTTAATACCGAACGGATTCGAACGCGCTGCACACCGGAACGCTGAATCTCGGAAGAAAGGTCTTCATCGATCTCGTGATTCGCATCGACGATCGGGTTACCTTCAATAGGATCGACAACCTCCTCGAGCGAAGTGCGACCCACAATCCGATCACGCAGCGACTCGATTTCCTCACCACCTTCAATGATGGCGCTGGCAGGAATACCGCGAAGAGTACCGCAGTCGTCCTCACTGATGATTACATCCTGAGCCACGTCAACCAGTCGCCTGGTCAAATAACCCGAGTCGGCGGTTTTTAGCGCCGTGTCAGCCAGACCTTTGCGAGCGCCGTGTGTCGAGATGAAGTACTGCAACACGTTCAAGCCTTCCCGGAAGTTGGCCTGAATCGGAGTCTCGATGATTTCACCCGACGGGCGAGCCATCAGACCGCGCATACCGGCGAGCTGGCGAATCTGCTGTGCGCTACCTCTCGCGCCGGAATCGCTCATCACGAGGATTGGATTCAACTCGCCAGATGACTTCTCCCGATCATCCATCGCCTTGAACATTTCCTTGGCCACTTTGTCAGTGACTTCAGACCAGATGGCGATGACTTTGTTGTAGCGTTCACCGTTCGTGATGACGCCGTCGAGATACTGCTGTTCGACAGCAATCACGTCCTTGTCAGCTTTGTCGACAAGTCCCTTCTTCGATGGTGGAGTTACCAGATCGTCGATACCGATCGAGATACCCGCTTTCGTCGCATACAGGAAGCCGAGGGTCTTGAGATCGTCAAGCATCTTGACGGTCATCTCGTGGCCCAGGCGGATGTGTGAGTAGTTAACGAGCGACTGCAGGCCTTTTTTCTTCAACGTACCGTTGATGAATGGCAGGCCGGCAGGTATTGAATCGTTAAAGATGACGCGACCAACGGTCGTGTTAATGACGCGGCGCACGTCGTCCTGAACTGTCGCACGCAGGATGTCCTGCGGATCGTGTTCCTGAACGAGGTCGATCAAGTCTCCCTGAATGCGAAGTTTGATCGGCGTTTGAGTGGTGACTTCACCGGCGTCGAGCGCCAGCAACACTTCTTCGAGCGAGGCAAACACACGACCTTCACCCTTTGCTCCCGGACGATCGCGAGTCAGGTAGTAAATACCGAGCACGATGTCCTGCGAAGGCACCGCGATCGGCTGTCCGCTCGCAGGGCTCAGGATGTTGTTACTCGAAAGCATCAGCACGGCTGCTTCGATCTGCGCTTCCGGACTGAGCGGAATGTGAACCGCCATCTGGTCGCCGTCGAAGTCAGCGTTGAACGCCGTACACACGAGCGGGTGAATCTTGATCGCCTTGCCTTCGACGAGCACCGGCTCAAAAGCCTGGATGCCGAGACGGTGCAGAGTCGGAGCGCGATTCAGAAGCACCGGATGCTCGCGAATCACTTCTTCGAGAATGTCCCAAACGACAGGCTCCTGCCGTTCGACCATCTCGCGCGCCTGCTTGATGGTGGCGGCGTGCGCCTGTTTCTCGAGCTGGTTGTAAATGAATGGCTTGAACAACTCGAGCGCCATCTTCTTCGGTAGACCGCACTGATGCAGTTTCAGCTCCGGTCCAACGACGATCACTGAACGTCCTGAGTAGTCGACGCGCTTGCCCAGCAGATTCTGACGAAAACGTCCCTGCTTGCCTTTGAGCGTTCCACTCAGCGACTTCAGCGGGCGATTGTTCACACCACGCAGCACACGTCCACGACGACCGTTGTCAAACAACGCATCGACCGCTTCCTGAAGCATGCGCTTTTCGTTGCGCACGATGACTTCCGGCGCACGCAGCTCCATCAACTTCTTGAGACGGTTGTTGCGATTGATCACGCGACGATACAGATCGTTGAGATCCGAAGTCGCGAAACGTCCACCGTCAAGCGGCACGAGCGGCCGCAACTCAGGTGGAATCACCGGAATCACGTCGAGGATCATCCAGTCAGGCCGGTTTCCTGATTTCAGGAAGCTGGTCGCGACCTTCAGACGCTTCGAATACTTCAACTTCTTCTGCTGCGAAGTCTCTTCCTTCATCCGCTTGCGCAGATCGGTGGCGAGCTCTTCGACGTCGACCATCGCGAGCAATTCCTTGATCGCTTCCGCGCCCATCTTCGCGACAAACTGTGCGGGATAGTCGCGCACGAGCTCACGATAACGCTCGTCGCTCACCAGCTCACGCTCTTTCAGTCCCGGCACGTCGCCCGGATCGATCACGATGTACGACTCGAAATAAAGGACCTTTTCGAGCTCGCGCAAAGGGATGTCGAGCAAGTGGCCGATGCGGCTGGGAAGACCTTTAAAGAACCAGACGTGCGAACACGGGCTGGCCAGGTCGATATGGCCCAGACGCTCGCGTCGCACTTTCGCCTGGGTAACTTCCACGCCGCACTTATCGCAGATCACGCCGCGGTGCTTCATGCGTTTGTATTTTCCGCAGAGGCACTCCCAATCAGCGACCGGACCAAAGATGCGCGCGCAGAAAAGACCGTCGCGCTCTGGTTTAAAGGTGCGGTAGTTGATTGTTTCTGGTTTGGTCACCTCACCGTGCGACCATTGCCGGATCTTCTCCGGTGACGCAAGTGAGATACGAATAGCTTCAAAATCTGGCGCCAGTTGCGTCTTTTCTTGTTGGAATCGAAACACTTTGATTTCTCCGTTGATAGAACAAAAAACCTTTTACAGGATTTCAGGATGTTTCAGGATTTACATGTAAATCTTGTTCATCCTGTAATCCTGTCAAAAACTACCTTCGGACTCAGGCCTCTACCGCACTGGTCACGATCGCTTCGCCAACGCCATCCTGCGCACCGTCGCCGTCCGCCGCTTTCTTGTTGATCAACTCAACGTCGAGACACAGCGATTGCAACTCACGCACGAGCACGTTGAACGATTCCGGCAAACCTGGATCGAAATCAGCTTCGCCTTTCACGATCGCCTCGTAGATCTTCGAGCGTCCGGCCACGTCGTCAGACTTGGCTGTCAACAACTCCTGAAGAATGTGCGCCGCGCCGTAAGCCTCGAGCGCCCACACCTCCATTTCTCCGAATCGCTGGCCACCAAACTGCGCCTTACCGCCGAGTGGCTGCTGCGTGATCAAGCTGTACGGTCCAATCGAGCGAGCATGGATCTTGTCGTCGACCAGGTGCGACAGCTTCAACATGTAGATGTATCCGACCGTCACCTTCTGCTCGAACGGGTCACCACTGAGACCGTCGTACAGCACCGCCTTGCCCGACTCGTTGACGATCTCGGGCAGTCCGAGCTCGCGAGCGCGAGCGCCGGATAGCTGTAGCTTCTTCTTGATCTCGTTTTCAGTCGCACCATCGAACACGGGAGTTGCGAAGTGCATTCCGAGCACGCGCGCGGCCCAGCCGAGGTGCGTCTCGAGGATCTGGCCCACGTTCATACGCGAAGGCACACCGAGGGGATTGAGAACGATCTCGACCGGGGTTCCGTCCGGCAAGTAAGGCATGTCCTCTTCCGGAAGGATGCGTGCGATGACGCCTTTGTTTCCGTGACGACCGGCCATCTTGTCGCCGACTGACAGCTTGCGCTTCATGGCGATGAACACTTTCACCATCTTGATCACGCCCGGTGAAAGCTCGTCGCCCTGTCGCAGCTTCGCGATCTTCTCCTCGTAGATGTCGGAGAGGATCTTGATCTGTCGCTCGGTGCGATCTTCGTACTCCTTGATCTCCGCGCCGATGTCCAGACGAGAAGAAGCGAGCTGGACTCTGCGCAACGCCTTCGGCTCGACAGCCTTCAGCATCTCGCGCGTGATCGCCACGTTTTTCTCGATTACGACTTCCTTATTGGAAGTCAGATCCGCCGACAGCTTGCGGCCTTCGAGCAGCTCGTAGATTCGCTCGTCGCGCTGCTCGCGCAGGATACGAATCTCGTCTTCAAGGTCGCGTCGCAGGCGATCTTCTTCGTCCTGCTCGATCGCGAGTGAGCGCTGATCTTTCTCCTGGCCCTTGCGGGTGAAGACCTGCACGTCGACGACTGTGCCGTCGATTCCCGGCGGGCTGACAAGCGAAGCGTCTTTAACGTCGCCGGCCTTCTCACCGAAGATCGCGCGCAGCAGTTTTTCTTCCGCCGTCAGTTGCGTTTCACCTTTCGGTGTCACTTTACCGACGAGGATTGAACCCGGTTTCACCTGGGCGCCGATGCGGATGATGCCGCTCTCGTCGAGATCGCGGAGCATGTTCTCACCGACGTTCGGAATGTCGCGCGTGATTTCCTCCGGTCCAAGCTTCGTGTCGCGCGCTTCGATTTCGAGCTCTTCGATGTGAATCGAGGTGTAGTAGTCCTCTTTCACGAGTCGCTCGGAAACGAGAATCGCGTCTTCGAAGTTGTAACCGCGCCAAGGCATGAAGGCGACGAGAACGTTACGTCCCAGCGCCAGCTCGCCGCGGTCGGTACACGGACCATCCGCAATCACCTGGCCCTTGGCAACACGTTCGCCGACGTGGACTATCGCACGCTGATTGATACAAGTATTCTGGTTCGAACGCTTGAACTTGATCAACGTGTAGATGTCCGCCGTCACTTCGCGCGAGATCGTGCCGTCAACGTTGTGATCGGCTTTGACGATGATGCGCTCGGAGTCGACGTAGTCCACGACGCCGTCGCGCTTTGCGACCACCACAGCACCGGAGTCACGTGCAGTCACCTTCTCCATTCCGGTGCCGATATACGGCGCTTCGGCGCGGAGCAGGGGCACTGACTGGCGTTGCATGTTCGATCCCATCAGCGCGCGGTTCGCGTCGTCGTTCTCGAGGAACGGAATCAACGAGGCCGCCACGGAGACGAGCTGTTTCGGCGAGACGTCGACGTACTCGATGTCTTTGCGCAGAGCGAGAATGAACTCCCCGGCTTTTCGCGCCGCGTTACGGTCGTTGACGATGTGGCCGTTTTCATCGAGCTCGATGTTGGCCTGGCCGACAACGTGTTTGTCTTCTTCCCACGCGGTCAGGTAGAACGGCCATGGCTCAAACTCAGCCTTGCGCGCCTCGGCTCCGAGTTTCTTGTTCGCCTTGTCGACCTCTTCCTCAGAAATGTGATCGCCAGGCTTGAGTTTCGTGTCGCCGCCATTGATGACGCGCACATACTCGACGACGCGTCCATCTTGCACCTTGCGATACGGCGCTTCGATGAACCCAAACTCGTTGATACGCGCGAAGCACGAGAGGCTCGAGATGAGTCCGATGTTCGGACCTTCAGGAGTCTCAATCGGACAGATACGCCCGTAGTGCGTCGGGTGTACGTCGCGCACTTCGAACCCGGCGCGCTCACGCGAGAGACCGCCCGGTCCGAGGGCCGACAGACGGCGCTTGTGCGTGATCTCCGACAGCGGATTTGTCTGGTCCATGAACTGCGACAACTGGCTCGAGCCGAAAAACTCACGCACCGCCGCCGTCACCGGCTTGGCGTTGATGAGATCGCGCGGCATCGTTGTCTGCATTTCCTGGTGGATCGACATCTTCTCCTTGATGGCGCGCTCCATGCGCTCGAGACCGATGCGGAACTGGTTTTCCAGCAGCTCACCGACCGCGCGCACGCGGCGATTACCAAGGTGATCGATGTCGTCCGCCTGGTACTCAGACGGGTTCTTGCGCATCTTCAGGACGTAAGACACGACTTCGTAGAAGTCAGTCGCCGAGAGAAGCGGATCGTCGATACGCTGGCGCTCAGGCTTGCCCATCTTGATGTTGAACTTCAGTCGTCCGACGCGCGAGAAGTCAAACTTCCGCGGGTCGAAGAACATTGCTTCGAGCAGGCGATACGCAGTCTGTACAGTCGGCGGGTCGCCCGGGCGCATCTTGCGATAAATCTCGAGCAGCGCGTCGACCGGCTTGGTGATGACGTCTTTCTTCAAGGTCAGCGACAGCACCGGTCCCACGTCGTCACGCTCTGGGAAGAACACGCGGAAGCTGGTGATACCGGCTTCGATGATCTCCTGGAGTTTCGCGGGCGTGATCTCGTTGTTGGCTTCAAGGATGATCTCGCCGCTTTCGGTGTTGACGATATCGGCGACCGCAAACGCCGCTTCGAGCTGCGACGAGTCGACTTCAACTTCAGTGATGCCGGCTTTGCGCAATGCGTCGAGCGCGGAGGTCGCGACCTTCTTGCCGCCACGAACGATCGGATCCGGACCTTTGCCCTTGATGTCCTGGTCAACCTTCATGCCGACGAGGTTTGTCGGTCCCTCGGCGGGAATCTGCACTTTCAGGTGACCTTCCTGAAGATGAATCTCGTCAGTGATGTAGATCGCGCGGATCATGTCTTCGTCAGTGAACGAGGAGTTCTTCACACCGTCCTCGAGCTGCGAATCCGTCCGCGAATCCTTCAGTTTGTTTTCCCGGTTGAACCAGAGACCGAGCGCACGCAGGAAGATCGACGCGAGAAACTTGCGCTTACCGACGCGCACGTAAAGCAGGTTCTTCTGGTCGTATTCAAACTCGACCCACGAGCCGCGATACGGAATGATCTTCGCGACATAAATGGCGCCGCGCTTGAAGAAAACGCCCGGGCTACGATGAAGCTGCGAAACGATGACGCGCTCGGTGCCGTTGATAATGAACGTACCGTTGTCGGTCATGAGGGGAATTTCGCCGAAGAAGACTTCCTCTTCCTTGATGTCGCGGATCGACAGGACTTCCGTGTCCGGATCTTTGTCGAAGACAGTGAGCCTGATTTTCACCTTGAGCGGAACGCTGTAGCTCATGCCGCGTTCCTGACACTCCTGCTGGTCGTGTTTGTGTTTCAGACCGACAGGCTCGCCGCAGTTTTCGCAAAGCTGTGGGCGAACGAAGTTGAACGTGCCGCAGCGATGACAAAGCGTATCTCCCGCTGCCAGGGGATTGACCTTAATGGTAGCGCCGCAGTTTTTGCAGTTTGACCTGAGATAGTTGAGACCCTCGAGGCGTCCGCATTTGCACTGCCAGTTACCGATCTGGTACTCGACGAAGTCGAGCGTGGCGGTGCCGCGGAAGTCCGAGATTGGAAACACTGACTGAAAGACAGCCTGGAGGCCGGTCGCTTCGCGCTCTTCCGGCAGCAGGTCCATCTGTAGAAAGCGATTATAGGACTCGCGTTGAATCTCAATTAGATTAGGAATCCTGACGGCGGTGGCGATCTTGGAAAAGTCCTCACGCTCAGGCGCCTGACTGGTACGTCTTCCTAACCCCGTAGTGATTGTTTGAAGCAAATTTGCTGACATGTGAGATTCCTTTATTGATTGCCCATTTAGAGACGCCAAAGCGCGGTCAGAGCGTACAATGCCCTGACCGCTTGTTAGCCAAAAGCGGCGGATCTTTCCGTCAAATTTTTTGGGAGTAACGCCAGCGCCTCAATACTCCCTTAAAGTAGCCACTAACAATTCAAGTGTCAAGCCGTCATACGCCGAAGGCGTTCGCTAATTTCAGCCCAGGGTTCGAGTGTAACGATAAACCTGGGAAATAAAATCAAAACCACGACAAACCCTGAAAGGGTTCGGCAGTTGGCGAACCCTTTCAGGGTTCGTAATTCCTTCTCTGCTGATCCCAGGGTTGTCGCTACGCTCCAACTCTGGGCTGGAATTAGCCAACGCCTTTTGGCGTAAAAAGCCTACTTAACCTCAACAGTCGCGCCCGCGTCGGACAACTTCTGCTTGATCGTTTCCGCCTCTTCCTTCGAGACGCCTTCCTTCACTGCTTTGGGGGCTGCCTCTACCAGATCCTTGGCTTCCTTCAATCCGAGCGCAGTAACCTCGCGAACAACCTTGATCACGTTGATCTTGTTGCCACCGATCGCCTGAAGGATCACGTCAAACTCAGTCTTCTCTTCCGCCGCTGCGGCCGCTTCGCCACCACCACCGGCTGCCGCCACTGGGGCTGCGACCGCCGCTGCTGCTGCTGAAACGCCAAATGTCTCTTCGATGTCCTTCACAAGCTGTGAAGCTTCCAGAAGGGTGCAATTTTTTAAATATTCCAAAACGTCTTCGCGTGTTGCTGCCATGATAACCTTTCTATCCTCCTCAAAAATCCTTATGCGGTCTTCTGCTCGCTAACCTGTTTGACAACTACTGCCAGGTTGCGTGGTACGGCCGAAATCACCGTCGCCAACCGCTGGGCCTGACAATTGATCAGGAACATAATCTTCGCAATTAACTCTTCCTTCGACGGCAGAGTAGCGATCGCTTCCACTTCATTCAGCGCGACCACCTTGCCCTCGACGACTCCGGCCTTGAACGTAAAAATGTCCGGATTGGCCTTAGTAAACTTTGAAATAGCTTTTGACAAACCGACGGGATCGCCGCTGCTGAGCGCCACGGCCGTCACACCTTTGAAGTGCTCGGCGGCGCCTTCGAGCGCCGTTCCCTCAGAAGCCCTGCGCGCGAGCGTGTTCTTCACCACTTCGTAAGAAACGCCTGCTTCGCGAAGCTGGTTGCGCAGCTCCTGGTCTTTCGCGACCGTCAGCTTCTGAAAGCCGACGACCATCGCGGCCTTGGCGTTCTTGAACTGCTCGGTGAGAGCGTCGAGATCTTTCTGTTTCTGTGCTTTTGATTTCATCGTTTCAGCTCCTCACCTTTACTTCGCATATAACGCTTCGTCCAGCAAAACACCCGGACTCATCGTCGAAGCGAGGTTCACTTTCTTGATGTACTTGCCTTTTGCCGTCGCGGGCTTCGCTTTGACCACTGCGTCGAGCAGCGCCTTCGTGTTGTCGCGAAGCTTGTCTGACTCGAACGAAACCTTTCCGACGCCGACATGAATCACGCCAGTCTTATCGACGCGATACTCGACCTTACCGGCTTTCGTTTCCTTGATCGCCGTGACGACATCCGGCGTGACCGTACCGGTTTTCGGGTTGGGCATGAGACCGCGCGGTCCGAGAATCTTACCCAACTGGCCCACGAGCCGCATCATATCAGGAGTGGCGATTACGGCATCGAAATCCGTCCAGCCACCTTTGATCCTGGTAACAATGTCTTCACCGCCGACGATATCTGCCCCAGCCTCTTCAGCTTCTCTAAGCTTGTCGCCCTGCGCGATGACGAGAACCGTCTTCGTTTTGCCGAGTCCGTGCGGCAGAACGAGCGTGCCGCGCACGAGCTGATCCGCTTTTCTCGGATCGACGCCGAGCCAGACTGTCAGCTCAACCGTCTCGTCGAACTTCGCGAAAGAGATCTCTTTGATTTTTTCGATTGCTGAGTCGAGATTGTATTTGCGTCCGGGCTCGATCTTTTCGAACGCGGCGCGATACTTCTTACCGTGTTGCTTCATTCTTTACTCCGAGGTGCAAACGGGATTGCATCCCTCCCTCTCCATTTAGGTCCTGGGACCTATTCAACCGTGAGGCCCATTTGCCTTGCAGTGCCTTCGATCGTCCTGATCGCCGACTCCAAACTCGTCGTATTCAAATCCTGCAGCTTCGTCTTCGCGATCTCTTCGATCTTCGCCTTCGAGATCGAGCCCACTTTCTCACGATTGGGCTTTCCCGATCCCTTGCCGATTCCGGCAGCTTTCTTCAAAAGGTCGGCTGCGGGCGGGGTCTTGGTTTCAAACGTAAACGAGCGATCCGCATAAACCGTGATTACGACCGGTATTTTGAGATCCGGATCCATCTGCGCGGTCTTCGCGTTGAAGGCCTTGCAAAACTCCATGATGTTCACGCCATGCTGGCCGAGCGCCGGGCCGATTGGCGGTGCCGGGTTCGCCTTCCCCGCGGGAACCTGTAGCTTTATGTAACCTGTAATCTTCTTTGCCATCTTCTTAAAATATAGGACCTATAAAACCAATAAGACCTATTCTTCCTCAGCGAACGTTACCTTCTCAACGTCCAAAAAATTCAACTCAACCGGCGTCGAGCGGCCGAAGATTGTCACCGTCACCTTCAGCGTCGACTTGTCTTCATTAACCTCTTCAACCTTACCGGTAAAACTCTGGAACGGCCCTGACTTGATACGCACCGTCTCCCCGGCCGCATACGAAAACTTCGGCTTCGGCTTTTCGGCGGCTTCCGCCTGTTGATTGACGATCTGATCGACTTCCTGGGGCGTCAGCGGCGTCGGATTGTGACCACCAACGAAGCCTGTGACCTTCGGCGTCGACTTGATCATGTGAAACACATTATCTGGAATGTGCCCGCGCTCGTCACAATCGATCTGCACCAGCACGTAACCCGGATAAAACATGCGCGCCGATTCGATGCGCTTGTTGCCGCGCATCTCGACGACAGTTTCGGTCGGCACAAGAACTTCCGTGATCTCGTTCTGGAGATCCGTGTCACGGATGCGCGCCTTTAGACTGTCGCGCACCTTTTTCTCGTGCCCCGAGTACGTATGGAGGATAAACCACTGCTGCATCACAATTCTTTCCTCAGGCGAGCCCCAAAAGCCTTGCTAACTTCTCAAGCGCCCAATCCAGACCGGTAATCAACCGCGAAAGGCCCTGATCAACTAAAAACAGGTAAACAGCGAAAAAGATAACCGCGATGACCGTGATAATGGTCGTGTTCTGCACCTCTTTCATAGCCGGCCATGTGACCCGCCGCATCTCCAAACGAACGTCGTGCAGAAACCCCAACCAACGCTCGTAAAACCTCGGCGGCCTTGAAGCCATATGCGCGCGCTCACGGCGGGCAGGCTTGCCTTCCGCTCCATCACCATAGCGCGCCACTCGCGGTGCGACTATTGGTGCATCTGGATTATCTGTTTCAGCCATAACTCCTGAACTTCTTCGGTCTGCCGCCGATGCTCCGCAAACTAGTTGGCAGGGGTACCAGGATTCGAACCCGGACTTTCGGTTTTGGAGACCGACGTGCTAACCGTTGACACTATACCCCTACGGGTATTCTTCACTTGGTCTCTTTGTGATCAGTATGCTGGCGGCAACGGCGACAGAATTTGCTGAATTCCAGGCGATCAGGCGTGGTCTTCTTATTCTTGGTCGTTACGTAATTCCGGCTCTTGCATGTCTGACACTGCAGCACAATGTTATCGCGTGGCATCACTAAACCTCAAAACTTCCTATCGACCTATTCAATTACTTCTGAAACCGTACCGGCTCCCACCGTGCGTCCGCCTTCACGAATCGCGAACCGCA
>DASYFE010000170.1:0-4212 GCA_036498585.1 Pyrinomonadaceae bacterium | reverse complement strand
CACCCAGCGTTCGATACTTGCTGTCGCGCGCCACGCCGACCACCTCGAGAAATGGACCCTTTGGCCCAGCGACACTAACGCGTTTGCCAAGCGCGTCTTCATTCGGCCAAAGTCTTGCGGCAAGTGTTTCATTTAGTATTGCTATCCCCGGCGCGTCCTCGCGATCAGCTTCCGTAAACTCACGGCCGCGAAGCAAAGTAGTTCCCATTGTTCTGAAATAGTTTGGGGCAACCACGTTGAAGCCGGTGCTCATGCCTTCGCTTCCCGGTTCACTCTGTTCCGTGAAGACCTGAAACTGCGCGAATGAGCTGCCTACCTGCGGGAATCGCACGAGCGTCGCCTGCTCGACTCCGGGCTGCGCTTGAATCCTCGCCAGCAGGTCGCGATAAAACACGTGGCCTTCCGTCTTGTCGTATCGCAACAACCCGAGATTGATCGGCGCCATGAGGGCGCGTTCCACCGTGAAACCCGGATCGATCGAGCTTGCTCGCTGCAACGCCCTGATGAAGAGACCAGATCCCACGAGCAGCACGACGGAAAGTACTAGCTGGACCGTGACGAAGGCATTGCGCAGGTGCGAGCGATGAGAGCCGGTGGCCTTCAACGCGTCGCTTTTCAAGGCCATGACGATGTTCAGACGCGACGACTGAATCGCCGGCGCGAGTCCAAATACGATGCCGGTTGCAATTGAGACGACGAGCGTGAATGCGAGTACGGGATAATCCAGACCGAACTCAAGGGCTGCCAGAGGTGTCGACTGGAGACGTGAAGCCAGGAGCTGATTGGCCCACACTGCGAGTATCAACCCAACAGCGCCACCCGCAATACCGAGCAACACACTCTCCGTCAGCCACTGGCGAATGAGTCGACGCCGGCTGGCGCCGAGTGCCTGGCGGATCGCGGTTTCTCGTCGTCGAATTGCGGCTCGCGCCAGCAGCAGGCTGGCGATATTCGCGCACGCGATCAGCAGGACGAGCGCGACCACGCCCATCGCGATGCCGGCGACGGGTATCACCTCTTCCTGATCGCGTGGATCCATGCCACCGCTCATTCGCAGCAGTTGCACGCTCCTGAGCGTTTCCTCATCAACTCTACCGCGAGAGTTCTCGGCGACTCGCCGGGCAATTTGTGTTAATTCACTTCCGGCACTATCACGCGAGCTCTCGGGTTTGAGTAATGCGAACACGGCAAGCCAGTGGCTATCCCGATTCTCAAATAGAGTGGATCCCGGATCCGCGACGCGCGCAGCCGCGGGTGGATTTAGCACCCGGTACATTGAGAGCGGCAGCCACAGCTCGCGATTGAGCCCGACTTCCGTGCCGGTAAAGTTCTTCGGCATCACTCCGACGACAGTGAAGCCGAATCCGTTTAATGAGATCTGCCGGCCGACGATGTTCGCGTCTGAAGCAAAACGCGTTCGCCATAGATGCTCGCTAAGAATGACAACGGGCGTTTGCGTCTTCCCATCTTCTTCAACAAAAGCACGCCCCATCGAAGCGCCGACGCCGAGCAAGTCGAAATAATTCTCAGTGACGTACTCGCCCTTCACGAGCTCCGGCTCACTTCCCGACGTAACGCTAAAGTCCTGCGTGCCGGTAATCGCCGCCATACCTTCGAAACTGCCGGCCTGGCTTCGGTAGTCGACGTAATCGGGATACGAGATCGGAGCGCGCAACCAAACCAGACGATTCTGCTGCTTCACGACTGGTAGCGGACGAATCAGAACAGCGTTGACGATACTGAAGATCGCCGTGTTCAGACCGATACCGAGCGCGAGTGAAAAGATGGCGACGGACGTAAGTCCTCTCTGCTTGAGCAACATCCGGACGCCATATCGGAGGTCTTGTAGAAGAGTCTGCATCGTTAGCCCCTACGCAATTCGTGGACAGGATTTACAAGATTTTCAGGATTGACATGTTCATCTTGGAAAATCCTGTAATCCTGTCTAAAACTCACTCGTATCGAAGCGCCTCGAGCGGCTCGATGCGGCTGGCGCGCCGGGCCGGGAACCAGCACGCCAGCAGCGCTGCGGCCAGCAACAACGCCGAAACACCAACGAACGCACGCACGTCGAACGCACCGACGCCATACAAAGTCGATTGCATCGCACGACCCACGAGATAAGCGCCACCAAGCCCGATGAGCGTCCCCGCACTCGCCAGCAACGCGCCTTCTTTCAGGACCATACTGATTACGCGCGCACGCCGCGCACCGAGCGCCATGCGCACGCCAAACTCATGCGTGCGTTGCGCAACCGCGAAAGCCATCACGCCGTAAATACCAACCGCCGCAAGCAGCAGCCCCAGCGCTCCAAAACTCGCAAACAACACGACACTGAATCGATCGATCGCGAGAGACTCGCTCACGATCTCATCGATCGTCTGCACACCCGCCAGCGGCATATCCGGATCGACTGAACTAACCGCGGCCGCGACACTCTTGATAACAGACTTCGGATCGCCGCTCGTCTTCAGCGCAACCGAAGCTTGCGGCCACGGATTCTGAGCGAAGGGAATGTTGATCTCAGGAAACTCTTCACGAGACCCGGCTCCGCGCAGGTCGTGATACACACCAACGATCTGCCATTCGATCGGCTTCCCTCTCTGCGCACCGGGGATGATTTCGGGAAAAGAAATTCTTTGCGTGAGCGGATCGACTCCCGCGAAATACTGCTTCACAAAATATTCATTGACGGTGGCGACGCGTACACTGTTGGCGGTGTCGTGTGCGCTGATGTTGCGACCGCTGACCATTCGAATTCCGAGCGTGTCGACAAATTCCGGCGAGACGATTTGAACCGCTGTGCCCAGGCGCGCTTGAGGATTAACGGGTTGGCCCACCACCGTGAACCGCGTGCCATTATTTGGGCCACGCCCCGGAATACCTGTTGTCAAAGCAGCCTTCGTTACTCCCGGTAGAATCTGGATCCGTTCCAACATCTGCCCGTAATAAGATCGAATCTGATCTGGCCCATCAAGGCGTTTGTCAGGCACCGGCAGACGAAACGTCAGCACATTGTCGGTTTGAATGCCGAGATCGATCCGGTTGAGGTTCCAGAAACCTCTTAGCGCGAGACCGCCGGTCGCCAGTAACGTGAGCGCGAGCGCAAACTCCGCGATGATGAGCGCACGGAAAGCGTTGCGTTTGATACCGCTACTGCCGCTCCGGCCTCCGAGCTGAAGAATCTCATTCAGATCGAGTCGTGTTGCTTGCCATGCAGGCGCGGCTCCAAACAACAGTCCGGCGACTGTCGTCACCGCAATCGTAAAGAACAAGACCGGGATACTGATCCTGATATCTGCTTCGGAAGGAATCATCGTGCCCACTGGCGGCATTACGAGCGTTATCGCATCAATGATCGAGCGCGCGAATAGTACGCCGAGCGCTCCACCGAGCGCCGCCAACACAAGGCTCTCCGTAAGAAACTGTGCGAACAACCGCGATCTGGAAGCGCCGAGCGCCGCCCTTACCGCAATCTCTTTTTGACGAGACGCCCCGCGCGCCAGCAGCAGGTTCGCCACGTTGACGCAGCCAATCAAAAGCAGAAACCCGACCGCGCCCAGCAACAACCAGAGATTGCGTCGCGTCGCGTCAGTAACAAAGTTGAGGTGCAATGGCTCGACACTGACACCGCGATTCGCATTTGTCCTGGGCTGCTCGCTCTGAAGTTGCGCAGCGATGCCATTCATCTCCGCCTGTGCCTGATCGATTGTGACTCCGTCTTTCAAGCGCGCCATCACCAAGTTGAATCTCGAGTCGTGAGTTATCTCCTCGGGTCTAAAAGACAGTGGTGTCCACAACTGCGAGCTGAGTCGATCGTGCATCCCGGGAGGAAGAACGCCGACGACGGTGTAATGCTCGCCGTTCATGCGAATGTCTTTGCCGATGAGGTCACGATTGGAGTTGAAGTATTTACTCCACACGTTGTGACTCATGATCACGACGTGATCTCTGCCCGGCTCACCTTCTTCGGGTAGGAAGTTGCGGCCGAGGAAGAGTGGCAGTCCGCGCATCGCGAAGAACCCAGGCGTACAACTCGCGCCCAAAATCTGTTCCGGTCGATCTTCAGTGGCGACGTTGAATGACGTGCGGGTCCACGTATTCATGTCCGCAAACGAAGTGCTTCGTCGCCGCCATTCGAGGAAGTCGCCGGCGGGTACAGAGTTTCTCCCGCCCGGCGTCCTGGCCCACACCATCACGAGCTGATCCGGT
>DASYFE010000169.1:0-7627 GCA_036498585.1 Pyrinomonadaceae bacterium | reverse complement strand
TTGTTTTGGATTTCTCTGTGCAACCTCTGTGTCCTCTGTGTCTCTGTGGTGTGGTTTTACTCGGAATCATCAACCACAGAGGCACAGAGGACACAGAGGTTGCACAGAGAAGAGTGGAGAAAAGAATGCCGAAGAAAGCGCTGATTACTGGAATTACCGGTCAGGATGGCAGTTACCTCGCCGATTACCTGCTGAGTTTGGGTTATGAAGTACACGGACTGGTCCGCCGCGTGGCCCTCGAAGCCCCGGAGACTAGGTTCAGCCGCATCACACATCTCCTGGACCGAGTCACACTGCACCCGGCCAGTCTTGAAAGCTACGCCAGCATCTTCCACGTCTTCAGCAAACACGATTTTGACGAGTGCTATCACCTCGCGGCGCAGAGTTTCGTGGCGGAAAGCTTTGCTGACGGCTTTTCAACCATGAGCACAAACATCAACGGCACGCATTACGTGCTCGCCGCGTTGCGTGAGCTGCGGCCGAAGTGTCGTTTCTACTTCGCCGGATCGAGCGAGATGTTTGGTAACGTCAACGAAGTGCCGCAAAAAGAGACGACTGCATTTCAACCGCGCAGCCCTTACGGAATCAGTAAAGTCGCCGGTCATCATTTAACCAGGAACTATCGCGAGGCGTACGGGCTCTTCTGCGTTAGCGGGATTCTCTTCAACCACGAGAGCCCGCGACGTGGGTTTGAGTTTGTGACGCGCAAGACGACCAGCACAGTCGCGCGGATCAAACTCGGTCTCGCGAACGAGCTGCGCATCGGAAACCTTGACGCCAAACGCGACTGGGGACACGCGAAAGACTACGTACGCGCAATGCACTCGATGCTCCAGCAGGCGGAAGCAGACGATCTTGTGATCGCGACCGGAGAGACGCATAGCGTGCGCGAGCTTTGTGAGATTGCTTTCGGAGAAGTGGATCTCGATTATCGTGAGTTTGTGAAAGTTGACGAGAGATATTACCGGCCCGCTGAAGTCGATCTGCTGATCGGCGACGCATCAAAAGCGCGGGACGCGATCGGCTGGGAGCCGACGTATTCGTTCGCTGAGTTGATCAAAGAGATGGTTTTGTCAGATCTTGAAGCGCTGTCGACTGAGTCTGATCCTTCTCGCGCAAAGGCGCAAAGTTTGAGCCATGCCTGAGATTGCTGTCCGCGTCGATTCCGTCTCGAAACAATATCGCATCTACGATCGGCCTGCCGACCGTTTGAAAGAGACGTTGACGCGTGGTCACTGGAAAGCGCACCGCGAGTTCTGGGCGTTGAAAGATGTCAGCTTCGAAGTCGAAGCCGGCACAACCACCGGCATCATCGGTCCAAACGGCTCAGGCAAATCGACGCTCCTACAGATCATCACCGGCACACTCGAACCCACGCACGGCAGCGTAGCGATTGCAGGCCGCGTCGCTGCGTTGCTGGAGCTCGGCGCGGGATTCAATCCGCAGTTCACCGGCATCGAGAACATCTTTATGAACGCCGCGTTGATGGGTTTCTCGAAAGCCGAAACCGAGCAACTGCTTCCCGAGATCGCAAGCTTCGCCGAGATCGGTGATTTCATTTACCAGCCGTTGAAGACGTATTCGAGCGGCATGTACATCCGTCTCGCGTTTGCCGCCGCGATCGCCGTGGCGCCGCAAATACTGATCATTGACGAAGCGCTCGCGGTCGGTGACGCGGTGTTCCAGCATCGTTGCATGCGTCGCATCAAGGAGATGCAGGAGAATGGAACGACGATTCTGTTCGTGTCGCACGATCCGTCGTCGGTGCGGGCGCTCTGCAATCGCGCGGTTCTGTTGAACGGTGGAGAGAAGATCGCCGAAGGCACACCTTCCGACGTGCTCAATCGTTATCAGAAGATCATCATGGCGCGGCAGCAGGCGTACGAAGCGAGCTCGACTAAGACAGCGGACCAGCATGACGAAGTGGTTGAACGCAAGACTACGCCGCTGAGTTACGTGTATCGTCATGGCGATCAGAGCGCGGAAGTGTTGGAGGTCGGGCTACTCGACAGCGCCTTACATCCGGTCGAGCTGGTCGAGACTGGCGAGCCGGTCACTGTTCGCATCGTTTACGTGGCGCACGAAGATCTCGACGACGTCGTATGCGGTTTCCTGATCAGGAATCGACACGGTATTCACGTCTACGGAACGAATACGGAGCTTCAGGAAGTACCATTTGAGCGGATGCGACGCGGCGAGCTGACTGAAGTGACGTTTGAGTTCAACTGCTGGCTCGCGCCGGAGATGTATTCGCTATGCGTGGCGGTGCACAGCAGCGCGGCCGTCAGCTTCGATTGGCTGGACGGCTGCCTGTTCTTTAGAGTGATGTCGGCAACGAAGATGGAAGGCGTGGTGAATCTGAACGCGACCGCATCGAGTAAGAGTATGGACAGGATTTACAAGATTTTTCAGAATTAACATGTAAATCCTGTTTCATCTTGTGAATCCTGTAGAAACTACGATCGTAATGGACGCCCAAATAGAACCTGACGGCCTGGACCTCGCGCAACTGATGGCCCGGATACGCAAGGACGCCGAGAGCCGCAAACGCAGCTCGCTCAATAACGGCGACCCGGCGCGCTATCGACAGTTAATCATTCAAAACTTCAACGCCTTCCTCGCGCCGCAAATCTCCTCGCTGCCGCCGCTGAAACTGCAACCGGAGCTCGAAAAACGCGATCGATATCACGTGAACGATCTGCTCGGCTTTCACGATGAAGTGTTTGTGCGAAACGCTTACAAAGTCATCCTGAAGCGCGAACCCGACGACTCGGGCATGGCTCACTTCCTCAAGAACCTGCGCAACGGTCGTTACAGCAAGCTCGACGTTCTCAGCGCGCTGCGGTTTTCAGCCGAGGGCGAAAACGTCGACGCTCAGATCGAAGGTCTCAGCCGGGGTTCTGTTCTGCGAAAAATGTATCGCGTGCCGGTGGCCGGGTATCTTTTGCGTCTGGCAGTGGCGATCGGACGATTGCCCGTGCTCATCACGAACTTCCGCCGGCTCGAGTCGCATTCGATGGGCCAGCTCGAGCGCGTCGCCTGTCACATCAACGATGCGGTGGCGCACCTCTCCCACGAAATGCGCGAGCAGTCGAAAGCAAACCGCACTCACTTTGAAGCGCTGCAAAAACAACTCGACGATCTGAAAGGAACTGTGCAGCTCCAGATCGACTCGCTCATCCGCGAGCACGAAAAACTCTTGCACAATCAGAGTGCGACACAGGACGAACTTTCCCTTCGGATAGACTTAACAAACCAGCACGCGCGCAAACAAGATGAACAACAGGAACGGTACGCGGCTGAGTTGCAGGCGTTGAAAGCGCAGGTTGAAAAGCAGATCGACGATCTGATCGAGCGGCTGCAGAAGTCGCGTATGGACATCGCGCAACAGGAAACACGAATCTCGCGTCTGCTCGAAGGCGCTAGTTTAACGGCGCCCCAATCGCAGCCTGCACACCCGGAACAAGATCATCTGCTCGATTCCCTTTACGTCTCGCTCGAAGACGCTTTGCGCGGCACGCCCGAACAGATCAAAGAGGAAGTGAAGGTTTACCTGCCGGTGTTGGAAAAAGCCGGGATCAGCTCTGACATACTCGACGTCGGCTGCGGGCGCGGCGAGTGGCTCCAGGTGCTGCGCGAAGCGGGGTTTCAGGCGCGCGGAATCGACACCAATCGCATTCTGATCCAGCAGTGTAAAGAGTTGTCGCTGGACGTTGAGGAGCGTGAAGCGCTGGAGTTTCTCGGATCGTTGTCGGATGGAAGTCTGAATGCGGTCACGGCTTTTCATTTCGCCGAGCACCTGCCACTCGAAACACTCGTGAAGTTTCTCGACGAAGTAGGGCGAGCGCTCAAGCCGGGCGGTCTCATAATTCTCGAAACTCCAAACCCGGAAAACCTTTTGGTCGGCAGTTGTAATTTTTATCTCGACCCGACGCACAAGAACCCGATTCCGATTCCGACGATGAAGCTGTTGCTGGAAGCGCGCGGCTTTCGCTGCGAAGATGTTTTAAAACTCCATGCAGTTTCGTCGACAAAGATCGAAGTCAAAGATCAACTGACCAGCCACTTGAACCACTTTCTTTACGGACCCATGAACTACGCCGTCATCGCCCGCAAACCCGAATCTGAATGAACACTTCTGATGCAATTGTAGGGGTGGGCCTCCGTGGCCACCCATCATTCGGCTCAAACGGAACGGGTGGCCACGGAGGGCCACCCCTACAGTTGTTTACGAAATCATGACCCGCTTCGCGATTCTCACTCCTACGCTCACGTCTGCTGATGCTGTGAGTAATGACGTTCTTACGATGCGTCGCGTGTTGAGCGAGCGCGAGCACGAGGTCCGCATCTTCGCAGAAAATTCGAGTCTCGCGGGCGAGCAGATCGACGCGCCTGCTGTGGCCCTGAAGTACTTGCGCGCCAATGACGACGTGTTGATTTATCACCACTCGATCGGCTGCGCGAGCGGTGTCGAGACGATGCGGGCCGCAACGTGCCGGAAGGTCGTTAAGTATCACAACGTAACGCCGCCTGAATTCTTCGAAGGCATCAGCGGGCAACATCAGCATCTCTGCGAAACCGGGCGCGCACAACTCAAAGACATCGTCGCAGCGCGGCCGGATCTGTATCTCGCCGCGTCGGCATTCAATAGATCAGATCTGATCGACGCCGGCAGCGAAGAGCACAAGACGTTCGTCGTTCCACCGTTCAACCAGGCAGACGAGCTGCGCGCGGGTGAAGCTGACCTCGAGCTGTTCGACACCTATCACGACAAGAGCGTCAACTTGCTGATGGTCGGCGGCGTGCGTCCAAACAAAGGACACGCAGATCTCATCGAGGCGTTCGCGACTTACTACTACCATTTCAACAGCCACGCGCGTCTGTTCATCGTCGGCGCCGGAAACAATGCTTTCGAGCCATACGCGGCGGCGTTGCGGCGGCTGATCGATGAGTGGTCGATGGATTCGCGCATCGTGTTCACAGGAGAGGTTTCGAACAAGTCGCTGAAGTCGTATTACCTGCTCGCCGACGCGTTGTTGATGACGAGCGAGCACGAAGGTTTTTGTGTGCCTCTCGTTGAGGCGATGGCGATGAAAGTCCCGATCGTCGCTTATGCGTCGACTGCGATTCCCGAAACCGCGCAGGACGCAGCGCTGATCTGGGAAGAACGCGATCCATTCCTGATGGCCCAGTCGATCGACTTCCTTCAGACGAACGAAGCGGAGAGGATGGCGCTCGTCTATAGAGGCTCGCGTCGTTACGAGGAGAATTTTTCAAACCGCGCGATCGAGAAGTGCTTTCTTGACGCGATTAGTCTGAGTTAAGCGAAGCACATGTTAATCCTGAAAAATCTTGTAAATCCTGTCTAACGAGTGTCAGAAGATGACGCGTGTAGCGATCCTAACGCCGAGCCTGGCGCCTGCCGATGCCGTCAGTAACGACATTCTGGGCGAGCAGGATGTTCTCAAGCGGAACGGTTACGACGTTAGAGTCTTTTCCGATCTCGCGCCCATTCGAAAGTTTCTAAAAAACCCGACGGACATTCTCATCTATCACCACTCGCGAGGCTGGCATCCGGGCGTACAACTCGTCCGTGGGCTGTCTTGCCTTCGCGTGATCAGGTATCACAACGTCACGCCCGCTGAATTCTTCGACGGTTTCAGTCGCACCGATCAGGACCTGTGCGAGCGGGGACGAAGAGAACTAACCGATCTTTCCGCGGCGCAATGTGACCTTTACCTCTCGGCGTCATCGTTCAGCATGCAGGAACTGATTGCGATCGGCGCCGATCCGGCGAAGTCGTTTGTCGTGCCGCCGTTTCATCACATCGATCGACTCTCGATGATCACGGCAGATCCAGAGATCCTCAAAAAATATCCCGGCGAGACGACAAACATTCTCACTGTCGGTCGCGTGGCGCCGAATAAAAATGTGCATCACCTGATTGAAGTCTTCGCGCATTATCACTACGACTACAACAACAACTCGCGCCTGATCGTCGTTGGTAAAGGCGGCGAAGGCTTCAGCCCGTATTCAAAACTCCTGCATCGCGTCGTGCAAAAACTCGATCTAACGAACGCCGTCGTGTTCACGGGCGGCGTTTCCGATGAAGAGCTGAAGGCCTACTACCTCGTCGCTGATGCATTTGTTACTGTTAGCGAGCACGAAGGCTTCTGCGTCCCGCTCGTCGAAGCGATGTCCATGAAACTGCCGATCACGGCCTATGCATCCACCGCGATTCCGGAAACTATCGGCGACGCCGGGGTTGTTTGGACCGAGCGCAATCCGCTGCTGATCGCCGGATCGATCGACCTGTTTGTGAGAGACAAGATGGTGCGAGACGCTTTGGGCCGGCGTGGCTACCGCCGTTACGAGTCGATGTTTACGAATGAAAAAGCCGAACACATATTTCTACAGGCGATGTCCAAACTGCAATGAGTAGAGTCGCAATCGTCGTCCAACGGCGCCACGAAGACATCGTCGGCGGATCGGAAACACTCGCCTGGCACTACGCACAGCTTCTCAGCGACACGTATCAAGTCGATCTACTGACGACCACCGCAGTCGACACTTCCGAGTGGGCCAACACTTTGCCCGAAGGTCCGGAAACCAAAGACGAAGTGCGCATCGTCAGGTTTCCAGTGACTATCGGGCGCAGTGTTTACTGGTCCGGGCTGCACCGTCGCTTGCTGGAAGAGTTTGGCCGAATCGCACCGACGCGAACTCAGGAAGTGCTGCAGCTTAACTGGACAATCGCGTTGCAGGAAGACTTCATTCGTCACCAGGGCCCGTATTCCGAGCCGCTGCTGCGCTACCTCAACGAAAACTGGCGCGACTACCGCGCGATCATTTTCATCACCTATCTTTACCCGACAACTTACTTCGGCTTGCAACAAGTTCCCGCCGGACGCGCGCTCTTCGCACCGACACTGCACGACGAATTGCCCGCTTATCTTCCGGCGTACAAATATGCGGCGCGCCGCGCTCGCGAGATCGTGTGGCTGACAGCGGCGGAACAGCGCGTGGGCCAAAAGCTCTGGGGCGACCTGCCGGGACGAGTCGTGGCGATGGCGATCGAGACGAGCTTGCGCGAGCCGCAGTGGATGCCCGCGCCTTACCTGCTTTACTGTGGCCGCGTTGACCCGAACAAAGGCTGTAGCGAGCTTTTTGAATACTTCATAACGTTCAAGAAGACTCACCCCGGCAATCTCCGTTTGATCATCACCGGCAAGGACGACATGCCCGTTCCGGTTCACGAAGATATTGACTTCCGCGGATTCGTGAGTGTTGAAGAGAAGTTCAGGTTGATGGCGGGCGCGATGCTATTCGTCACTCCGTCGCCTAACGAGAGCTTTAGTATCGTCACCTTAGAAGCGATGGCCCAGCTTACGCCGGTGCTCGTAAACGGCGCATCGGCTGTGCTCGCTGATCATGCGAAAGACAGCGGGGCCGGGCGCGTTTATTACGACTACCTCAGTTTTGCGCAGGCTGTTGAGGAGCTGTTAGCAGTGGGAGGGGCACGCGCCCGCTTGGGAGCGCTTGGCAGAGACTATGTTCTGGCGCGCTACCAGTCGGAACGGATCAGAGAATCTTTAGTTGCGGTGGTCGAGTCGAGCGCGGTGGAGTT
>DASYFE010000168.1:0-18014 GCA_036498585.1 Pyrinomonadaceae bacterium | reverse complement strand
ATCGCATCCCTGGAAACGTTTCGGTGTTAGCAAGAATTCGCTGCAAGCCAAAGAGCGGCGTGGTGAGCTTTGCATCCTGCGCAAGTAGGTGACATTTCTACTTTGCGCATTTGGGTGACATTTCAACTTTGGGTTTACACGATAGATCAGCTAACTTGACTCAGTTATGGTCGCTGGCTATTCTGTGTCAACGATTAACGACCACTCAATCTCCGTAAATGGGGCCGTAGCTCAGCTGGGAGAGCGCATGACTGGCAGTCATGAGGTCAGGGGTTCGATCCCCCTCGGCTCCACCAAACTTACCCTTCAAAATATTCGGCGCGTTCTCCATTTACATCATGAAAGATGGCGAATGAGGTATCGAAAATGGGATCGATGAGTCTCATTTACGAAATCGAATGAAGCGCATTCACGCCTGATCAATTCATTTTCCCGCCAATATAAGCTGGCACGAGCCTTGATTCCTCGCAGGCGATCAATTCCGTTCGCATTACGCCAGATAAAGGATTTTATATGGACGTGCTTTGGAAGAACCTCCTCTACTCCGCTCGAATGTTGTGGAAGAAACCGAGCCTGACCGCCGTCGCTATCATCGCGATCGGGCTCGGGATCGGCGCGAACACCGCGATCTTTTCCGTAGTCAACACCGTCCTGCTGCAACCGCTGCCGTTCCCACAGCCCAGACAACTCGTCAACATCGCGAGTGAACAGCGCAACCAGACGCTCGACGGACGTGGCACTTCCTCAGTGCCTGACTTCCTCGACGTACAGAAATCCTCGAAGACGCTCCAATACGTCGCCACATATCAAGGCTCCGGAACCTTCACGACCGATGGCAACGAGCCCGAACGTTTACTCGGGGCGATGGTTAGTTACGACTACTTCAATGTCCTCGGAGTCAAGCCCGAGCTCGGTCGCGCGTTCACTCCCGACGAAGACAAGCCCGGCGCAGCCCCCGTCGTGCTGATCAGTCACGCGCTCTGGCAACGACGTTACGCGGGCGATCCAAACATCATCGGCCGCGAGATCGATCTCGGCGGAAAGACGACAGTAGTTGGCGTAATGCCGGCGGGCTTCGAGTTTCCCATCAGTGATGAGAACCAGGACTACTGGGAGCCGCTCTTCGCCGCCTCGTTCATGACGAAAGAAGTCCGCGAAGAACGCGCAAACAGATTTCTGCCAGTTATCGGCAGACTCCAACCCGGCGTGACTGTCGAACAGGCAAAAGCAGATCTCGATCTCATCTCTCGCCAAATCGAACAGTCGTCGCCAGTTTCAAACACAAACGTCACCTTCAACACAGTGTCGATGCACGAAGACATCACGCGCGACTATCGTCCGGCGCTTCTCGTCATGCTCGGCGCTGTCGGTCTCGTCCTGCTGATCGCGTGCGCAAACGTCGCCAATCTGCTACTCGCGCGCGCCGTTTCTCGACAAAAAGAGATCGCGATTCGCATGGCGCTCGGCGCGAGTCGCCGTCGCATCGCGGGCCAGCTCTTGATGGAAAGCGTTCTGCTTGCGTTAGCAGGCGGCGCTGTCGGATTGTTACTCGCGACGTGGGGCACTGATCTGCTCGTGGCTTATGGACCAGCAGACCTGCCGAGATTGCACGACGTCGCAGTAGATCGTTATGTGCTCTTCTTCACGCTCGGTCTCGCGACGTTGACCGGCATCATCTTCGGTCTCGCGCCCGCGCTGCACGCTTCCAAACCAGCGCCCGGCAACATGCTCAAAGAGACCGGGCGTGGCGTTTACACGGGCCGCAACCGCATGCGTAGCGCGTTGATCGTCTCCGAAGTGGCGTCGTTGATGCTGCTCGCAGGCGCGGGACTGCTAATCAATAGCTTCTGGCGTTTACTCCGAACCGACGCCGGCTTCAATCCGAAAGGCGTGCTCGCGCTCGACATTCCGCTGAGCAGAGAAACGTACAAGACCACGGAGGAGCGTGTAGCCGCATTTCAACAACTGATCGCGCGCATGAAGACGGTTCCCGGTGTGCGCGATGTTTCAGTGGTGAGCAACGTGCCGCTAAGTGAAAACGACATCGAGGTGAGTTTTCAAGTCGAAGGTCGCGAGCCATACAAACCAGGTGAGGAAGCGGTTGCTGACTACACGGTCGCGGGCAACGATTACTTCCGAACGATGGACATCGCACTTCTGCGTGGACGCGTTTTTACTGACAGCGATACGGCGAAGTCGCCGTCAGTGATGGTTGTCAGTAAAGCATTCACGAAGGTTTACTTTCCAAACGAAGACGCGATCGGCAAACGCATCATTCTTGACGGCCTGAACAAGACGCCGCGCGAGATCGTCGGTGTTGTCGACGATGTCAGACGTAAGGGACTTGATACCGATGTGCAACCGGAGATGTACTTCTCGTACGTTCAGAAGCCGGAGCGTCGCCTGAATCTCGTGATTCGATCGACGACGGAAGATGCGTCGCAACTAACGCCGGCTGCACGCGCAGAAGTGAAGGCATTCAACCCGCGACAGATCATCTGGCGCGCACAAACACTCGAACAGATGTTGAGCACGTCAGTCGCCCCACGAAAATTCAACATGATGCTGCTCGGCATCTTCGCCGGCGTCGCCCTCGTACTCGCAGCCGTTGGTCTTTACGGCGTGATGAGTTATTCCGTTAGCTGGCGCACGCAGGAGATCGGCATTCGCATGGCCCTCGGCGCGAAACGCACTGACGTGCTGCGAATGGTTGTGCGACAGGGAATGACGATGACGTTGATAGGCCTCGCGCTGGGTCTGGTTGGCGTGATTGCACTGTCGCGCGTGATGGTTGGATTGCTGTATGGCGTGTCGCCGAAGGATCCGCTCACGTTTGCGGGTGTGTCGATGGTGTTGTTGGTTGTGGCTTTGCTGGCGTGTTTGATCCCGGCGCGTCGCGCAACACGGGTCGATCCGATTGTTGCGTTGAGAAGTGAGTAAGCAGTTAGACAGGATTACAGGATTTACATGATTATCAAGAAAATCCTGTAATCCTGTCTAAAACTATCTGCCGGCACTCGCCTGCTTATAGAACTCAAGCACCTCAACCGGGAAATGCCGCGGCGCCGAGATGCGCTGCCAGCCTTTCGGATCGATAAACGTCCCGGGCGCGAACTGGCGCCACGCATTTCGCCCATGCCGCACGTATACAAAGACGCCGGGATTCGACAGCCGCACTAATCTCTTTCCCTGCCGCGTCGAACGCATGAGCAACCACGCATCCTCCGCGAGGTTGATCTCGGGATAGCGCAGCCCCTGCGACCAAAGCTCCCTGCGGTATACGAGCGTGCCGCCATGAACATTGCCAACGAACAAACGTTGATGCAGCGCCGGCCCCGTGGTCCAGAACTCGCCGCCCGGCAACTCGAGCACAAACGCATTCTCGAGTCCTGTCAGATCAGCTTTGCCCGCGATGATAGGCATCAACTGGTAACGCAATCGATCGGGTGAGTACCAGTCGTCATCATCCCAGTGCGCGATGATCTCGCCGGCCGCATGTTTGCACGCAAGGTTGCGCTTCGCACCAATCGACGTGCGCGTGACGTGGATATACCGAACGTTCGGCAGCTTCTCAACCAGATCGCCGATCGCATCCTTGCCATCATCAATGATGATCAGCTCGCGGTTCGGATAATCCTGCTGCAAAAACGATTGCAACGCCTGCGGAACGTAACGGCGTCGCTCGTACGTCGGCATGATGCACGACACGAGCGGCCACGACGTTTCCACGGCGCGATAAAAATAAACATCGTCGCCGATGAGCGAATCGATGTAGTCGCGCGGCTGCGCATGCCAGTAAACCGCGTTCACGTTCTTGCGGCTCGTGTTGTTTGAATGAACAGTCGCCACACACAACCCCGGATCGGCGAGGTCCACCAGCGCACGTCCTTTACTGGACCACACAAAGCGCGAGTCTTCGCCAACCTGAATGTCGGGAAACTTGTGTCCGCTCCAGAAGCTCTTGCGATACGCGAGCGTATTGCCGGCGACCCAAGGTCCCTTCGCTGATGGATAGCGATACTCCCAGGCCTGTTCTCGCGCCGGATCGAAATAAGCGACGCGACTGCTACCACACAGATCCGCGCCGCGATCGAGCATCGCCCGCATCTGCGCGCGCACTCGCCACGACGGATACCAGTCGTCATCATCCCAATGCACGATGAACTCGCCGCGCGCTTTTTCACACGCGAGGTTGCGTTTGGCTCCAATCGTCAGCTTCTGATCGAAACGCACGTAGCGAATGCGATCGTTCGCCGGCACTAGATCGCCGACCGGCTCCGTGCCGTCATCAACGACGAGCAGCTCGAGGTTCGAATAATCCTGCCGGAGGAAACAACGAATCGCCTGCGGAACAAAGCTGCGCCGGTTGTGAGTCGGCATGATGCAGGTTACGAGCGGCTCCGAGATCTCGGCGAGCTCTATCGGCGTCGAGACTATCGCCGGTGTTGATGATGCCAGCGCACGTTTGATCTCGATCAGATCCGCGGGCGCGAAGTTTGGACACGCATCGCCACGACAATGCTCACGGTAGTCAGTCTTATCGCCACGCAAACGCGCGCCGCAAAACTTGTCCTGGTAAAGTTTCTTGTTCTTTTGGAAGCGACGACCTTCCTCGATCCGTCGTCGCGCGCTGTACGGCGGACGATGCACAAACGCGGAGCACGCCCACACGCCGCGCCAGCCCGCGCGCGCCGCGCGAATGTTGTAGTCCATTTCCCAACATGGACCGAGCGAGTAGCTTTCATCGGCAGCACCAACAGCATCGATCACTTCTCGTCGCACTGCGTAACAGAAATCGCCGAGACTGTAGAGCGGTTCGAGGGTGCGCACTTCGTTGCCAAAACGTTTTGCGGCTTCGTTCGCCGTAGCGATGATCTGTGCGGTGTTGCCCGAGCACCGCGGAAAAGCGCCTTGCTCGTTCCACGCTTTGTTCGTCGATGGACCAGCGATACCGTTGCGCGGATCGGCGTCGAGTGCGGCGAGCAGGCGATCGAGCCAACCGGGTCCGACCTGCACGCCTGACTCGAGCAGCACGAGCACGTCGGCGTCAGTGAGGGAAGCGAGACGATTGAAACAGGCGGCAGTGCCACGCGCGTCTGATGTTCCGGAAAGTTTGACTCGATTTGTGGTTTCGTTGAGCGTGACGCCGTCGAGCAGCAGCAACAGCTCCACATCGTGAGGGGCGTTGGCGTTGAGGCTGGCTAGCGTCCGACGCAATCGCTCGAGCTCGCCGTCAACGTAAATGCCAATGGAGATCTTCTTCATAACTACAATCTCCGCAAGTATCCCTTCGGGTTCCACGTGATCAGAAAAGCTTCGCGGCTCCTGTCGATCACGAAAGAGTTGTTGCGGCTGACGAAGGCTTCCACGGCTTCGTATGGTCCGGGCGATGGGCCGCCGTTCAGGCCGTGATGGCAGATGCCGTCTTCGACGATGAAGTAACCGCCGAGTTTGATCAGCGGTGAATAAGTTTCTAGAAGAGCGAGAGTGTTTTCGAAGGTGTGTGAGCTGTCTTCGATGACGAGCACGTGATCCGAAGGTCTTATTAGTTTGGCAACGCGATCGAAGTTCGCGCACGCGTCGCCTTCGATCAGTTTGATTCGCTTGTGTGCCTTTACCTTGTTTGGGACAGCGGCGTGCGATAGGTCAAGCCCGATCACGCGACCGCTGTCGAGCAAGTCGCAGATGTGTGCGAGCGCGAGCGTGCTGCCGCCCGAGTGGTTGCCGATCTCGACGATCACATCAGGTTTGAGCTCGAAGATCATTTCCTGGTAGATCCAGAAATCGATTGGGCACTTCCACGTCTTCACGCCGAAGTACGTTGACTGGTTCATGATGCGCTGCTGCATGAGCGGAATTATCTGGCCCAACGTCAGGTTCAGCGAATCTTCCATGTACGCCACGATCAAAGCTCCTTTAGCCAGTTACGAGATCGTTCTTCGTGCAACCTCTGTGTGCTCTGTGTCTCTGTGGTTAACCATTCGCAGCAATAACTCACCACAGAGACACAGAGCACACAGAGGTTGCACAGAGAAATCAAGTTCATATCTTCACGGCGATGCGGCCGGTGTAGTCGATGCGATGGAGCAACAACGGAATTTGGTTTTGGGCGATGTATTCGTCGACGGCCTGGCGAGCGCCGCGCCAGTGGCCGTAGTCGTCAATGATGATCACACCGCCACGAGCTAATCGGGGGAATAGGTGCCGAAGCTCGTGTTGTGTCGACTCATACCAATCCGTATCCAGTCGCAGCAAGGCGATCGAGGCTGGCGCACGATCCGGAATCGTTTCCTCCACGCGCCCGCGAACGAAGTGGATCTTCTCCCGCTCGTAACCAGTGCTAAGCACTGCCTTCTCAACTTCCTGCTGCGACGCCTCACAACGCACCGCATCGAGAATCACGTGCGCCTGCTGTCCCTGGTAATCTACGTCAACATCACTCGGCGTGGTCATGCCCGAGAACGTGTCAAACAGGTAAAGCGATCGGTCGCGCTCGCCGAGCTGCAACAACGTCAACGCCATCGCCATCACGCTTCCACCCTTCCACACGCCACACTCAACCATGTCGCCCGCGATGCAATTGCGCACTATATGCCGCACCGCATGGATAAGCGCGTGAATCCGCTCCGTGCTTGTCATCGTGTACGGCTCGACCGCGCGGATGATCTCGATGTCGCTCGACTCGAAGTCAGGCGGAAACCCGTTCGGCGAATTCATTTTGGCTCTCCAAAATCACGAGCGCTCGTCGTCGACGATTCTCTATAACAGCAAGACCGAGATGATCGTCTTCAGCCGTACCACCATCCGCCGCCCACAAGCGAACGACGTTGTAACCAGCCTCTTCAATGCGAGCCAACGTCGCGGGCACTGTGCCACCGGCGTATGTTGCATCGTGGATCAAAATCAAGCCGCCGGGACAAACGATCTCGGTTGCAACTTGAAACTCCGCCCACACGTGTTCGGCTTCGTGCAGCGAATCCAACAACACCGCCTCGTAAACCTCACCCGCATCCAACGCCGCCTGCATCCCTGCAACCGAATCGACATGCCGCGCCTCGATGCAGCTCTGATAACTCTCGGGCAACATGGCCCAGAGCTCTTCGCGTCCCGGATGAAGAAACGGATCGAGCGTGACCACGCGTCCGCCCTCGCGATGCGCAACTGCAGAAGCGAGACACGCCGCCGAGATGCCGCGCGCAGTTCCCGTTTCAAGAACACGCACACATCCATTCGCGCGAATCAGATAGTGCAACGTCGCGAGCAGCGGGAGCGTTGACGGATCTTTCACCAAGGCGCGGTCGCCACTCGTCAATCCATAAAACGACCACGCAAGCGCGTTTACACCATGACGACCAAGCCACGCGCGCAACGCCTCGACAAACACGGCGTAACTGTCGCCACTCGTCTTGCCCGCCAAAGGATCATCGATCGAAAACTTCCCCTGCCACTGCGGATACTTCCGTTTCGCACCACCGCTAAAGTGCAGCACGCGCGGCTCGCGCCCACGCCAGGTGGCACGCAAGCGCGCTCCTTGCTCGAAGAAATTCACGTCCTGCACATGAAGCTGCACGTTGTACAACGGATCAAGCTCGACGCCACACTGCAAACGCGCCAACGCGAGATTGAAGATGAACTGATTGCGCCACTTCACCTTGCTGTGCGCATCAACCCACGCACACGCCTGCGGCATCGCGCGTATCGCGCCGTCGAGCGCACGCAACGCACTCTGATCGCCGGCGAACAGTCCATCGTTAACCACGAGTGAATACGATTGCTCTTCCGGCGTGACGCCGAGCTTCGTCAAGTCAGCCTGCCCGCCGCCGTAGATCCATCCGATCGCGGAACCAAGATGATTGGCGTTATGACTATTGCCTTCGCGGCAGCAGAGTATGCGTCCTTCAGGAAGCGCTTCGAGCGTCGCGAAGATCGGGCGCAGATCGCCAAGCACGACCATGTCAGCGTCGAGACACAGGTAATGCTTCGCATCGACTACGCGCGCGGTCGAGTACATCACCGCCTTGCTCATCGGATTCAGCCCCGCGCGCGATTGACAACGCACTGCAGTCGCTTTGTATTTCGCGATCACGCGTTCACACGATTCGTTGCCATTGAGCACGAAGACGACGACGAGCGCATCGTTGCAGCAACCGTTCGCGTAAAGCGAGCCGAGCATGTCGTCGAGCAGGTGTTCGAATCCGGGTGAGACCACAGTGGCGATGCAGCGCTCGGTGCGCGGCAAACGCTCGGGAACGATCATCTCCGCACGACTCAAACTGTCGAAGAGATGCGTCACCGGCGCGGGCGATTCGTCAACTTGCGGATCGAGCCAAACGGCATGCGAATTTTCCCAACGACTTGTCCGCACGAGGAGCTCGAGATACTCAGCGCCGCTGATGTCTGCGATGAGTGGACGCGGCGGCTCGCCCGCTTGCACGTATGGTTCGTTCGCGACTTCACGCCCATCAGCAACGACAGAAAAGTCAGCATGAGATACACCCGCAGGCACGTCATCATTCAATGCGACCTGACACGTGAAACTCGCAAACCTTCGGTCGACGTGAAAACGCAATCGCGCCGGCGGATGCGTGCTGAAGGCATGGTTGTAGTGCTGTTTGCGCACCGTGACCTGGCGGCCTTCGTAACCGAGGCTTCCATACATCCCGAGGTCGCCGTAGCCGACCTGCATTTGCAATAGTTTTACTGAGTCGAGGTACATGATTGTTTAGCGCCCTTCCCTTCTGGCCAACAGTGAGGCCACACCGGTCGAGAAGCGATTGATCGCCTCCATGTCGGGAGGCTCTCCCGACTTAGCAACAATTGACGGCGATGCTCCAAGTCCGACTTTGATTGTGTAATCGAAGATGAACGTCCACTCTTCATTGGGGAATCGACCCTCCAGCACGTAGTTCGCACTGGCCAGCATATTTCCTCCGCCTGCATGTGGAGTCGCAGTCAGCGTGACTTTGAACTCCGCTCCGGGGAAACGCTGCTTATACATCGCCTTGATGAGACCCTCGATGCCGCTCTTCTGTAGCTTTTGGTTGACTTCCGAGGGCGCATACATCACTCCCTGCGGCAGGTCGTGTCCGAGAATTGGACCAAGCAGGTGGGCACGTTCGTAGCCCGCCTTCTCCTCGATCACTTCCTCCATGCCTTGCCTCGCAATCGGAGCGCCGACGATCGCCACGATCTTAACGACTGGCGACGGTGGGAACGCCGAGATGATGATGCCGTTTGAGTCGTACGTTGGATTGATCGTGGCACGGATGTGAACTGTCTCAGTTTCCTTTGCCTTCGAGTCGGAGACTAATTCGATGTTCGTGAGTTTGTATTTACTCTTGAGCTTCTTCAGGGCTTTGTCCTTCTTCTTCTTGGAAGTGCTCTTGTCGGAAACAATGGTCTGGCCATCGGAGACGGCGCTCTTCATATCGGCCATCTTCTGCGCGTCAGTTCTGGAATCCGGCGTTTTATCTTTCTTGCTGAACAAGCTGGCAAAGAGGGCCTTAGCTTTGCCGATAATGAAGTTGATCGCCGTGTCCAGTGCTTTATCGACAGTGCCGCGGACCTTGTTCACCACGCCCATGATCTTGTCAGTGACTTTGCCAAGACCAACGAAACCTGCGAGGAAACTGATCGCGAGCGAGAGCAGACCGCCGAGAATACTTTCGACCTTGCTGGCCGCGGCGCCGATGTTGCCCGACGCAATCGCCACGATCGAGTTGATGAACGCAGTGACGACTTGGATGATCTTCGAGATCTTATTAACGAAGACCATGACCGTGTCGTAGATCGAGATGATGGCCGAGATGAAGCCTGCGCCGGGAATGAACATCGCGATCAGCTTCGGTATTGCTTTGGTCACTACTGTCTCGACAACAAACGACGTGATGCCGCTGACGATCTGATCTTTCAGTCCGGTGAGTTTGTCTTTGATGACTTCCCACGCCGCCGCCGGACCACCGGTCACGAGCGCCTTGATGATGTCGAAGGCGGCCTCAAGCCCCTGCATGATCAACTCGCCATTCGGTCCGAGCGCCTTCACGATCTTCCCGCGAATCTGCGCCCACGTGAGGCCGAGCACGCTCAACGCCAGCTTGCCAAACTCGGGCAGGGTCAAAGCCTTCGGAATGTAAACGCCTTGCAGCGAGCCGGTGAGCCAGTCGATCAATCCCTTCTTCAAATGCGTGAGGAAGTTTCCGCCAAAGTTCATGAAGCCGAGCTTGGCTGCCTTCACGAGATTTCCGACGAACGGCAGCGGGTTCTGGAAGATGCTCTTCAGCGCCGAGCCGGTCTTCTTCACGTAGCCGAGCGCGCCAGGGCTCACGACGTCGAACACGATCTCGAGCAGTTTGAACATCGCGTCGACGCCCCAGCTCACAAACTTGCTCATGAAGCCGCCGAACACGGCCGCGAGTTTCGCGAATGCTTTCGGAACGAGGATGATGTCTTCGAGCGTGAGCGACTTGAACGCCGACAGGAACAGCGTCGGGATCTCACTGACGAAACCGATAAGCTGCGAGAGCGTGGTCTGGAACCATGCCCACGCGCGCGGAATCGCCTTCGACTCCTGCATCTTCTGCCAAACATCACCGAGACCAATCATCTTGAGTAGTGGTCCGAGTAACGTTTCGGCGCTGCGATCGACTGGATCGCCCGTGATCGGATCCTTGCCGAGCACGCCCTTCAGCAGGTTGTAACCTTCAGTGCCTTCAGCAAGCTTGGCGATGGGTTTTAGGATCGCGTCTTTAACGATCTCGATGATGCCGGTGACGAGATTGACGGCAGTCGACTTAATCTGCTCGATCGGCGCTGTGAAGATTCGTTCGGCGCGTGCCCATGCGGCGCCTGGATTCAACAGATCGCCCGGCAGACTCAGGCTGCTGATAAATTCAGTAACTGCCGACTTGATCATGGAACCAGTAAGGCCGAGTGCGTTGATCTGTTCTTCAACAAAGGCGCCGGCTTTCTCGAACACACCGTTGTTGTCGAGCGCCTGTGTGATCAGTCCGCCGCCGGGCATGATCTCGATCAGCGCGCGCAGGATGTTGGCGGCGCTGCGCTCGACCGAGCTCATGTTAATCGGGTTCACGCCGAGGATGATCGTCAACATGCGGAAGCCCGGAATCATGTTGGCTTTGCCGGCGAGCCAGTCGAGCGGATCCGGTATGCCGAGATCGATACCGAGCAGGCCTTGCGGACGCGGCGACGTGCGGTGTTGCACGTTGAACTTCTCGCCGCGTACTGCTGCTGCTGAGGCGCGTTCGGCTTCGTGTTCGAGCGCATCACCGCGGCCGGTCGTGAAGTGTTGTATTACCGCGCCGCGGCTTTGCTGGACCACGTGTGCGACTTCGTGCGCCATCAGTCGCAGGTCACGCGGCGACTCACCTGGACCGAGAAAGATGTTGTGGCCGTAAGCAAACGCGCGCGTGTTGAAACTTCTGACGGTGAGTTGCGCGCGCGCGTCGGTGTGGACGCGAATCGGCGTGAGGTCGACGGAGAAGCTATGCGTGAGGGGACTCTTTACGGCAACCGGCAACGGTGCGCCAGTGCTCGTGACCGTGGTTGAATCGAGTTTCCTGAGTGTTTGATCTTTAAGAACGCTGCTTGCCGGACGCCCGAGCGTGATCGTTGGCGGTGCGACGTCAGCCGGAGCCTGGACCGTCTGAATTAGAGCGTCCTTTGTTCGACGCTTATTAAAGGTGACGCTGACGTGTGTCGAAGAATTATTGGAGCTGCCACGAAAAGGCACAAAAGGCACAGAAATGGTTTTTCTGGTTTCTGTGCTTTTTGCGCCTTTTCGTGGCGCGGTTTTCCGCACGGGCGGGACCGCCGTCCGGTTCACTGTCGCATTGTTAACATTTCCTAAAACAGCTTGACCCACTTATCGTCTCTCAACTTATCTACCGTCTCCTTGCCAATGCCTTCCGCATCGATCAGTTCATCGTAAGTGTGAAACGGACGACCGAGTTTGTTTTTGAGCTTCACGATCCGATCGGCAAGCACTGGCCCAACACCCGGAATCGTGTCGATCTCAGCGCGCTTCGACGTGCTCAGGTTCACCTCGACACGCACCGTCCCGATGGCAATGTCGGCAGGCAGAGTGTTGTCAACCGGATGGTTATCGAGCAGCACCGTTCCTTCAGTTTTCCAACTGCCGTCGCCGCCCTCCTGTAGCTCGACGGCGTGCATCACCATCTTCTCGGGAAGTTCACTCTCTAGCGGGATGTGTTTGCGAGCACCATGTTTGCCCTTAGCGGTGACTGTGAATTTAACTACCTTGCCCTCACCAATCACAGCCTTTTTAATGATGGTCTCCGCTTGCTTCTCCATGGTGGTGTTGCAGGAGCCCGTGATCGGCACAAGGTTTCGATTTTCGCCTGGTCCATGCACGTGATGATTAAGCAGGTGCCCGCGAATGTACTCATGTGTGCGTTGATTGACGGCTATCCAGAGCTTGGTCTCCTGGTGCGGCGCGCTACCTGCGAGCCCAGCGGGATCGATACTCAGCGGGTTCGCCACCATCTTGTTTCCAATCAGGTCGCCGGAAACACTCCTCGTACCAAAGTCCACTTTTGTCTTCGGAACGGCACTGAGGCCGGCAGTGGCAAAGTTGTCGGCAATGATCGTGAGCGACTTCATGATCTCTTCACCAGCGGCCTGCCCGAAGCTGTCGCCCTTTTCGTCCTTTATTTTGTTGATCTTCTTGGCGTGCAATTCGATGGTTTCGATTGCTTTTAGCTTCGCACCTTTTGGATTTCCCCGGCGAAGCGTGGGAAGCACGCTTTCGAGAATCTGTGGCGTGCTCTTTACCATCAACTTGGCCGCTTTTTGCTCGCCCTCCATGTAAAGCTCGTGCGATTCCTTCCCGATCTTGAAAGCCTTCCTCATCTTCCACCACTTAACCACTGCGGTTGCTCCAGCCTTAACGGCGGTGACGCCTCTGCTGATCAACGCCTTCGCTTTCGTCGCGATCCACTTCGCGACTTTCAGCAACACGTCGTCGACCTTTGCGCGAATCTTCTCCAGCACGGCGCGAACTTTCGCAGTCACGCCACTGAGACGAAGCAGCGCCGCGAGAAAATTCACCACTAGCAAAAGGCCACGCGCGAGACCTTGCTCCATCGCTTCGGCCGCAGCGCCGATGTTGCCCGCGGCAATCTCGCTAACCGATCCCAGAAAGTTGCCGACCATCTTGATGATGTCTTTCGCTTTCTTGATGAAGAACACGACCGTGTCGTAAATGCCGATGATGGCTTTGATAATGCCGGCGCCGGGAACGAAGATGCCTACGATCCATTGAATTGCCTGCTCGATGATCTTCTGCGCGATGAACTCTTTGACTGCCTGGATGAACGCGTCCTTGATGTCGGTCGCCATCTCCTTCAACTGTTCCCACGCGGCGAGCGGACCTTCAGTGATCAGCGTCTTCACGAGCGTGAAACTTTTTTCGAGACCAACGACGACCGGCTCGGTCATTACCGACACCATGTGACGGCGAATGTTCGCGTAAGAGATACCGATCAACTGGAGCGCGACGCTGATGATGCCTTTGAAGTCCCATGTTGTCGGCAGTTGGAACCCTTCGATCGATCCGGTGAGCCAATCGAAGACAGCGTCCTGCAGGTGTTTGAGAAAGTTTTTGCCGAAGTTTCTGAAACCGGTGATAGCGGCGTTCATCAGGTTCTTCACAAACTGAATCGGCTTCGTGAAGATCGCTTTCAGCACCGCGGCGCCTTTGTTGATGATGTTCTCAATGTCTCCCAGCGAGAACCCAAACTTCTCGAGCGCCCAGGTGAAGAACTTCTTCGCCGCCCACAACAGCAGCTTGCCGAGTTTCGCGAGCGCGCCCGCCATCGCCTCTTTCATCTTCTCGATCTTCTCGTCGATGGCTTTGATCGCGGCGGTTTGCTTGTCTTTGAGCTGGTTTTGTAGATCCTCTTCCTTCTTCACGATGAACTTGTCCATCTCGTCGAGCTTCGAGTTCATCTCTTCGGCGGCTTTCTTGCCGATGTCTTTGAGACTTGGGCCAAGCTTGTCGACGTAGTCTTTGATCTCCGTCCGCGCTTTTTGTAGATCGTCTTTACACTCCTGGATCACCTTCTTGTTGTCGGCGGTGATGTCTTCGACGAGCTTGTTGATCGTGGCGACAAACTTCTCGCGATTGCGATCGAAGATGGCTTTCACGCCCGGCAGCTCGTCCATGCCGAGCAGCCAGTCTTTGGCTTTCCTGGCCCAGCCAAACCAGCCCGAGTAACGATCTGATTTGAATGCGTCGAGCTCGTTGTTGACGGTGTCTTCGAAATCTTTTGACGCTTTGTTGTTGCCGTCGTCGAAACGCTTCATCGCTGCCGTTTCGAGATCGGCGAGCTTCTTCTTAACTTTGTCCTGCGCGGCGGTGTAGATGCCGTTGATCTTCGTCGCGACTTCTTCACGCTTCTTTTCGAGCGAGCTCTTCGTGTTTTTCTGCTTCTGACCGGTGACGCCGAGGCCGGCCTTGCGCTTCGAGTTCATGTCCGAGCGCTTCTTCGTCTCTTCCTGTTTGAGATTGTTCTCGACTTTCTTGTTTTCCTGCTGCGCAAACTGCTGCACCGCGAGCGGCTCGGTTATCGCAGACTTCTCCATCCCTTTCTTCTCTTTGTTGGCGGTAGCGAGATCGCCGCTGTCGACCATGTCGAGCTGCTCTTGCGTGACGCCTTCTTCTTTCAGTTTGCCGTCGGCTTCTTTGGTGAAGTTCGAGAGATCGGTGTGCTCTTTTTGCAGTGGCGCGATGCCGTCTTTGCCGAGCGTGAGGGCGGCGGTCCCGGGCGCGGCTTCGGGTGGCGGCAGCGGCTCGGGCTCAAACTCGCGCGGCGCGGGCGGCGGGGTAGTGCCCATATCCTGGAATGTCGAGACAACCGCGCTCTTGTCCGTTTGGACCACCTTCAACACTTCTGCGCCGGTGTGTTGTGCTTTCTTGTCGCGCTTGAAGTTGTCGACGTCTTCGATCTTCTGCGGAACGTTTTCTCGCAGGTTTTGCTGAAGCGTCTGTTTGCCTTTATTTGGATCGACTTTCGGCGCGGGGCGATCGGAGACGACGTTGACCTGGCCGGTGTTGCTCTTCGACTGTCCTTCGCTGTCGGGAATCACTTGTGCTTGTTCTGACTGGGCACGTTTCTCGTCAGCGCTATCGTGCGTCTGCTGGTTGGTCCGCAGTTGATCTAACTTCGTGAAGCCTTTGTTAACGACGGGCGCGGCTTTCGAGGCTAGATATTGCGCGACTTTGCTCGTGCCGGCAGCTTTCATCATCGCTGCTGCGCCACCGCCACGCGCGCGTTTGCCTTTACCCTTGCTGGGTTTCTTTTTCGGCGGGGCTTTGAGTTGGGTTTTCTTGTCTTCTTTTTTGTCGAGCTTCTTGACGTCGGGGACGGGTTGCGGTGGCGGTCCTTTGCCGATCTTCTTCTGTGCGGCGAGTGCTTCAGCTTCGAGCCGCGCGGCTTCGTCGACTGTCATATCTTTCGGCAGCTCGATAATCTTGCCGTCGTGAGTGCGGAACAGACCGAGTGGGAGACGTACCGCGGGTGGAGCGGACGATATTGCCGGCGTCGACGTGCGCGCGGGAGTCGTCTGCCGTGCCGGAGGCGGAGCGCTCGGTGCTGGTTTGGTTGTGCGGATACTTGCCGAAATAGATGTTAGTGCCTTTCTTCTCTGTGCAACCTCTGTGTTCTCTGTGTCTCTGTGGTTAAAGACTGATCACCACCACAGAGACACAGAGAACACAGAGGTTGCACAGAGAAATCTTTCATCCTTCAGTTACGGCGCAGGGGGCAGACGCCGCCCGCCTTCCGATATTCGCGCTCGACTGCGTCGCCGATCATTGCTGACGTGACGATGCCGCCGTCTTCGAGGGCGAGCAGTGATGCGTGCAGGGCGGCGTTCTTGATCTGGCCGCCGGAGAGCACGCAACGTCCTGCGACTTCTTCGAGCAACGAATAGTCCACGGCATGATCGGGGGGTAAGTGGAGCTGCCAGATGGCCCAGCGTTCGGGCGGCGAGGGTGGCGAAAACGAGATCACCACATCCATGCGGCGCTGGAACGCGTTGTCGATCCGCTCGCTCGCGTTTGTCGTGATGACGAGAATGCCTTCAAACGATTCGAGTCGTTGCAGCAAAAAGTTCGTCTCGAGATTAGCGTAACGATCATTCGAGCTTTGGACGCCCGTGCGCTGCGTCAACAGTGCGTCACCTTCGTCGAGCAAAAGAATGACGTCGAGCTCTTCAGCGCGCGAGAGAATCAGGTTTAGATTCTTCTCTGTTTCACCGATGTATTTGTTCACGACGCTCGAAAGGTCGAGACGGTAAACATCCATTTGCAAAGTCGAGGCGAGCAAACGCGCCGCGAGCGTTTTGCCGGTGCCGCTTGGTCCACTGAAGAGCGCACGGACTCCTGCGTCAGCTTGCGACTGCAGACGCTCGCGATGTCGACAACGACTGACGAGGCTTTCCAGCTCGCGTCGCGTCTCTCCGCCAACAGCGAGCTGGCTCCAGTCGCCTGATGCAGACAGCCGGATCGCGAGTGCATCAAGTATCTGGCGATTCAACGAACGTGTCGCGCGTTGTGCATCAGCGAGTGTGATTTCTTTGCGCTTCCCCAACGCAGCATACGATTCAGCCAATCGCGCGACGCGATGAATGTTTCCGGACGTGATGCGAAAGCGCTCGCTGACTGTGTCAGGATCGCGGAGCTTGCTTTCGTGACACGCGCGCTGCCAGTGTTGTTTGCGCATGCCGGGATCAGGCATGTCGAGACTGATCACGAGCGCGCGTTCCGCTCCTTCGCCACTCACGCCGCCTTGTCTGCCGATGACGATGCCGCTCGGCGAATCACACGCGGACAGACGCGGGATCTCGATGCTTTCGCGTGGCTCGAGATCCATGACGATCACAGGCAGCGCATTGAGCGCAGTGGCGAGCGGCCCGGCAACGCGGAAACGTTCGTCATGCGGTCCGGCTATGCCCTTGATTTCGAGCAGCCCGAGATTGAGCTCGCGTGCGATCGCGCTGAAGATCGTGCGCCGGCCGTTTCGATAAGCGCCACGCACGATGAGCGTCTGCGCTTCGCCCGCGCGGAACAGTCCGGGAATCGCGCGCACCTTTTCATGCACGCCGGGCGGCAGGATCAGATCGCCCATGCGCGAAAGCTCAGACGGCTGGCGATAGCGCATGCCGGGACCGGGAACCACGTTTTGCTCGCCGCGCAACGCATCCCACAATGCACTCGGCACTTCCAGCGCCCACTCGAGCCGCGGCGTCTCCGGATTCACGACGCGCACAAGCCCCAGCTCACGCATCTGTCGCAGGTTGCTGCGCGCGTCGCGCCAGTGTGCTTCGTCGCGTCCCCACGTGTTGAGCAAACTCGGCGTTGCGCGATGCTGGCCGGGCGAGCCCTGCATCGTTTCAAAGACAAGCCCGAAGCGCAGATCCTCTTCGATCAAACCGACAGTCGTGAGCAGGATCAGCGCGGAGTGGTCCAATCCGGCGGACGTGCGCAGCGCCCGCAACGGCAGGTGACCGGTTGCTTTTGTTTCCCATGCTTGCAGCGACTCGAGCCACCACGAAACGGCTTCAGTCGAGTGGACGCCGGAGAGGCCGCCATCGGCGAGCTCGTTGTTGTAGCCGATGAGAAATGGGAATTCCTTGAAGGCTGATTCACTCGAGCCGTACACCTGGACCACATGATGGAAGAGGCTAAGAACGGCTCCATAGAAGTACAGCTTGAAGTGTTCAGCCGGAGTCGGCTGCAAACCGTCGAATAGATTTTTTCGCATCTTTTTAGTCATAGTGAAAAGCGATGAATCTGCCGGCGGCCGGAACCCAGCCGGGATTGCGGTCCAGACCTGAGAGGCGTATTTCGATCGGGTGATCGGCGAGGGAGAAGAAGACGTGCGCGTGTGTTGGGGTGAAGGTTATTTTGGCGTAGTGATGGAGGAGGATCTCAGCGAGATCGTCGTTGATGCCGAGGGCGAGGTATAGGCGTG
>DASYFE010000167.1:0-19562 GCA_036498585.1 Pyrinomonadaceae bacterium | reverse complement strand
ACTTCACTAGCTGCTCTGCAGGAGTAAAGTGTTGCGTCTGGTCCGCCGAACTGGACTGATCCCGCCCAGAGTTTCCCGATTCAAAAAGTCAGTTCTCACAAATCCGCTTGTAAGGAGAAACGAGTGAGATGAAAGCAGTTTACGTGAAGGGCTTTGGAGATGTGGACCAACTCGAGTTGGTCGAAGCGCCGGATCCCGAACCGCAGCCCGGCGAGGTGCGAATTCGCATCGAAGCATCGGGATTGAACTACGCCGACGTCATGCAGCGTGTGGGTCTTTATCCCGGTGGTCCAAAGCCGCCCTTCATCTCCGGTCTCGAAGCGGCGGGTGTGGTGGAGAGTGGCGACGGACTGCCCGCCGGTTCGCGCGTGGTGGTTGTGTCAGCCGGTGGTTGTCATGCAGAGCGCTTGTGCGTTCACGCGGCGGGGTGCATGCCGATTCCTGATTCGATGTCTTTCGTCGAAGCTGCTGCTTTTCCGGTTCAATATCTGACCGCCTATCACGCGCTCACCACCGTCGGCAGGGCTGTTCAAGGCGAAACGGTTTTGATTCATGCCGCGGCGGGTGGCGTCGGCACGGCGGCCGTGCAGATCGCGAAGCTTCTGGATTTGCGTGTGATTGGCACTGCGTCGTCTGAAGAAAAACGCGCGCGTGTGCTCGAGCTCGGGGCCGATGAGGCGCTTAGTTATGAAGAGTTCGATCAAAAGCTAAGCGGCAAGGATGCGCCGGCGTTGATACTCGAAGCAGTTGGTGGCGATGTCTTTCGTCGCAGTCTCGAGATTCTGCCCTCACTCGGGCGTCTTGTGGTCTTCGGAGCGGCAAGTAAACAAGTGCAGCCGGTCGACACGTTGAAGTTGCTGTTTGGATCGAAGGGTGTGTTTGGTTTGCATCTGCGTGCGATCTTCGAGCGTCCGAGTTTGATGGGTGAATCAGTGAAGCAAATGTTTGAGTGGATAGGGCAAGGGAAGTTGAAGATGCAGGTCGGACATGTCTTGCCGCTCGCGCAGATCCGTGAAGCGCACGAGTTGATCTCGAGTCGACAGAGTTACGGAAAGATCGTGTTGGTGCCGCAATTCTAAGCCCGATTTGTAGACAGGATTTACAAGATTTCACAGGATTTACATGTTAATCCTGAAAATCTTGTAAATCCTGTGAAGCAGCGTTGACAGAAATCAATCGTCGGTCTTTAATTAGCCCAACCCCCATCCGTAATTCCCTTTAACAATCGATGCCCAAAGACTCTACCGATCTGAGTTTTTTAAGTGGTGGCGGCGAAATGGGTGAGCGCATGCGTGCGTTCGATTGGTCCAGTAGCCCTGTTGGACCGGCGGCCCAGTGGCCCCAGTCTCTCAAGACCGCCGTTTCGATTTGCATCGGCTCGCGTTATCCCATCGTGCTCTGGTGGGGTAACCCCGAGTACACGATGTTCTACAATGACGGCTACATTCCCGTTCTCGGTGTTACGAAACACCCCGGCTGGCTCGGCCGCTCCGGTCGTGAGGCGTGGAAAGAGATCTGGTCCACCGTCGGCCCGATGCTCGACAGCGTTTTCCAGACAGGCGAGGCAACGTGGTCTGAAGATCTTCTGCTGCTGATGGATCGCAACCTTCCGCGTGAAGAAACTTATTTCACCTTTTCTTATAGCCCGATTCGCGGCGACAAAGATGAGATTGACGGGATCTTCTGCGCTTGCTACGAAACCACCGGACGCGTGGTTGGAGAGCGACGCCTGCAAACACTGCGTGACCTCGGCCGGATCGAAGTGAAATCAGCCGAAGAAGCTTGCCAGATCGCGCTCAATACGCTCGCAGCCAATCCTTACGATGTGCCGTTCGCGCTCGTTTACCTGTTGGATGAAGGCGCACGCGAGGCGCACCTGATTTGCGCGAGTGGGATCGAACAGGTTTCTACTGCCGCTCCGGCAGTCATTACGGTGAACGACAGTGAGACATGGCCGCTATTTGAAACCGGCGCGGCGACGGTTGTTTCTGACATCGAGGAACGGTTCGGCTCGTTGCCGGGTGGTCCATGGCCGGAGTCGTGTAATACGGCTTTGATTCTGCCGATTGGCGCGTCAGGTCACGCGAAGCCGTCGGGATTTCTAGTGGCGGGTCTCAGTCCACGACGTATCTTCGACGCGGAGTATCGAAGTTTCTTCGAGCTGGTGGTTGGTCATATCGGCACCGCGACCTCAAACGCGCGCGCGTACGAGGAAGAGCGCAAACGAGCCGAAGCACTCGCCGAAATCGATCGCACCAAGACGACCTTCTTTTCAAATGTCAGCCACGAATTTCGTACCCCGCTGACCTTAATGCTCGGCCCACTCGAAGAGTCGCTCGCTGACACGAGTTTATCCTCGGACGTACACGATCGTCTCGAGGTGGCCCATCGCAACAGCGTACGCCTGCTCAAGCTCGTGAACACACTCCTCGATTTCTCACGCATCGAGGCCGGTCGTATCGAAGCAGTGTACGAGGCTGTCGATCTGCATGCGCTAACTACAGAACTGGCGAGTATGTTTCGCTCAGCGATCGAGAGAGCCGGACTGAAGCTGATCGTTGAGGGCTCACCTCTCGAAGCCGAGGTCTACGTCGATCGCGAGATGTGGGAGAAGATCATTTTCAACCTGCTTTCGAATGCTTTCAAGTTTACGTTTGAAGGCGAGATCACGGTGGCGCTGACGATGTCGGGCGAGAACGTTGAGCTCGAAGTGAGCGACACCGGAACCGGAATTCCTGACGCAGAGCTACCACACCTGTTCGAGCGTTTTCATCGCGTCAAAGGCGCGCGTGGGCGAAGTTATGAAGGATCCGGCATCGGGCTTGCGCTCGTTCAGGAGCTCGTGAATCTTCACGGCGGTTCCGTACGAGTCAAGAGTGAAGTCGGGAAGGGAAGCACTTTCACCGTCAGCATTCCCACCGGCTCTGCGCACTTGCCTGCCGAACGACTCGGCGGCGCGCGTACGCTCGCATCCACCACTGTGCGGAGTGACGCGTATGTTGATGAGCTGCTGAAGTGGTTGCCTGACGAAACCAATCACCTCGATACGTTTACGTTTTCAGAAACTCCTGCATCCCCGCCGGACCAACCACGCGCTCGTATACTGCTTGCCGATGACAACACAGACATGCGCGAGTATCTACGGCGATTATTGGCGACAAAATACGACGTTGAAGCTGTGGCCGAAGGTGAAAGTGCTGTCGCGGCGGCGCTTAGTCGGAAGTTCGATCTTGTTTTGTCTGACGTGATGATGCCGAAGCTCGATGGATTTGGTTTGCTCAAGGCGCTGCGTGCTGACGAGAAAACACGAACTACGCCGGTGATACTACTGTCAGCGCGAGCCGGTGAGGAGTCGCGCGTTGAAGGCATGGGCGCAGGCGCGGACGACTACCTGATCAAGCCGTTTTCTGCGCGCGAGCTGATGGCGCGTGTTGAGGCGCATTTGAATCTTCAGCGGGTGCGTCGCGAGTCGGAAGAGGCGGTGTTGCAATTGATGGCGCGCGAGCAGAAGGCGCGTGCGAGCGCCGAGATTGCGAATCGCGTGAAGGATGATTTTCTCGCGATGCTTTCACACGAGCTGCGGACGCCGCTCAACGCGATCTTCGGCTGGACCCACTTGTTGAAGCGCGGCAAGCTCAGCGACGCGGATCGCGCGCGCGGCATCGACATTATCCAGCGTAACGCCGAAGCTCAACGCGCGATCATCGATGAGCTGCTGGATATCTCGCGTATCGTGACGGGTAAGTTGCAACTCGAGCCCAAGCCGATCGAGCTCGTTAGTGTTATCCAGGCTGCGATCGATGCTGTTCGCCCCACAGCAGAAGCGAAGAACATTCAGATCGTTACGGTGCTTGATGCAAGCGCCGGGCTCGTCATGGGCGAAGCGGTGCGATTGCAGCAGGTCGTCTGGAACCTGCTTTCGAATGCCGTGAAGTTCACGCGGAAAGACGGTCAGGTGGAAGTTGAGTTGAGAGCTGTTGGATCACGCGTCGAGATTGTGGTTCGTGATACAGGCGAGGGTATTGAGTCGGAGTTTCTGCCATACATTTTTGAGCGCTTCAGGCAGGCTGATACGTCGGCGAAGCGCTCGCATGGCGGTCTTGGACTCGGGCTCTCGATCGTGAGTAGTTTGGTGGCGATGCATAGCGGCGACGTTCGCGCGGAGAGTGACGGCCGAGGGAAAGGTGCGACGTTTACCGTCACGCTGCCGCTGATTCCTGAGTTGCTGCGTCCAACCGAACCGATAGCGGCGGGTTATTCGCAATCAATTGCGGAGCTAAATCTCGATGTGTTGAGCGGATTGAAAGTTCTCACTGTGGACGATCAGCAGGACACACGCGAAATGATCACGCTCGCGCTCGGTCGTTACGGCGCGGAAGTGAGGGCGAGCGATTCTGCGTCCACCGCGTTGAAGATCATCGAAGACTGGAAGCCTGACGTTGTCGTTTCTGATATCGGCTTGCCGGAGATGGATGGTTACGATTTCATGCGGCGACTGCGTGAGATCGAAGGTGATGGAGAACGTATCCCGGCGATCGCGGTGACGGGTTACGCGGGCGCGCTTGATGAGTCGAAGGCGTTGAATGCGGGTTACGCGCTACACCTGTCGAAGCCGATTGAGTTGAATGAGCTCGCGAAGGCAATCGCGCGCGTGTCTCGGCGAGTGTAGTTAGACAGGATTTACAAGATTTTTCATGATTTGACGTGTAAATCCTGAAAATATCTTGTAAATCCTGTCTTAAACTAACCCCATCTGCCGCGCCAGCTCAGTCGCCGTCTGTGGCCGGTCATCCGGATCTTTCGACAGCGCGTGCATGATCCCCATCGATATCCTTCTCGGTATACGCAGCGATTCAGCAAACGGCGGCGGCGGTTCCTGCAAGTGCCTGTTAATCACACCTGAGACAGTCTCCGATTCGAACGGTCTCTTACCCGAAAGCATTTCGTAGAACATCGTGCCCAGACTGTAAACGTCTGAGCGCGCGTCGAGTGGCTCACCCAAACATTGCTCGGGCGACATGTAAAAAGGCGTGCCGACAACCGCGCCTGATGATGTCGCGCCTGCGTCAGCCAGCAGCTTCGCCAGACCGAAGTCAACCACTCTCACACTCTCGACTTCAAAATCGTCATCAGGCGCGACTACCAGAATGTTTTCCGGTTTGAGATCGCGATGGACTACGCCTTGTCGATGCGCTGAGCCGACACCCGCGCAGACACCACGCATCAGTCGGGCGCTCCGCTCGACCGAAAAATGATCTTCACTCTTCAGCAACTCGCGCAAGGGCGTTCCTCTCACAAACTCCATCACGATGTACGCCGGTGCGTGTACATCGTCAGTTTCACCGAAGTCGTGAATGGTGATGACGTTTGGATGGCGCAGCATTGCAGCAGCGCGTGCTTCCCTCCGGAAACGCGCGAGGGCGGCGTCGTCTTTGACGAACTTGCCCGTGAGGATCTTCACCGCTACGTCGTCGCCGATGTGTACGCGACGCGCGCGATAGACTACGCTCATGCCGCCCTCGCCAAGCTTCGCCACGAGCTCATACTTGCCGTCGATCTTGTGTCCGATGAGTGGATCGGTATTGACGAATTGAACCGTGGGAAGGGAAGCGACGAAGTGGTTTTCGTAATACGGATGTGCGCCGGGGCCGGGTAGTGTTAACGGCGAGCCGCAGTCGGCGCAGAACATCGCCTCTTTGTTCAGGTACAACTCACACGCGGCGCAAAACGGATTGTTCGATCGCAGCTCCGCGAGCAGTTGGTCTAGCTTATCTTCGATCGTGTTGAGGCCGTTTGCTCCGGTTGCGGAAGCGCGGATCTCGCCTTCGGGATCGAAGAGGAAGTAGACGGGAAGGTTTTCCTGTCGGTGACTGACTTTGTAGTCGTTATCGAGTGCGCATGGCTCGGTGAGGTTGAGCCGCGCGATCGCGTCGCGCACAGTCCGTGGATCTTTTTCAGCTTCACACTGCGGCACATGCACAGCGACGACGCGCAGTCCTTCGCGCTTGCGCTGATCGCGTAGCTGCGCCACCTGGGCCAGGTTAGTCTTCGACGCTTCCGAGCTGACGGACCAGAGGTGGACCACAGTTGGATGGCCCTTCGTCTGTCGCGCAGTAATCCGCCTATTCAGCCACTCCGTCGCTAATTCAAATGACGGCACTTGTAATTCAACGTTCATCTTGATGATGTTGTCGTCGGGAGATGCACAGAACCGAGCGCGGTAGCGCCGGGTCAACTTCAATTATCACGTCTGGTCGAACACTTGACCCGGCGCTACCGCGCTCGGTTCTGTGCTTACCTCCAACTCGTTCGTATCTGCGGGGGGTTCTTCAGGGTTTGCATCACCACGCAATACTGCTCTGTCTTCTCTTTTAGCGCGGCTAGCTGGTCGGGTGTTGCGTCGGGAGCTTTGATATTAAATCGTGCGTGGATGTTCTGAAAACCAACCGGGACCTCTTTCGAGATCCCGAGCGTGCCGCTCAGATCCATCTCGCCTTCAACCTCGACGCGGATGTGTTCGAATGGAATTCCCATCGCTGTCGCGACGAGCTGACACGTAACTTGCGCACAAGCGGCAAGCGCGCCCAGTAACAGATCGCCAGAACAGGCTGCGGTGCCGGGTCCACCGACACCGCTATGCGCCTGCGCTTCAAAGATCTTCTGACCAACTTCCACTGAGCACGTAATCGGAGTATCGCTCTGATCGCTTCGCGCCCGCAACGTGATGCGCGAGCTGTTCGGATCACTGCGATATTTCTCTTTCAGTGGCTTCTGAATTGATCGAAGATCCATTCCTATTATTCCTCGGAAGTTGTCGGGTCGATGATGGTCTTCACTTGCGCAACATGATTCGCCGGAAACCCGCCACGTCGCGCGTGCTCCTGAATCATCTCTTCACTCGGCGCGACGTAAACGCAGTAAAGCTTATTGTCTGTCACATAGCTCTGAATCCATTGAATCTGCGGTCCCATTTCATTCAACACATTACACGACCGCTGCGACAACGTTTTCAACTCCGCGGGACTCAGCTTGCCGGCCCCGGGAACCACTCGCTCGATAACATACTTTGGCATTGATGTTCTCCAATCTGGATTTTATTGCAGTTCGGTTAATAGCTTCTGAAACTCTTCATCATCACGTATTCGATCGAATGCGCTGTCCGTCCTGGCCCAGTGGGCCACGGTCCTGAATCCACTCTCAAACGCGCGACGAAGCAGAAGGAACGCTGCATTCTTTTCTCCTAGTAACGCGTAAGCACACGAACAATTGTATACAGCGAGGCCGTCATTTGGTTCCAACTCGAGCACTCGCTTCAACGTCGCTATCGTTTCTTCAGGACTGCAAAACCGCGCGTATGCTTCCGCCAGCCGACTCATCACGATGATGTCGTCAAGACTCGCTTCGAGCTTTCGCGATGTGATCTCGATCACTTTGACTTCGGCTTTGTCGGCGGCAGCCGTGTTGCCAAGCTTTCGATACGCGCCCGCGAGAAATATCCAGGCGTCTTCGTCGTAAGGCTTGAGCTCTGCAGCGCGGCGGTAGTACTTCCGGGCGCCTTCCATATCGTTCGATAGCTCCGCAATGATGCCGAGCCGGAGATGACCGGGAAAAAAGTCAGGGTTATCTTTGAGCAGCTCCTCGATCGCGCGCTTCGACTCAGCAAACCTTCGCTGATGGAAATAGACAATGGCGATGCCAAACTTGGCGTCGAGAGACGTTGGCTCGAGCTCGAGGGCTTTCTGATTCATTTCGATTGCTTTGCTCAGCCACGTAGAAGCGCCGTCGTACCACTCGTACATCGTCGAGTAAGCTTCTGCGAGTCCGGCGTAAGCCGATGCAAACTCCGGATCGATCCCGACCGCAGCTTCAAACATCTTGATCGCGCTGTCAGTGTTTCGCTTGCCTTTTAAATAAAGCAGCTCACGACCGCGCATGTAGAAATCATAAGCGCGCAGATCGTCCGTCGGCTTCTGTGTGAGCAGCTCACGTTCCGATTCCGTGAGCGAGATTTTCAACGCTTCGACGATCTTTTGCGAGACTTCGTTTTGCAGATCGAAGATGTCTTCAACCATGCGATCGAAGCGTTCGGCCCAGAGGTGATAGCCGTCGCGAACGCTGATGAGCTGCGCGGTAATGCGAATCCTGTTGCCGGCCTTGCGCACGCTGCCTTCGAGAATGTAGTTCACGCGCAGCGCATCGCCGACCTGGCGCGTGTTCACTTCCTTGTTTCGGAACGGAAGCACGTCAGTGCGCGAAACGACTTTCAACTCTTTGATTTTCGAGAGATCGGTGATGATGTCTTCCGTCATGCCGGCGCAGAAATAGTCGCTCTCTTTTTCCGAGTTCATGTTCTCGAAGTAGAGCACGGCGATCGATTTGTCGGGCACGGCGTCTGTACTGAATGACTCTCCTGACAATCTCGTGGTCACGACTCTGTGTGACTGCGTCTCGATGGCGCGCTTCACATCTTTCAGATCCAACAGTAAGTCTTTAGCGCTCTGGTAGCGATCCTCGCGCTCCTTGCTTAGCGCGCGCCGGACGATGAGATCGAGCTCGCGCGGACCGTCGGGCAAGTGTGGCAAAAGCGATTCGGGATCGCGATGTAAAATTCCCGACATCACGTCGATCGATGTTGGTCCAGCAAACGCCTGGTGTCCGGAGATCATTTCGTAGAGCACACAGCCGAGACTCCAGATGTCTGTGCGCGCATCGAGATCCATGCCTCGCGCTTGTTCCGGCGACATGTAGTGCGCGGTGCCGAGGACCATGCCGTACGCGGTGTTGATGAAGTTCTGAGTCGGGGCGAGCGAGTCAGTCCCGAGTGTTTGTCGTCCACGGCTGAGTTTCGCGAGACCAAAATCGAGTACTTTAACGATGCCGTCGTGACGCAGCATGATGTTGTCGGGCTTGATGTCGCGATGAATGATGCCGACGTCGTGCGTCGAGCAAAGCGCGCCGGCGACTTGAATGGCGACCTCGAGCGTGTCGGCCGGACTGAGTGGTCCTTTTCTTATGCGGTCGCGCAGTGTTTCGCCGTCGATGAACTCGGTGGCGATAAAGTGTTCCGAATCGACCTCGTCAATTTCGTAGATGGTGAGAATGTTTGGGTGGTTGAGCGCCGAAGCCGCTTTGGCTTCTTGTACAAAGCGTCGCACGCGTTCACCAGTGGGATCGGCGACCATGTCAGAGGGTAGGATTTTGAGTGCGACTTTGCGATCGAGTTTGGTGTCGTTGGCGAGGTAAACCTCACCCATGCCACCCGCGCCGAGTGGGGAGCAAATTTCGTAACGACCGATCCTTTTGCGCGCGGGGAACGACAAGGGCTCAATCCGGGGGAGGTTCTCTGGGCTCTGACGAAGCAACGGCTATTGTAGTTTACTAGTAACTGGGACGACAAATTCCTCCCTATTACACTAACGCGTGGAAATGAGGGCTGGCGGGCTAAATTAATTGTAGGGGTGGCCCTCCGTGGCCACCCGTCGTGAAAACAATACGCACGGGTGGCCACGGAGGGCCACCCCTACAATTGAAACTAGGTGTTGCTGGTGCTCTTGCCACCGCCTGCGGCGGCGGAGCTGGTTGTTGTTCCGGGAGTGCCGCTGATGCTGCTGCCGGTTCCCGTCCCGGTTCCTGTTCCCATACTCGATCCCGTGCTGGTGGTCGAGCTCGAGTAATCGCCGTAACGTCCCTTCACGCGCAGACGATTCTCAACATTCGTCACACCCGACACTGACTCCGCAATGTCTTCAGCGCGTCGCTTGTCCTCGCGGCTGTTGACTGTACCCGTCAATGTCACTTCGGTGTTTGACACCATCACTTCAACTTCAGACGCATCGACGTAGTAATCGTCACTCAGTCGATCGTTAACGTCTTCCTTGATGCGCTCGTCCGAACGGCGATAATTCTTCGGTCCACGCCCGCGATGTTCGCGCTGCTGGTCCATCCGACGCCGGCGCTCGGCATCTTCATCACCAAACCACGACGCCACCGCGTCCGAAGCACGATCCCACCAGCCGCGATCTTCTCCGCTCTCATAGCGATTGCGATCGTTGTCATAACCGCGGCCACCGTATGATTCATTCGAGCGGAACCCGGTTGGATAGTTGTAGCGTTGTTGCGAGTAATCGCGCATACCTTCGCTGTAACCACGCTCGGCACCCGAGCGTCCGTAGCTGCCGTAACGGCTTTCGCGCGTGTCGTCGTCGCGTTCGTTCTCCCAGCCGCGGCCCCAATAACCCTCGCGACCGGTTTCTCGACCTCCGCCCGAGGACGATTCGCGATTGTATCTTTCGGATTCTCTTCCGCCGCCGCTGTAGCCACCACCACCGTAGCCACCGCCACCGTAGCTCCCACGGCCGTAATTGCCGCCGCCGTATCCGCGACCACCGCCGCCGGATTCACTGTGGCGACCTTCACGCCCGCGACCACTCTCACCATAACGGCTCTCACCACCCCAGCGATTGTCAGCCCGCTCTCCGAATGAGCGCGTGTTATCTAAACTCGAACGCCGGTTGTACTGGCCGTAATACGCTGAGTCACGGTCATAATCACGATCGTCACGATCGTCATATCTCGTTGACATCTTTAAACTCCTTTCACTTACCCTTGCTCGTTATAAGTTCGTAGTGCACCGCGTTTCATGCTGTCAGCACCCTTTCACAAACCTGTTTCCTAAGTGCAACTTATTTGAGCCGCAATTTCCTCACGGAGGAATCCTGTGTAGGGGGTAGAAATACGGCTGGGTAACGTAGCCGGCGCGCACCGGATTAAGAGCAATGTAGTTGGGATTCTCCTGATCTTTCTCGTTGCGGATTACGTGGTCGAAAAATCCGGGTTGCCACAGATGCTTGGTAAGAAAGAGTGTAGGTTCAGGTGATGGCCAGTTTTTGGTGTACGATCTCAGGGCGTATTGTTGCCTGCCAATTGGTTAAAGCGTGGAGGAGCGGTCTTGAGTCATTAGCGGCCGATTTGTTCACGGATAAGGAAGGAAGGCTTAGTTGTTCAGAAGCGACAATGTCACGACATCGTTTCCAGTAGAGTTGAGTGGAAAAGCTTTTGAGTTTTCCGATTACGCTTCGAAGGTTAAACTCTGGTTGCCGAACGCCTGCAAGAAGATGCAGGTGGTCAGGCATTAGGGTGAACGCACGCACATACATCTGTGTGCGGGTTTCATCGCTCAGCAGAGCGGCAAGGACACGCTTCGCTAGCTGCATATCCGCAACGACTGGTCGACGTAGTTCCGTTACAAGCGTTATAGCGCAGAGGCGCAGAATTGAACTGTAGTCATATCCAAGGAGTCGCAGCGAGTTGTAGCGGCACGGGTACGGAGAATCATCGAAGTGAGGCATCGTGAGGTTCCTTTCGTTTTAAGAATTGTGAGCATCGTAATAATTGGGTTGACCTAAATCAAGTGAGGGTGGCCACGGAGGGCCACCCCTACAGTTGTGAGTAGAAAATCAAAATCTACTTGTGAGTTCGAATTCAACTGTAGGGGGTGGCCCTCCGTGGCCACCCGTTGGTTAGGATTTCGCGCTCAAGAGTTGGGCGAGTTTTGAGGCGTTGATGTTGCCGCCGGAGATGATGCAGACGATTGTGCCGGGACCCGCGGAGCCGGAGAGGGAGCAGGCGACGGGGCAGGCGCCCGCGCCTTCGGCGACGATGTGGTTGTGGGTGATTAAAAGTCGAAGGGCGGAGGCGATGGAGTCGAGATCGGCGACGAGGGCGCCGTCGATCAATGTGCGTGCGCGTTCGAACATTTGTGGGAAGACTGCTTTCGCGCCAATGCCGTCGACCCATGACGGTTGGTAGTCGATTGCGGTTGGAGCACCGGCGGTTAACGAGACGGCGAAGGGTGCGGCGGTTGCTACTTCGGCGGTGAAAATCTTGCAAGCAGAGCGTGACTGACGGAGCGCTGATGCGATACCGCATGTGAGTCCGCCGCCGCCCCAGGGAATCACGATCGCATCGACATCAGGCAAATCTTCCAGGATCTCCAAACCGATCGTGCCGTTGCCAGCCATCACGTGGCGGTCGTCGAACGCGTGAATGAACGTTCCATCAACACCCGGAAACGAACGCTGCTCAAACGCCCGCCACCACTCGTCGAATGAAACCTTGATCACACGCCCGCCAAGCCGCTCCACAGCTAGCACCTTCGCATCCGGCGCCGACGACGGCGCGATCACCGTACACGGAACACCAAGCTCCCGCGCACACCACGCGACGCCCTGGGCCATGTTTCCCGCTGACGCCGTCACCACTCCACGCTCGAGCCGCTCCGGCGACAGCCGCGCAATCGCGTTAGCAGCACCGCGGATCTTGAACGATCCGATTGGTTGAAGATTCTCCAATTTCAAGTAAATCTCCGCTGGCGCGTCGAGCAAATTCAGACGAACGAGCGGCGTTCGGATCGCCTTTCCGGCAATCACACGCCGCGCTTCTTCGATTGCAGATATTGGAATTAAATCCACGGTTTTGCAGCTTACAATGATCATTGACTTTCCAGCTACTGGGGAGTAAAAGTTTCGCAACCTTCGATCGAATTCCAACTCAGGAGAACTATCATGAAACCCCTAACCCTGGTTCTAACCGTACTCGTCCTTTTCACCGCCACCGCTACCGCGCAAACATGGGATCCGGAGATGCAGTTGAAAGTGAAAGCGGTCGGCATACCGAGAGTTTCTCCTGACGGAAAGCGCGTGGTCTACACCGTCAACGAAGCAGTCATGACGGCAGACAAGAGCGAGTTTGTGACTCAGATCTGGCTGGCCAACATCGCCACCAAACAAAACACGCAGCTCACGTTCGGTGAGAAGTCTTCAACTAATCCGAAGTGGTCGCCCGACGGAAACTGGATCGCCTTCACGTCGAATCGCAAAGACAACCGAAATCAACTCTATGTGCTGAGCCTGAACGGCGGTGAAGCAGAGCCACTCACCGACGGCAAGAGCGGCGTTGGTAACTTCGTGTGGTCGCCGGACGGGCGCTCGATCGCCTTCACGATGACTGATGCAAAGACTGAAGAGGAAGAGAAGAACGACAAAGGCAGAAACGACTTTCGCTGGGTCGATGAAAACATGAAGCTGGCTCGTCTCTACGTGCTCGCGATTCAGAAAGACGCGAATGGCAAGCGCGAGCCACGCAAACTCACGACTGCCAACTACCACGTCGAAGACTTCGACTGGTCCGGCGACGGATCGCGTATCGCTTTTGGTCACGTCAAGTCGCCCGGCGCGAACGATTGGCCCACATCCGACGTCTCGATCGTCGAAGTCGCAAGCGGCAAGGTTACCGACCTGGCAACCTCGCCCGCAGCGGAAACTTCTCCGCTTTATTCACCTGATGGAAACTCGATCGCCGTGCTCGCCAGCGACAATCCACCGCGCTGGGCGCAAGCAGGCGTGATCCAGATCTTCTCCGCGAATGGCGGTCAACCGAAGACGCTCGTCGGCTCGTTTGACGCGCAGCCAGGCATCGCCGGCTGGTCCAGCGACAGCAAACGCATCTACTTCTCCGAGCCGAAAGGAACCGGCACGCAGATCTACGTGCTCGACGTCGCTGCGAATCGGATCGACGAGATCAAATCCACGACCGCAGTGATTGGCGGTCTCAATCTCAATAGCACCGGCACAACGTTCGGTTTTGTCAGACAAACTCCCGACGTGCCCGGAGACGTTTTCATCGCGTCCGTTGCATCGAACTTCAACCCCGTGCAGATCACGACCGTGAATGCTGACTTCAAAATGCCGGCGATCGGCCGCACCGAAGTCGTCACCTGGAAATCGAAAGACGGAAAACAGATCGAAGGCTTGTTGACGTATCCAGTCGGTTATCAAGCCGGACAAAAAGTGCCGCTGATTCTAAACGTTCACGGCGGACCCGCAGGCGTGTTCCAACAGGCATTCATCGGCGGCCGAGGCGTTTACCCGCTCGCGACGTTTGCTGCACGCGGTTACGCGATCCTGCGTCCGAACCCGCGCGGCTCGAGTGGTTACGGTCCTGAGTTTCGCCGCGCGAACCTGAAGGATTGGGGCCTCGGCGATTACGAGGACTTGATGACCGGAGTCGATCGCGTGATCGAGATGGGCGTTGCCGATCCGGAGCGACTCGGTGTGATGGGTTGGAGCTACGGCGGGTTCATGACGTCTTGGATCGTCACGCAAACGTCACGCTTCAAAGCCGCGTCAGCAGGCGCGCCGGTCACGAACCTCATAAGCTTCAACGGCACGGCTGACATCCCGGCGTTTGTTCCTGATTACTTCGGCGGACAGTTCTGGGAAGCGATGGATCTCTACCAGAAGCACTCGCCGATATTCAACGTGAAGAACGTTACGACGCCGACGATGATTCAACAGGGCGAAGCTGACGTCCGCGTGCCGATCTCGCAAGGTTACGAGTTTTACAACGCGCTGAAAGTGAAGGGCGTGCCGACGCGCATGCTCGTGTTGCCGCGCCAGCCGCACGGACCTACCGAGCCGAAGATGCAGCTCGCGGCGATGAATGCGAATCTCGAGTGGTTCGAGAAGTACATCGGATCGAAGCGCGAGACGTCGAAAAATTAGCCGAGAGTTGAATGAATTTTTGTGCAACCTCTGTGTTCTCTGTGTCTCTGTGGTGAGTTAATTGCTGTAATTAGTTAACCACAGAGACACAGAGAACACAGAGGTTGCACAGAGTGAAGATTTTTATCGGCACTTCGGGGTGGCACTACAAACACTGGCTTGAAGGTGTCTTTTATCCGCCCGGCACGAAGAGCGCGCAGATGTTTGACTACTACGCGCGCCACTTCAACACGGTCGAAATCAACAACAGTTTCTATCGCCTGCCGACGGCGAAGACTTTCGACAACTGGCGCGAGTCTTCGCCGTCAAACTTTGTATATGCAGTGAAGGCGAGTCGCTTTATCACGCACATGAAGAAGCTGAAAGATCCGCAGCGCTCATCGGAGAAGTTTTTTCTTGTCGCTGAGCGTCTCGAGAAGAAGCTCGGACCGATTTTGTTTCAACTACCGCCGCGCTGGAAGGTGAATGTGGAGCGCTTCGCGGAATTTCTCGAGTGGCTGCCGCCACAGCACAAGTATGCGTTCGAGTTTCGCGAGGAGAGCTGGTTTGTGCCGGAAGTTTACTGGCTGCTGCGGAAGCACAAGGCGGCGTTTTGCATACACGACTTTGCGGACATGAAAGTACCGAATGAGATCACTGCCCCGTTTTCTTACATCCGTTTTCACGGGCCGACGAGCGCGAAGTACTGGGGATCGTACTCGGACGAAGAGCTACAGAAATGGGCTGAACGGATCGAGAGTTGGCGCGGCGAGTTGAAGGGGGTTTACGTCTACTTCAACAATGATCCCGAAGGCGCGGCAGTGCGAAATGCGCTAACGCTCAAGTCGCTGGTACGTTAGTTGCCATTTCATGCGCACAGATTAACGAACAAGGGGAAGGTATATGGCTTCAAAAGAATCAACGAATGGACGACCGCTGGCGATGGTGACGGGCGCATCGACGGGCATTGGTTACGAGCTCGCGATCCTTTGCGCAAAAGAAAGCTGGGACTTGATCGTAGTTGCAGACGAGCCGCGCATTGAAGAAGCGGCGAAACAGTTTCAAAACTATGGCGTGGAAGTTCACGCGGTGCAGGCTGATCTGGCGACGCGCGAAGGTGTCGATAAGTTGTATGAGGCGGCGCAGGGAAGGCAGGTTGATTACCTGTTGGCGAATGCCGGACATGGGCTTGGCGGAGTTTTTCTCGAGCAGGACTTCGACGACGTGAAGCACGTGATCGATACAAACGTCACGGGCACAGTTTATTTGATACAGAAGGTTGGCAGAGACATGCAGTCGCGTGGGCAGGGGCGGATTCTGATCACGGGATCGATCGCGGGTTACACGCCGGGTACTTACAACGCTGTCTACAACGCGAGCAAGGCTTTCATCGATTCGTTTTCATTCGCGTTGCGAGCGGAACTGAAGGATAGCGGCGTGACTGTGACGTGCCTGATGCCGGGTGCGACGGAGACCGAGTTCTTCGAGCGCGCGGGAATGGAAGACACGGAGATTGGACAGTCGAAGAAGGACGATCCGGTTGATGTGGCAAAGGTTGGGTTCGATGCGATGATGAATGGCGAAGGTGATGTGGTGAGCGGGTTCAAGAATAAGGTGATGTCGACGGTGGCGTCCGTGACACCGTCGGGCGTTTTGGCTGAGCAGCATGGGAAGAAAGCTAAACCCGGATCGGCACGTGAGCAATAACGACAGTCGTAAACAGGATTTACATGATGTTTCAAGATTTACTTGTAAATCCTGTTTACATCTTGTAAATCCTGTCAAGCTTATTTCAGCATCACACGCACGCCACCTCTGACTAAAACCGGCGGCCCCACCGTGAACACCGGTGTGCTACTAATCTCATACCGGCTCCCCGTCAAATTCTGAAACGCCACAAACAACCGCAGCTTCTCGGAAATTCGCCGCGTCACCTCAGCATCAAGCGTGAAAAACTTTTCCAGCGGCAATAAGTTCTGATCGTCATCAAACTGCCTGCTCACGAAGCGTCCCTGCGTCGACACTAACCAATTCTCACCACTGTACGTCACCTGAAAATTAACTTGATGCCGCGGCACCTGCGGCGCCATCAATCCTTCCAACCCAGGATTCGCCGGAAAACGCAGCACCGTGCTGTCCGTCAACATATACTCACCCGACACTTCCCAACGGAACGTAAACTTCATCACCGCCGACAACTCAACTCCACGCGCACGAATCGCCCCGAGGTTTTGTCGCTGTCGAGTAATCAGCGCGGGCGTGGTCGTAAGCGTAACGTTCGCAATCGAATCGTCGATATCACTCCAGAAAACATTGCCACGAACAAACAGTCGCTCATCCAGCTGATGGAAGCCAACTCCAGCCTCGCCGCCCGTCAGCCGTTCCGCACTCAAATCCGCGTTCGCGTTTGTCACCACATTCCCCACGCGAAAGTTGCGGTACAACTCGTTCAACGTCGGCGCGCGAAAGGCGCGATACCCCGAGGCACTCACTTCAACCCCATTGTCGAAACGCTTAGTTAACCAAAAGCGCGGGCTAAATGCAGTCTCTGTTCTATCAGCAAACAAATTCACCGTCGGTGTTCCAACAACAGGCGTGCGATTCGAAAAACCACGAGTGTTGAGCCAGTGATCGACTCGTCCTCCAAAGCCAAACTGCCACGATCCAATGTACACGGAATCACTCGCAAAGACGCCAATCGATCTTTGCCGTCCACCCGCATCGACAAACGCCGTGATTCTCGAATTATTAAACGTCGTCTCCGCACTATGCCCACGCACCTCGCGACCTTCGACACCGAGCCGCAGCACCTGGTGATAACTGACATTCGGTGTCGCCTGAAACACAAACCCGATTTGCTGCGACGGATTACGCTGGCGATTAGTCAATGATTCGCCATTACGATTCGCAGCTACCGCGGAAAAGTTCTGATTAAATGTCTCACTCGATCCGTACAAGCGAACCAAAACCGGGCCGACTTTCGGTAGCGTTGAGTCGACTCCGAGATCGATCGACGAGATGCGCGTGTCGTTGATCTGAACTGGGGTGCCGTTATCACGACTCTCACCAAACGAGCTGACACGCAGAAAAGAGAACCCGTGGGCGACGTTTGAAACCGTAACTGAGCCACCGAGATCACCCGTTCCTGCAGCAGTATCAACCGCGCCTCGCTGGTTTTCCGGTACGAGCACGTATCCGTTTGTGTGTAGCGCTTCTCCAGCAGCGACGATCCCCCAGTCGCCTAAAATTTTTCCCGCGCTAAACGACGTCGCCGCCGTGCCTTTATTGCCGGCGGAAGCTAGAACGTCGAGCCCCGTGCCCCAACGCGTTTCGCTGGTGATATTCACAACGCCGCCGAGCGCGCCGCTGCCGTAGAGACTGGAGCTCGCGCCGTTCTGTACGGATACATTCTCGATGTTCACGCGCGGAACGCGATTCCAGTAGACCCAACCGCCGAACGGACTGTTCAAAGGCACGCCGTCGAGCAAAACGAGCGCGCGGCTCGCACCACTCGCGCCCACGCCTCTGAGCGAAACACCTTGCGCGGTCGGATTCGTCGTCAACCCACCCGAGCGGCGGAAGAGAGAAAAGCCAGGCACTTGCCGGAGTACGTCATCGATGGTGAGCGCGCCCGCCGTAGTGATCTCGTGTGAGCCAATATTGAATTGACTGCTGGACGTGGGTGGAACGCGCTCTTCGTAAGTTATGGGCGCGCTGACGACGACGCGCTCGTTTATGACTGCGGGATAGAGTCGGATGCGCAGTGAATATTTCTCTGCAGCGACTTTGATCTTGACGGTGCTAAAACCTGGCGAGCTGATCGAGAGGGTTCCGTACGGTCGTGCGCTCAACACTGTAAAATCTCCAGCGAGATCAGTGACCGTGCGAGTTGTGTTTCCGTCCGATTCAAACTCCACTGATGCGTGCTGGATTGGCTCGCCGTTCGGATCAGTAACCGTACCGTGGATCGGTATCGATTGCTGTTGGGCCGAAACACTGCCAACACTTAACCAGCACAAAACAAAAGCAACGTAGAGCCAACTGTAGGGGCGGCCCTCCGTGGCCGCCCGTTTCGCCAATCGTACGTATGATCGGACCACGGGCGGCCACAGAGGGCCGCCCCTACAGTTGCGCCCTATGCGTTGTCTTCTCATACACCGAAGTGTCGATAATGTTCTGTTTCTCACTACTGCGATCAATGTCTTGTGATGTGCGTCAGACCTGAAGCAACGATAATACCCGCACTTTCGTCAGTAGGACCATTCCGCGATCGAATTGCACGACGTTTGTATGTAGCTGTCCGGCTTTTACACATACGAACCGGGGCGGGGAAGTGAAAAATAATCTGTCAGTCGGTTTCCGCGGCGCGGCGATCGTTGCGTGTGGACTGTTACTAGCCGCTGCCTGCGCCAGAAACAACCCTCAATCTCAACAACCAGGCGCCCAGAATCAAGTACTTACCGCGCCAACCGGTGCGACTATCGCCGTCGAACAGGAAGACGGGCAGTGGACAATGCCCGCCAAAAATTACGCCAGCACGCGCTTCAGTGGTCTTCAGGACATCAACACCGGTAACGCCGCCGCTCTAAAACTCGCGTGGTCCTTCTCGACCGGCATCGTGCGTGGTCACGAAGCCGCGCCAATCATCGCGAACAACATGATGTACATCATCACGCCGTATCCAAACATTGTGTACGCGATCGATCTGACGCAGCCCGGTGGCCCAGTCAAATGGAAATATGAATCGAATCCGGCGTCGTCGTCTCAGGGGGTTGCGTGCTGTGACGTCGTCAATCGCGGCGGCGTGTACTCAGACGGAAAGATCTTTTTCAACACGCTCGACAACAACACGATCGCGCTCGACGCCGCCACCGGGAAAGAGATCTGGAAGACGAAGGTCGGCGACATCAATCTCGGCGAGTCGATAACGATGGCGCAGCTCGTCGTGAAGGGAAAAGTGCTGGTTGGTAACAGCGGTGGTGAGTTTGGCGTGCGTGGTTGGCTCACGGCATTGAATGCCGC
>DASYFE010000166.1:0-4009 GCA_036498585.1 Pyrinomonadaceae bacterium | reverse complement strand
TCAGCGAATGACCGCCGAGGTCAAAAAAGTTATCACTCACGCCAACCTCGCTGATGCCCAGCACCTCTTGCCATAAGTCAACCAGCGCCACTTCAATATCGTTGCGCGGCGCGACGTATCCCCCGTCGAGCTCGGGCCTCGAGATCTCAGGCGCCGGCAGTGCCCGTCGATTGATCTTCCCGTTCGGCGTCAGAGGCATTTCGTCCAATAACACGAAAGCCGAGGGAACCATGTGCGCGAGCAGACGTGCGCGGAGAAAGTCTTGCAGCTCGAGATAACCCGGCTTTTCGCCTCCGTGTGCAACGACATATGCGACGAGTCGCTTGTCGTCGTCCGCCTCCTGGCGCACCACGACGACGCACGTCTTCACCGCAGGATGCTCGGCCAAAACCGCTTCAATTTCACCCAGCTCGATGCGATAGCCGCGAATCTTCACCTGATGGTCGATGCGTCCCAGAAAATCCAGTCTGCCGTCAGGCAGGTAGCGTGCGAGGTCTCCCGTGTAATACATACGCGCATCCGGCTCCACGCTGAATGGATCGGGAAGGAACTTTTCGGCCGTTAAGTCCGGACGCCCCAGATAGCAGCGCGCCAATCCCATGCCTCCCAGATACACTTCACCAGGAATGCCGGCGGGAAGCCGTCTGCCGCAACGGTCAAGTACGTACGCTTGCGTATTACTGATGGGCCGGCCAATGGTGGGCGACTCGTCGCGCTTCATCAAGTCCCAGGTGGAGTAGGTCGTATCTTCGGTTGGCCCATAGAGATTGAAGACCTGTTTGATGTTCTTCCGTTCATAAAGCTGCTGCACGAATCTCTGCGGAAGCGGCTCGCCCGCGAGATTGATGACGTATGCCGAAGAAGGCAGATAATTCAGTTGCAGTAGTTCGTTAATGGCGGACGGAACGGTATTGATGAGTGTGACCTGATGCGCGGCTGGCACTTGTGAGAGGTGCAGCACGTTGTGCACGATAATGACCTTGCCACCCGAGTGCAGCGGCACGAACAACTCAAAGATCGAGAGGTCGGTGCAGATTGAGCTGAGCGCCAGCGTTCCCGCGAATGCCTCAGACGCGAAACTCTCTCGCGCCCACTGCGAGAAGATGGCGACGCTGCGATGCTCGATGGCCGTGCCTTTGGGCCGCCCTGTCGAGCCTGACGTGTACATGACGTAGGCCAGATTGCGTGCGGTCACATTGCTTCGAAGATTCTCCGCGCTTTCGGCATCAATCGACTGCGACTCGGTATCGACACAGATGGCTCCCGCCCCGGGCAAGAGATTAACCAGGTGCTGCTGTGTCAGAAGCACTCGCGCGCCGGAATCTGCAAGCATGAAGCCGAGTCGCTCCTGCGGGTATTCCGGATCGAGCGGAACGTATGCGCCGCCGGCTTTCAAAATCCCGAACAACGCGACGAGCATCTCGAGCGAGCGCTCCATCAGAATGCCGACACACGTCTCCGGTCCAACCCCGAGTCGTTGCAAATAGCGCGCAAGCTTGTTGGCGCGCACATTCAACTCTCGATAAGTCAACTCTTCATCTTGATGCACCGCTGCAATTCGTCCCGGCGTGCGCTCGACCTGCGCTTCAAACATTTCATGCAAACACAAGTCCTGTTCATAATCGCGCGCGGAGGCCCCGTTCCATTCGACGAGCACTTGCTGTTCACGTAGAGTTAAAAGCTGAATCTCAGCCAGAGTCTGTGAAGAACAGGCGGCAATGCTTTCGAGCAGCGTGGACAAATGACCGAGCAGTCGCTCGATTGAGTCGTCTGTGAAACGACGACGGTCATAAAGTGCTTGCAGACAGAGTTCATCCGCGGGAATCGCGACGATCGTCAGCGGATAATTAGTTCTATCGAACGAGCGCACATCTTCAAGATCGAGGCTCAGGTTCTTTTTGAGTGCGTCCTTATCGAGCGGGTAATTTTCAAAGACGAGGAGACTCTCGAAGAGCGGCCGGCCTCGCTCCACTTCGCTCCAACTCTGCACCTCGACGAGTGGGCTGTGTTCGTACTCTCGCAGTTCCACCTGCTCCACCTGCAAGACTCGCAGCCACGTGAGCAGCTCAGCTTCGTCATCAACACGCACACGCACGGGCAGCGTATTGATGAAGAGGCCGATCATCGTTTCGACGCCGGGCAGCGACGGAGGACGTCCCGCGACTGTCGCGCCAAAAACGACGGTCTCTTCGTAGCTGTAACGATTCAGAAGCAGGGCCCACGCTCCCACGAGAATAGTGTTAAGCGTCAATCCATGCTGACGCGCTAACAACTGCAAGCGATCGGTCGTGCTTGCCGAAAGTTGAACCTTGCTCTCACCAAACGCTTCTTCGGTTTCCACACTCGCATGGTCTACGACGAGAGGCGTCGGCGCATCGAAGCCTTTCAGTTTCTCGCGCCAGAAGAGTTCGGCCTTCGATGAGTCCTGCCCGTCAAGCCAGGCGATATAATCACGGAATGGGCGTGGCGGCTCGGCGCGTAATTGCTCGCCGCGTCTCAATGCTTCGTACGCGTCGAAGACTTCGCGCAGCACGAGCGCGCCAGACCAGCCGTCGACCAGCAGGTGATGATGCGTCCACACGAAGCCATACGAATCATCAGCGAGACGAACGAGCGCGAGCCGCATTAATGGTGGCGTAGAAAGATCGAACCCGCGCTGCCGCTCATGAACGAGGAACGCTTCCCATCGTTCGCGCTCATTAGCTTCGACGCGCCAGTCATGCTGTTCGAGCGGCACGCTCACACTTTCATGAATTAGCTGAAGCGGCTCGTCCAGATTCTCCCAGATGAACGAGGCGCGTAAGACTTCGTGCCGGTTGAGCGTCTGTTGCCATGCGATGCCGAGCGCGCTCGCGTCGAGATCGCCCTGCAATACGCAACTGAACTGGCCCAGGTAAACATCCGTGTTGGGAGCGTAAAGAATGTGGAACAGCATGCCCTGCTGCATTGGCGACAGGTGGAAGAGGTCTGTTACGTTTCTTCTCGTCTGTAAGACTTGATCGAGTTGCGTCTGATTGAGGTGCGCGAGCGGAAAATCGGAAGGCGTATGAGCTTCGGCGTTGGTGGACAGACAGTGAGCGATTAGTGCTTGCAGCTGTTCGAGGAAGTTATGCGCAACTTTCTCGATCGTGGCGCTCTCGTGAATGCTCGCGCTGTAGGTCCATTCGGCCTGCAATTGACCGCCGATGATGCTCGCATTGATTTCCAGCAGATTGCCGCGCTGTGCATCTCGATCGCGTGTTCTTCCCGATGATTCATGCGCGAGGCGAAATAGCCCGGAGGCTTGAAACATCTGGTCGAGTTGTCCGAGGTAATTGAAACTGACTTCTGCACGCGGCAATGCACGCATCTGTCGCGCAACTTCTTCGTTGCGGCAGAGGTAGCGCAACAGGCCATAGCCGACGCCGCCGTGAGGAATGCGGCGCAACTGCTCCTTCGTATACTTCAGAGCATCACCTAACGTCCCCTGCGATTTGAGCAGGACCGGGAATGCGCTTGTAAACCAGCCGATGGTTCGCGATAAATCTACATCTTCAAACAGCTCTTCACGGCCATGCTTTTCGAGCTCGACGAGGAATGCGTCGTGGTGGGTCCAATGCTGGAAGGCACGCGCAAGCGCGGTCAGCAGCACATCGTCAATGCGCGTGTGATAACGCTTGGGCACCTGCTGCAACAGAGCGTTAGTCTCGTCAATCGACAGCGAAACTGTGAAAGTGCGTCCGGTGCCTTCTGTGTTTGCGCCTTGCGCGTCGACGGGGAGCGCGTTCGTTCGCTGTGATATCGCGGTCCAATAGTCCAACTCTTCGCGCGCCTCAGGACTCTGGGCTAACTGGTCCAACTGTGCGGCCCAACGTTGGAAGGAAGTCGTCTTTGACGGCAAACTGGCAGGCTCGCCCGCTTGCAATTGCCTGTAAACCCGCTCCCAATCTTCCAGCAGTATTCGCCACGAAACGCCATCAACTGCGAGATGGTGGACCACCCCTAAGAGACGCTGCCTGCCTGCTCCCAG
>DASYFE010000165.1:0-4758 GCA_036498585.1 Pyrinomonadaceae bacterium | reverse complement strand
CAGGGTTTCATCGAAGGAGCAGGAGAAGGAAGGGTTCTCTATTCCGGCTCAGTTGAAGCTGCTCGATCAGTATGCCCAAACTCAGGGGCTGAAAATCGTTCGTGAGTTTGTCGATGCCGAAACGGCCAAGCGGACAGGTCGGACCGGGTTTGATGAAATGATCAAGTTTCTCAAACGCTCATCCGTGCGCGTCCTCTTGGTTGAAAAGACCGACCGTCTTTATCGCAACCTCAAAGACTATGTAACGATCGATGAACTCAATCTCGAAATTCATTTCGTCAAAGAGAACGTGATTCTTTCCCATGACTCTCGATCCTCAGAGAAATTCATGCACGGAATCAAAGTCCTCATGGCGAAGAACTACATCGACAATCTTTCTGAGGAAATAAAGAAAGGAATGCTCGAAAAAGCCGAGCAGTCGATTTATCCGTCCTGCGCGCCGCTCGGTTATCAAAACGTAATGGGGCCGAATGGCAAAAGGATTATCGAGCCTCATCCCACGCAAGCACCCATCATAAAACAGATGTTTGAATGGTACTCCACCGGCCAGTGTTCTTTAGCTGAAGTTACGGAACGCGCGACCTTAGCTGGTTTACTCTCGCGGCGCACAGGTCAGGCCATGTCAAGATCGAACGTACATAGACTGCTTCAAAGCCGTGTTTACACCGGCGATTTTGATTGGAACGGCAGAACCTATCGCGGCAGTCACGAGCCGCTGATTTCAACCGCACTATTCGAGCGTGTACAGGAGATTCTTGCGGGCCGCTACTCGACCAAAGAGAAAGTAACCAAACACGAGTATACCTTCTCAGGTCTGGTGCATTGTGGGCACTGCGGCTGCGCCCTCGTAGGCGAGAAGAAGAAAGGCAAATACATTTATTACCACTGCACAGGCAACAAGGGAAAATGCCCCGAACCTTACACACGAGAAGAAGTGCTCGAAGCGTGCTTTGCCGATTTACTCAAGAGACTTGTGTTTGATGATGAAGTTATGGATTGGATCGTCGATGCTCTGCATCAGAGCCACGCAGACGAGAAGAAGTTTAGACGTGATGCGATTGCTCGTTTACAGGACGAACAAAGCAAACTACAGAATCGACTTGATAAGCTCTACGATGATCGTCTTGACGGATTTATCGAGCCGGATTTCTTTGAGCGTAAGTCACGCGAATGGCGACAGACTCAGAAGCGTTTAGCCGATCAGATCGCCGAGTATGAGAACGCCGCGCATGATTATGTGCAGGATGGTGTGCGCCTACTAGAACTCGCAAAAAAGGCGTATTTCCTATTCAAACAGCAAAATTCAAGCGAAAAGCGGAAATTGCTGAATTTCGTGTGTTCGAACTCCACTTGGAAGGATCAGACTCTCACCGCAACCTTGCGCCAACCCTTTGATCTTCTTGCACTTACCAACACGACTTGGCAAAGAAAAAAGGCCACCGGAAACTCTTCCAGCGACCCTTGTCCTGAGTGGCGGAGGGGACAGGACTCGAACCTGCATAGCCTTTCGGCCGGCGGTTTTCAAGACCGCTGCACTACCATTATGCGACCCCTCCGCGGGGTGGCTCGTTGAATATAGCGCAGGCGCCGTTGTCTGACCAAATCGCCACCGGAATTGCTTTGATGACGAGGATCGTGCAGGATCTCAACAACCCATGCGCGTCACCATCGGCCAGATCAATACCACCAACGGCGACTTCGAAAACAATACCGCCAGCATCATCCACGCGATCGAGCAGGCCAACCGCGAGAACTCGGATCTTGTCGTGCTGCCCGAAACCAGCATCCAGGGTTATACCTCGCTCGACTGGTTCCTAGATAAAGAAGTGCAACGCTGCGCGCTCGCGCCGCTCGAAAAGATCATAGAAGCGACAAAAGGAATCACAGCGATCGTTGGTACGGTGCGGCCGTCTGGCCTAGTAACAGGGCGGCGTCTGTTCAACTCCGCCGCCATCATTCGCAACCAGGAACTGCTCGGCTTTGCAGATAAGACGCTCCTTCCTGAATACGACGTCTTCGACGATCCACGCTACTTCCAGCCGAGCACTGAACGCCACGTGTTCCCACTTCCCGAAACGAAACTCGGCGTCGCCGTCTGCGAGGATTTTTGGAACGACAAGACCTTCTGGCGCGAAAGACTATATACAAACGACCCCGCCGACGAGTTGATCGAGCTCGGCGCCGAAGTTCTCGTGTCGATAAACGCGTCGCCGTTCAACAAAGGTAAGATGGGCCAACGCTGCGCGATGGTCTCTCATCGTGCGATGACCGCGAAGATTCCGATCGTGTTCGTTAATCTTGTCGGCGGTAACGACGGCATCATCTTCGACGGCGCCAGCATCGTCGCAGACGCGCACGGCAAGATCGTTTTGCAAGCGCCGCCTTTCGAAGAGTTCATCGGCACTGTCGATCTCGATTGCGACGTTGCCGACAAGCGTTGCCTCCCCGGCGACGATGTGGAAACAATTCACGACGCGCTCGTACTCGGCATTCGCGATTACGCGCGCAAGAACGGTTTCAAACGCGTGGTCCTCGGATTGTCAGGCGGCATCGATTCAGCCGTGGTGGCGACACTCGCATGCAAAGCAATCGGCGCGGAAAACGTTTTGAGCGTAACAATGCCTTCGCCGTATTCGTCGAGCTCGAGTGTTGACGACTCGATCGAGCTCGGCCGACGGCTCGGCATGCCCGTCATCAAACACCCGATCACTGCCGCGTACGAAGTGTTGCTCAAGGAAATGAATCTACCGGCGCCTTCAGTTGAGAACCGCTCTACCGCAGCGGAAAATCTCCAGTCGCGCTTGCGTGGTAATATCCTGATGACGATCTCGAATTCCGAAGGTCGCTTGCTGCTCTCAACAGGCAACAAGTCGGAACTCGCACTCGGCTATTGCACGCTCTACGGCGACACAAACGGCGGACTCGCAGTTATCGGTGACGTTTTGAAAACCGAAGTCTACGCACTCGCAAACTATCTGAACAAAGACAGCGAAGAGATTCCCCAATCGATCATCGCCAAGCGTCCTTCGGCCGAGCTCGCGCCGGGACAGTTTGACGATCAATCACTGCCACCATACGACCAGCTCGATCGCGTGTTGCGTCTGTACTTCGAGCAGAAGGCGACGCCTAACGAGATCGTCGAGACTGGTTTCGAGCCGGGGTTTGTGCGCGATATTCTCAATCGCGTCGAGTCGCCGGCCAATGAATTCAAGCGCCGGCAGTTACCGCCGACGCTGATAATTTCGCGCAACGCGATCGGAATCGGACGAAGACGTCCGGTCACTCATCATTACCGGCGCGAGCGTTTGAATTGTTAGACCGCGCTGGCTTAGGCGTAACTCGCATACACGCTCTTCACCTTCTCGAGAAACTCGCGCCGGTCGACGATGTAGTAGAGTTTCAACTGCCCGGATCCCGCAACTTCATCAAGCAGCTTTTCGAAGATCTCAAACTGGTCAATAGCTTCGATATTATGCGTGGCGAGGTAGCCGCCTTTGCGCATCCGGCGGATCAGCTCCATTAACGTGAGCCGGCCTTCGAGCGTGCGACCACCGTGCTCGTGCGAACGGCTGATAAGATACTGGACCAGCAAACTCTCGTTATAAAGCGGAGGCGCAAGGAACAATCTCGAGCCGTCGCGTTCCCAACCATCTTCCAAGCGCGACGACGGGCGCACCGCACGCAATCCTTCGAAACTTTCTGCCCACTTCTCTTTCGGCGCTATGCGTTCGAGGTAAGCCTTCGTCGCCTCCAGTAGCCACGACTGATCGTTGAGATCGAGTGTGATGCGCAACGTGTCGAGCCAATCGAAGAACGCCTGGCGACGATTCGATTTGAGCTCGATCACCGCAAACTGGTCCTTCTTCTTTTCGATCGTTTTGACGAGCTTACGTCGTGGCGTGTCGGTGGTTTTGCCGCCTTCGATGCAATGCGTATCGAGTCGAGCGTGCCAACGTTTCGCAGCGTTGCAGTACGGGCAGCGCGGATGCTTCTCGTCACTGTCGAAGAACGGGCGAATTGCTTTTCGCGATGTTAGCTCTTCGATAGTTGGACTGTAGCGTTTGATCTCCGTATAAGCAGAACGCGGCGCGAGCCCGATCTGTTTAGTGAAGATGTCGAAGATGCAGGCCAGACAGACGAGCGTTGTGTATTCAGTGACCGTGCCGGGTGGGAACTCAGTTAAATCTAATTCCTTCATTAGCCACAAAAAGGCACAAAGAGACTTGTTCTTTCCTCGACGTGGCCGAGGGCAAGATCGAGCTCGGCTTCGACGTCGCCCGTTGTCGTGCCGAGTGACTTGAAGTCGAAAAGCTCGTGGTCCAGGAGATGCGACGGAGTTGTGTTACCAAGCGCGTTCAGCATCGACGCGCGGACGTGCGGGATCTCCTTTTCCAGCTCGGCGATCAGGTTTTTGATTCGCACGCGCTTTAAGTTGCTCTGCGATCCGCACAAGTCACACGGAATGATCGGAAACTGTCGCTCCGCTGCATATTCGCTGATGTCTTTTTCAGAACAGTAAGCCAGCGGGCGAATCACCGTATTGCGCCCGTCGTTCGAACGCAGCTTCGGCGGCATCGCCTTCAGCGATCCCACGTAAAATAGATTCAACAGCAGCGTCGTGATGATGTCGTCAGCATGATGGCCGAGCGCGATCTTGTTGCAGCCTTCCTCGACCGCGACGTTGTAAAGAATGCCGCGACGCAGCCGCGAACAGACCGAACAATACGTTTTGCCTTCGGGAACGAGTCGTTTGACTAT
>DASYFE010000164.1:0-4491 GCA_036498585.1 Pyrinomonadaceae bacterium | reverse complement strand
CGGCCAGCGCCCACGTCGCACTGTGCCTTTCATCGGCCTCGTAATTACACGATCACCGCGCCGCTCAAAGAACAACTCCGGTGACAGGCACAGCACTTTGTAACGCCCGAGATCGAGATAGACGGAGTATTGCGCCCCCTGGGCCACACACAGATCCTGATACCACGCGAATGCATCGCCGTTGAATGTTGAGGTTAATGGGAACGAGTAATTGACCTGATAAGTGTCACCGGCGGCTATTAGTTCTCTGATGCGCGCGACCGACTCATCATATTCATTGCGACTTACAAGAGGTTCCCATGCAGTTGAAGAATACGACTCAACTCGTTCACCAGCAGGCGTGTCTTCAAAAACTGCCGCCCACGCGAGTGGAAAATCCGAAGGTGCATGCGTGACGAACGCCGGATCGAATGCCGGCGCGGCTTCGTAGCTAAGCATCACTGCGACATGCAGCCCCGAACGCGCCTCACGCTCGGCAAACTCCAGGACTGAAAGCACGTCTTCGATTCGGTTGGCGGTCCTTAAGATCACGTCACGCAGCATACAGGATTACAAGATTTTTCAGGATGGACATGTATCAGCGGTTCTAATCGAAAGGATAAAAATCTTTAGCTACCATTATTCTTAAAACAATCTATAATCCGTCCGAAATTTCGTAGCTCAACCACTACTCCAAAAGCCGAGGATAAAAATGAGAAAACCAATCTATGCGGTTTTGTTCTTAGTGTGCTGTCTCGTTGCAGTTGCAAGCGGGCAGGGAACTACGTCTCGCGTAGCAGGAACGGTGCAGGACTCCAATGGCGCCGCCGTGGCCGGAGCGAGGGTGACCCTCACCAATGAAGCTACCGGAGTTTCCTTTACTACCGAGACAGGTGATAGCGGCGTATACGCCTTTGATTTGGTCCAGGTGGGAAAGTACACCGTCATGATCGAGAGACAGGGATTTAAGAAATTCATCAGCCAGGCAAATCCCGTCAACGTCAACCAGCCTGCAACGGTCAACGCGACGCTCGAAACCGGTGGCGTGACTGAGACGGTCACTGTTCAGGCCGGCGCCGAACAAGTGCAAACGAGCACTTCGGGAAATATCGGCAGCACGATCGAACAGAAGACTCTCGAAGCGCTTCCTATCGTCGGCACGCGCGGAAGAAATCCACTCGACCTGCTGAACTTTCAACCCGGCGTTGTCATCGGCGGAAATACCGGCGGCGCGGTGAATGTCAACGGCTCGCGCGATCGTGCTTTCAACTTCACGCTCGACGGTATTGACATCAACGAGTCGACCGCAGGCGGCTCAAACTTCACGCCGCTTCGTCCAAATCCGGATTCAGTGCAGGAGTTTCAGGTTGTAACCAGCAACTTCACCGCTGAGCTCGGACGCAGCAGCGGCGCGCAGGTCACACTCGTCACGCGCTCCGGCTCCAACGATTTTCATGGCAACGCGTTTGAGTACTATCGCTCGCCCTTATTCGATGCAAAGAGTTATCCCATCACGATCGCCGGTGCGCCCAAAGAACAGTTCGTGCAGCACATCTTCGGCGGTAGTCTTGGTGGCCCACTCTTCAATCCGGGCTTTGGTGAAGGCGGGCCGCGCTGGGCGAGAGACAAGGCGTTCTTCTTCGTCAACCTGCAATTCCTGCGCGCGTACGACACGCAACTCGTGACGCGAACGGTTTACACGCAAGCTGCGCGGCAAGGGACGTATCGTTATGTTTTAGGCGGTGTGAACGCTCCCGTCGGCGCCACTACGCCGCCCTCGGTGGATTTAGCGGGTACTGCGGTTGTTCCGCTCTGTAACGCGACAGCCTCAAACAAACCCTGCATCACTACCTACAACATCGCAGCCAATCCTACCGGAATCGGTCTCGACCCGACGTTGAGCGGTTACCTCAACGCGATGCCGCTGCCGAACAATTTCACGGTAGGCGATGGTTTGAATACAGCGGGATTCAACTTCGGTTCGCCGCAACATGAAAAGCAGTATGACTTCGTCAGCAAATTTGATTTCAACCTGCGCAACAACAGTCTGCTTTACGTTCGTTATGCTCAGGGCAGCCAAAGCACGTTTGGTGATTCGGCAAACAGTGGACGTCCGATTTTCCCGGACACACCAAACTTCGTCGATACGTCGCGCACTCCGAAGAACCTCGCCGTTAACTGGCGCTGGTCTCCGACTCCGACTCTGACGAACGAAGCGATCTTTGGTCTCAGCAAATTCTTTTTCACCTTCGCTACCCCTACTCCCGATCCGGGGTTTCCATTCGCGTTTGTTAACGCGGCGACGCCAAACACTAACTTCTCTTACAACGCACGCGGCGTCCGCACGCTTCAGTTCATTGACAACATGACGTCGGTTCGCGGCTCGCACACTCTCAAGGGTGGGCTCAACTTCCGCTTCAATCGACATCGCGACGATCGCTCGAGCGTCGCCGGTTCTGCAATCGAACCGGTGGTGACGTTCAGTAATGCAGCGGCGTTGTATACGAATTTCGGTCTGCCTTCTTCGGGTAGCTCGAGCATCAACGCAAACGATCTGACGCGATTGCGCGGCACGATCGCCGACCTGCTGGGAAAGGTTGGAAGTGTGTCGCAGGCTTTCGTGTCGGATCCGAGTAACAACAGCGCGTTTCTTCCGGTTGGGACCCGGTGGTTGAACGAAGCGGACTATACCGAGCTGGATTTTTACTTCCAGGACAACTGGCGCGTCCGCTCGAACCTCGTTTTGGATCTCGGCCTGCGCTGGGAGCCAAAGCTGACTCCATCGATCGCGGATGGCCGGCCCATCCTCGTTCCAAATCAACCTGTGAAGCTGGGCGCGGCGCCGTCGAACACACTGAAATGGGTTGAGGGCGAGTTGTTTGGAAGTGACTTCAGCAAGATTCTGCCGTCGGTTGGTTTTGCCTGGGATCCATTCAAGAGCGGCAAGACTTCGATTCGTGGAAACTATCGCATCGCCTCCGATCGAATCGCGACATTCCTGTTTGGCTCGTCGATTTATCAGAGTGCGCCCGGAAATGCCGTTGGGCCCACAAACTCGTCTTTTGGTTCTGGCGGCGGTCTCTTCCGAAATATCGGACCAGTGATTGCGGGTTTGGCGCCCACTTCAACTCCTGATGCGTTGCGGCAGCCGAACGCATTCGGCACTGGCGCGATCAGCGTGCTCGATCCGGATCTGCAATTTCCGCAAGTGCACGAATGGTCATTCAGCTTCCAACGAGAGATTGGCCACAACGTTGTCGAAGTGAATTACATCGGGAAACACGCGGTACACCTGCTGGGAGGATACAACGTCAACCAGGTGAATATATTCGCGGGTGTTCCCGGAGTCGGTGAGTCGAACTTCCTCGAAGCTTTCAATCGTGTCAGAGCGAGTTCTTCTTACAACAGCCCGCTTATCAACTTGCTGATGACCGGCAACGCCGCGAACAACGCCGGCACGACACGTTTCCGCGCCTTGAATACAACGAATATTACCCAGGGCAGCGTGGCCGCGGCCGCTCTAACTGTTTCGCAAAGGACCTGTGTGACGCCGGATGACGTCACCGCCGGTATCTGTACAAATGCAAATGGTGGACGACGGCTGCTCGACGTGAATGGTCTCCCGTTCTTCTTCCAGCCCTTCCCGCAGTTCACGGGCGGATTGAACGTGTTCGACAGCAGTGACTATTCGAACTACGGCGGGCTCCAGTTCATCTTCAAGCGTCGCATCAATCAGGGCCTCGGATTCCAGTTTGGCTACACGCTTTCGAAGTCGAAAGATAACCGCTCGTGGGATCCTTCGCTGAGTACCGTTTCGACCGGATCGGTCCAATCAGCATCGAGCACGCCGTTCGATCTGCGCGATCGGCATTTGAATTACACGTGGTCCGATTTCGATCGGCGTCACGTGTTCCAGGGTACTTACACTTACGAGTTGCCATTCGGCAAAGGCCGGACGTTCTTGTCCAACATGCCGAGCGTTTTGAATTACGTCCTCGGTGGTTGGGAAACAGCGGGCACGGTGCTCTGGATGACCGGAAGACCGTTCACGGTTTATTCGGGCGTCAATACCGTGAGCAACGTGGTCCAATCGACTGCGGATTGCAATGGTTGTTCGAGAAACAGCGGCTCGCTGGTTTTGGAGACAGGCAGAAACTTCTGGTTCGACCAGGCCACGCGCAGCCAGTTTGCGGCGCCTGCGCCGGGCTCGATCGGAAACACCGGACGCAACTTCTTCCTGGCCCCGAACTATTTCCAGTGGGACGCGTCGCTCTCGAAGAAATTCAAAATAACCGAGCGCGTGAATTTCGATCTGCGGGTGGATGCGCGCAACGTTTTGAACAACCCGTCGTTTGATAATCCGACCGCCGTCATCACCTCGACGATCTTCGGGCGTATCAACGACAGCGTGACCAACAACGCGCGTCGCATCCAGGTCTCAGGCAAGGTGAGTTTCTAAAACCTTTTCTAGGACCAAGCACAGAACCGAGCGCGGTAGCGCCGGGTCAAAGT
>DASYFE010000163.1:0-1515 GCA_036498585.1 Pyrinomonadaceae bacterium | reverse complement strand
GTCTGAGGCTGTTGCATGAAAATTCATGAGTACCAGGGTAAAGAACTGTTAAAGAGATACGGTGTGCCGGTGCCGCGCGGCATTGTGGCGCGCTCGCCTGAAGAAGCTTATCAGGCGGCCAAGGAACTCGGCGGCGATATCGTCGTGGTGAAGGCGCAGATTCATGCCGGTGGCCGCGGCAAAGGTGGCGGCGTGAAGCTGGCCCGTAGTGCTGACGAAGCGCGCGAGATTGCGCGCCAGATGCTCGGCATGAAACTCGTCACGCACCAAACTGGTCCGGAAGGCCGCGAAGTGCGGGTGTTGTTGATCGAGGAAGGCTTGCCGATCGACAAAGAGTTCTATCTCGGAATCGTGCTGGATCGCGCTTCGGGTCGTCAGGTGTTCATGGCTTCATCAGCAGGCGGCATGGACATTGAGGAAGTCGCAGCGAAGACCCCGGAGAAGATCCTGAAGGAGACGATCGATCCCGCGATCGGCTTTCAGTCGTTTCAGGCACGCAAGCTCGCCTTTGGTCTCGGACTGCCGGCCCCGCTCGTAAACCAGGCAGTGAAGTTCATGCAAACGCTCTATCACGCATACGAGCAGATGGACGCATCACTCGTCGAGATCAATCCGTTCCTGTTAACTAAAGACAATCGCCTGATCGCGCTCGACGCAAAGATCAATTTCGACGACAACGCGCTCTTCCGTCATAAAGATTTTCTCGACCTGCGCGACCTCAATGAAGAAGAGCCACTCGAGATCGAGGCGTCGAAGTTTGATCTCAACTACATCAAGCTCGACGGAAACATCGCGTGCATGGTGAACGGCGCCGGTCTCGCAATGGCGACGATGGATATCATCAAACTCGCCGGCGGTGAGCCTGCAAACTTTCTCGACGTCGGTGGTGGCGCGTCGCAGGAACGCGTTGAAGCAGCGTTCAGGATTCTGTTGGCGGATGAAAACGTGAAGGCTGTTTTGATCAATATCTTCGGCGGGATCGTGCGCTGCGACATGGTGGCGCGCGGAGTTGTTGAGGCGGCGCGAAATCTCGGGATCAAGGTTCCGGTGGTTGTGCGTCTTGAAGGAACGAACGTTGAAGAAGGCCAGCGCGTCATTCGGGAGTCAGAGTTGAACTTCACGGTTGCGAACGGGATGAGGGATGCAGCCGAGAAAGTGGTTGGGTTGGCAGCTTAACGCCAATGAACCCGGATCAGAAATCGAAAGCAAAAATTTGGGCTGTTCGTGTATGTCGTTATGGATTGGCGGCGCTGTTTCTGTTTACTGCGATCGCGAAGCTTGCAATCGTTAATGCGTTTGTCAAAAACATGGGTGAGTTGTTGGCGTCGTCGGGGTTTGATTATCAGCGCTGGTCTTGGCCCGCGACGATCGTGGTCATCGGGGCAGAAATTGTAACGGCGATGTTGTTAATACTGCCGCGCACGGTGCGAATCGGCGCTTTACTTGCTGCCGTGTTGTTGATGGGCTTCGCAGGGTACGCGCTTTACTACGTTTACGGATTGCACGGCGAGCCAC
>DASYFE010000162.1:0-10223 GCA_036498585.1 Pyrinomonadaceae bacterium | reverse complement strand
CGGTGTAATCTGCGTATTCTGTGGACAGCTTTCTCATCCGTAATCTTCCTTAGGAGGAAACTAATGAGCGATCCGAACACGCCTGCGACTGGCGCGGAAATGTCAACGGCGGAAACCCTGACCGGCATCTTTTTCGAGCCTTCAAGAACGTTCGAGGCCCTGCGCGCGAGGCCTCGCTTTCTCGCGGGCGCAATTATCCTGTTGGCCCTGGCTTGCCTCGTAACTGTCCTGCTGTACACGAGAGTCGATATGGGCCAGTACGTACGCGACCGGATCGAGAAGTCGCCGCAGGCGGCGCAACTCAGCGAAGCCCAGAAAGACATGCAGGTCAAGATGGGAAAGAACCTCGGCATGCTGGCTATTCCGTTGTCCGTGCCGATCATCATTGCGGGCGGCGCTGCGCTGTACCTTCTTGGAGTGCTGGCGTTTGGCGGATCGATCTCTTACCACAAGTCGCTGGCGGTTTGGGTTTACTCGTCGATACCACCGTCGGTGCTGGGAGCGCTGATTGCGATTCTGGTTCTATTCCTGAAATCGCCGGACTCAATCGATCCCGAACACATGGTGGCGACGAATCCCGCGGTCCTATTGGGCGAGGACGCGTCGAAGATTCTCGTGGCTGTCTTAAGCCAGTTTGATCTGCTCAGGTTTTTTGGAATGTTCCTGGCGGCGTTAGGTCTGCGGAAAGTCGCGAAGATTTCGTCCACTCAAGCCTGGGGAGTTGTGATCGCACTGTGGGCCATTGGCGCCTTGCTCCGAATCGGCTCCGCAGCCATCTTCGGCCGCTAAACTTTTACTCGTAACGGAGTGATTCGATGGGATCGAGGCGGGCCGCTTTCCATGCGGGCCAGAGGCCGAAGATCAGGCCGATGCCCACGCTGGCCACAAAGCCACCGATCGGAGCCCAGAGTGGCACATAAGAAGGAAGTAGCAGTCGCAGTAAGAGTGTCAGTCCCCAACCAATCGAGAGTCCGACAATTCCACCAAGGCCCGTGAGGGTCGCGGCTTCGATCAGGAACTGCCACATGATGTCGCTGCGCTTTGCGCCGATTGCTTTGCGCACGCCGATCTCACGCGTGCGCTCAGTGACGGACACGAGCATGATGTTCATCACGCCGATACCGCCCACCATCAGACCGACAGAAGAGATCCCCACCATCGCGATTGCGAGACTGGAAGTGATCGAACGAAAGTTATCGAGAATGCTTTCCGAAGTCTCCATTCCGAAGTTGTCGTCTGCGGCAAACGCCACCTGACGGCGTACGCGCAGCATGTCGCGCACCTGGTCCTTTGCTTCCTCCATCATGCCCAGGCGCGCGACGGCGAGAATGTAGATGTCATCAGCATTCGGTTTCAGTTTCTCGGCTACACTGAACGGCACGTAGATCACGTTGTTTTGATCGTCACTGCCGCCGCCGATGATAAACTGCTCGCGCTTCTCCAGCACGCCTACGACACGAAACTCCTGCGTACCAATCTTGATCGTTTGCCCGACAGGCGAGCCGATCTTGAAAAAGTCGTCAGCGACTTTCGAGCCAACCACACAAACTTGCTGATTCGTTTCGTTTTCCGTTTGCGTAAAGAAACGACCTTCCGAGATCACCTGCGTGCCTGCCTTTTCAAACTCCGGTAACGTGCCTTGAAGCACGACTTGGGCCGACGTCTTGCCGCCACCCGAAACCATCAGCTTGCCGCCGAAGAAGTTGTTGGTGATATCGAGAAATGGAACTGAGAGCTCGATTGTAGGCAGCGACTGGAGCGCAATAGCGTCGTCGTAAGTCAGCTCTTTGCGCATGCGCTCTTCGCGCGACATGCGACCGATGTGAATGCCCGGGTTGTACTTGCTGATGTAGATCGAGCGAATGCCGAACGACTCGACTTCACGCTTTACGGAAACATCGATGCCGCTGATGATGGAGGCAATCAACATAACCGTGATGATGCCGATGACGACGCCGACAACCGTCAGGAACGAGCGCAGTTTGTTCGCGCGCAACGTCGCCAGGGCCATCATGAGGTTTTCAAAAATGTCGCTTCTTAGGAGTCGCATGATTTTTCAGCCCCGATCTAGTCTGACCGCAAAGCCTCTATCGGATCCAATTTCGCTGCCCTCCACGCCGGGAAGAGTCCGGACGCGATGCCTGCCGTACTCGAAGCCGCCAGCGCTCCTGCAATCGCCCAAATCGATAGATACGTGGGAAAGATCAGTGACGTTACTACCAGCCCGACGATCCAGGCCAGAACAATTCCCACCGCGCCGCCAATCGTAGAGAGGGTTACAGCTTCGACGAGAAACTGTTTCAGGATATCGATCTTCCGCGCGCCCAGGGATTTTCTGATACCAATCTCCTTCGTGCGCTCAGTCACCGACACCAGCATGATGTTCATGATTACGATCGCGCCGACGATCAACGCAATCATCGGAACGAAGATCGCAACGAGGAAGATCGTCCCGAAGAGTCGATCCCGCAGGCCCGTGATTGCGTCGGGCGTGACGATGCCGAAATTGTCTTTCTCGTTTGGTCCGAGTTTGCGGCGCACACGCATCAGGAAGCGCGACTCTTCAACCGCATCGTTGAAGCGTTCGTCTGTTATTGAAGTGGCGACGAAATAAAGCGAGCGCTGGCGAATGAGTGCGCCGTAGTCTATCGCGTAGGTCTTCAATGGAAGAATGACGAAATTGTCCTGCGGAATGCCGAACACGGTCCCTTTCGCGGCTTCGACACCGATCACGCGATAGGGAAGTCCGCGAACCATGATCTCCGAACCGATTGCATTGCCGGCGGGAAACAGTTTGTTTGCGACGTCTGCGCCGATGTAGGCGACACGGGCTGCGCTTTCGTCCTCGGGCTCGGCGATGAAGCGCCCTTCAGCCACGTCACGGTTCTCGATGTCGACGCAGTTCGCGGTGGCGCCGGCGACATTGACGTCTTCCAGCACTTCGTTGCCGCGCTTAACTTCGGACGCAGTGCCCCGGCCGCGCGCACCGATCTTCCCGATGAGCTGCGCGCGAGCTTTCAGATAGTAGTAGTCGTCCATCGTCAGCTCTTTATTGCGACGCTGGGCGGCGGCGATCGTGTCAGTGTCTTTGAAGTCTTCGAGCGGGTTGAAACGTTGGACCGAGAACGACTTCGCGCCGATGCCTGCGATCTTCTCGTCGACGTAACGATTGAAGCCGGCGATGAGCGAGACGACGACGACAAACGCCGTTACGCCGACGATCATCCCGAGCAGAGTTAGCGCCGAGCGCAGCTTGTGCGCCCAGATCGCTGACACGGCCAGTTTCAGGGTCTCGATAAATTTCACGTTGATGTATTAAAGCACAAAAAGCCTTTAGACAGGATTTACAGGATTCTACATGATTATCATGAAAAATCCTCTAAATCCTGTTAACAACTCACTCCCAGCGCAGGGCGTCGATTGGATTCAGACGCGCGGCTTTCCAGGCGGGCCAGAGGCCGAAGATGATTCCCACCGCCGCTGAAATCCCGACGCCGACACCGATGGCCCACAAAGGAACGTACGCCGGCAGCGGCGAATACTTGTTCATCACGAGGCTGGCAATCTCGCCCACAGCCAGTCCCGCCAGACCACCGATCGCAGTCAACACTACTGCTTCAATCAGAAACTGCGAAAGGATGTTGAACCTCGTCGCCCCGACAGCTTTGCGCACACCGATCTCTTTCGTTCTCTCCGTAACCGAGACGAGCATAATATTCATCACGCCGATACCGCCGATCATGAGCGCCACGAAAGAGATCGACGTCAGCACGAGCGCAGTGGCTCCGGTCAACTGGTTATAAACGTCGAGCAGCGAGTCCTGCGAAGAGATGCCGAAGTTGTTCGGCGCACCCACCGGCACGCGACGCCTGCGCCGCAGGATGTCAGTGATCTCGTCGATCGCCGATTTGACGTACGCGCGCGAGCGTGGCCGCACGATCACGAAGAAGACGACTTCCGGAAACGGCGGATCGGGATTGTACTTTTCGAACGTCGTGATCGGAACGAAGATCGAGTTGTCGCGCGACTGGCCGAAGAAGTTTCCCAACGGTTCCATTACGCCGATCACGTGATAAGAATTGCCGTTTATTCGCACGTCTTTATCGACCGGATCTTCATACGGAAACAGCGCCTGCTTCACGTCGACGCCGATGATCACGACGTTTGATCGATCCTGCATGTCGATGTCGTTGATGAAACGGCCGCTGGCGACGTATTGCGTTTGTACAAACTCGTAGTATGGCGTGACGCCGAGGAGAATCGGTGTTTCAGTCTGTTTGTCCTTGTATCTGACCGTCGATGCGATCATGCGATGGATCGGCGAGACGCCGACGATCGATGGCGCTTCGGTGCGTAGCGCTTCGGCGTCGTCCATCGTCAGATCTTTGCGATGGATCTCGTCTGGTCCAGGTGGTCGTCCAAAGCTCGGCTCGAATTTGGAGACAAAGATCGTGTTTGATCCGAGCGACTCGATCTGATCGGCGAAGGCTTTGTTGAGGCCCTGGATGATTGACACCATAAAGATGATCGTGACCACGCCGACACTGACGCCGAGAATCGTCAACGCCGAGCGCAGCTTGTTGGCGCGAATGGTGTCGAGCGCCATGAGTGCCGATTCTTTGATATCGTCTAATCGCATATTTATTTGGCGCCGTAACAGCGCACGGAACCGAGCGCGGTAGCGCCGGGTCAATCTAATCAGCGGTCGTGCAGGTCAAGAATCGACCCGGCGCTACCGCGCTCGGTTCCGTGCGCTACGAGGGTCTCTATTCAGCTCTGAGCGCTTCGATCGGGTCGAGTCGCGCGGCGCGCCACGCGGGCCAGAGGCCGCTCGCAATTCCCACCACTGAAGAAACACCAACGCCCAGAACCGCCGAAGCCACGCTCACCAGCAACGGAAACCCGATCAGCGCCGAGATGACGTACGCCAGACCAAAACCTGTCGCCACGCCGATCGCTCCGCCAATCGCCGTCACTGTCACCGCCTCGATCAAAAACTGCGTCAGGATATCTTTACGCCGCGCTCCAATGGCTTTGCGAATTCCGATCTCCTTGGTCCGCTCAGTCACTGACACGAGCATGATGTTCATCACGACGATTCCACCGACCACAAGCGAGATCGCCGCGACGCCAATCGTCACGATGTAAATGTTGGACGTCGCCGAGCCATATAGATTCAGAAACACGTCCTGAGTCTCGAGTGCGAAGCCCTCGTCTTCCGCCTCCGGCGCCGTATGACGACGGCTTCTCATGATCGTTCTGACCTGGTCCTCAGCCGCCTCGAGTTGTTCGGTCGTCTGCACCTGAATGAACGTGACGAGCGAGCGCCGCCCGCCGTATGCCCTTTGATAAGTCGAATACGGAATATAGACCACGTTATCGCGCGAGAAGCCGAAGATCGAACCCAGCGGCTCGAGCACGCCGACTATCGTATACGGCCGGCCGTCGATACGAATCTCGTTGCCCAAAGCCCGGTCAGCAGGCGCATCGGAAAACAGGTTCTTCAACATGTCGGGACCGATGACGCAGATGTCGCGACCCGCGGCGCCTTCACTCTCGGTCCAGATCCGGCCCACGCTAATAGTCACACCATCGATATCAAACATCGTCGTCGGATCGACGCCGCGTATGCGAACGTTCTCGGCTTTCTGATCCGCGTACTTAACAGTCTCGATCGCATTTGCGGCGATTCCCACGCGCCAGCACGCCGTACACAACCGCGTAATCGCTTCCGCATCTTCGTGCGTCACGTCTTTGCGCCGGTTGAACTTGATGAAATCTTCGCGCGACTTGATGATCTGCGGGTTTTTCGAAATCGTGAAGACTGTCGAGCCCTGCGACGAGAAGGTCTGCGCGACTGTTTGATTGAGACCTTTGATGATCGTGACGACGGCGATCACCGCAGCGACACCCACCACGATGCCGACCAGCGTCAGCGCCGTGCGCAGCTTGTTCGAGCGCAGGCTGGCGGTGGCGACACGAAACGCCTCCCAGATGGCGGTGAGACGAAATAGGTATCGCATTTTGTGCCTCTTTGCGGCTTACTTAATTCGTTCGTCTTTTTCGATTAGACCGTCGCGAATCGAGATGACGCGGTGGGCGCGTATTGCGATGTCGTGCTCGTGTGTCACGACGATGATCGTGTTGCCTTCCGAGTGCAGACGTTCAAACAGGTCCATGATCTCCATGCTGGTGTGCGAGTCGAGCGCTCCGGTCGGTTCGTCAGCCAGCAGAATCGACGGATGATTCACAAGCGCGCGGGCAATCGCGACACGCTGTCGCTGGCCGCCCGATAGCTCGTTGGGCTTGTGAGTCATGCGCTCAGTCAGGTCCACTGCCTGAAGCGCTTTCTTTGCCATCTCATGTCGCTGCGACGCGCCAACACCACCGTAAATCAGCGGCAGCTCGACGTTGTGCAACGCCGTGGCGCGCGCGAGCAGATTGAACGTTTGAAAAACGAAACCGACTTCCTGATTGCGAATGCGGGCAAGCTCGTCGTCGTCCATCTCAGAGACGTTCTTGCCGTTAAGCCAGTATTCGCCCTCACTCGGAGTATCGAGACAGCCGATCAGATTCATCAAGGTCGACTTGCCGGAACCGGATGGACCGATGATCGCGATGTACTCGCCACGGGGGATATCAAACGACACTCCGTGCAGCGCGTGAACCTTCTCGGTTCCCATCTGGTAAGTCTTCCAGATGTTGCGCATCGAGATCAGCATTCTCGGGTCGTGCCCGTTGACCTCGACGCGGGGCGTGGTCACACTCTCTGGCGGAGTTAGCGTTAGCGTAGCGTCACTCATCTAGCCCTCTTTTTCATTTGCGTTGCCGGGTTTCTTCGTTTGACGCTTGATAGTCATGCCATCCTTCAGCGTCTTCAACACGCGACTGGGCCCACGCACGACCTCCATTTTTGGCTGCACACCACTCGTGATTTCGATATCAGCTTCACCGGTGATGCCTGTGGTCACTTCGATAAACCTGACTTTGTTACTGGCGTCGACGACGTAAACACCCTTTTGTGCTTTCGGCTTCTCACCAACCGGCGACGCCGTCGGAACACTGCCTGATACTGTTGCGCTTGGCGATGCGGCAGCGGGCGCTTTCTCGACGATTGCTTCAAGCGGCACTGCCAGCACGTTGGTCTTAGTGTCGGTTGTGATCGTCGCGGTCGAGCTCATGCCGGGTCGCAGCGCATTCGTGATATCTTCCGGCAAGTCTTTTAGCTCGAGTGTGACCTTGAACTCTTTCGCTTCCTGCACGTTCACGCGGTTCGACAAGCCGCCCGTCTGGTCTGACTTCGAAATCGCGAGCGGGTTTTTCTGGGTGACAACTGCCTTGATTTCCTTGTCGCCGAGAGCGTCAACCTTGACCTTCGCTTCCTGGCCCACTTTGACGTTGTTGATTTCCGTCTCGTCGACGTTCACTTCAACGTTGATCTGCGACATGTCGGCGATGGTCATCAGCGGCGTTGTCGATAGACCAGCGACGGCAAACTCACCGACGCGCGTCGGAATGTCGGCTACTACGCCGTTCAATGGCGACAACTGAGTCGCTTTCGAGCGCTGGCTCGTCTGACCACGCAACATTGCCGACTGCTGGCTGGCGCGCATTTCTGACGACTTGATGCTGGTTTGCGCATCTTTCACGGCGATGCGCTGTTGATTGGCGCGCTCCGTGGCTTCCTTTACGGCGATCTTCTGCGCTTCGAGATTGGCTTTAGCGGTTTCCAAACCGATCTTGGCCGTGTCGAAGCGGTCGCGAGCGGTGTCGTATTCGACTCGGGAGGCCACGCCGGCTTCGATCAACTCGGTGTAGCGCTTGAGCTCGCGTTGGGCAGTGTTGAGATCGACCTGGGCGCGATCCACATTGGTTTGCAGGGCCACGACTTGCTGCCGGGCTGCGGCTACTGAAGCTTCGGCCACGACGAGCGCCTGTTGCGCTGAACTGACCTGGTTGCGTGCGTTTTGCACGTCGTTTATCGACGCCTGGGTCGCGGCCCACTGTGCTTCCTGGTTCGACTGTAGCTGGGTTGGATCGACGCGGACCAGCGGTTTGCCCTTGGTCACCATGTCGCCGGCAGTCACGTAAATCTCTTCAATACGGCCGGGAACTTCGCTCGTAAGCTTGATATAGCGTATTGGTCGCACCTCGCCCGATGCGGTCACGGTCTGTTTCAGCTCAGGTCGGGTTTCGAGCTTGACGGTTACAACCTCGGGCTCTTCTTTACGGGTTGCAACGACGCTGATGACGACGACGATGGCCAGTACTACGGCCACCACCACGCCGATAATGATCTTCTTTTTGCGACTCAATGCCATTCTTTCGTTCCTTTTTGCAGGGGGCCTTCAAATTCTCGAAGATGTTTCTACGTGGAAACTTATCAAACAGTTTCATCGAAGAGCAAACGCGAGCAGGCATATTCCTAACGGTAAACTGTGCGATTTATTAACACTTGTGAACGCACGGAACCGAGCGCGGTAGCGCCGGGTCAAAGCCAACTAAGACGCCTGTTAAGGGAATTAGACCCGGCGCTACCGCGCTCGGTTCCGTGCATGCCGCGTTTTTTATGATGCGTTGGCTGGGGACGGGGTTTCGCGCTAAAATGATTTGCTTTTTTGAAGACTATGATTACGTGCGATAGGTGCAAAACAGAAAACCTCGATGGCTCGCAGTATTGCGACGAATGTGGCGCGCCGTTGAGACCGAATGGCCGTCCCAATCCCGTGCAGCAGAAACCCGTGCAAGGCGGTAACGGCAATCATGCTCCGTCGCCGGGATCGACTGCTGAGGTTGGCGGGCGAGTCTCCGCCGGCCTCAGTTATTCAGCGTTACGCGCCGCTGCCAAACCGCACGCCCGCCTGGTCATCGAAAAGGGCCGCTCGACCGGAAAGCAGTTTATGTTGAGTGATGTCGAAGCCCAGATCGGACGCTGGGACGCCGACGGCGGCATCTTCCCCGACGTGGATCTCGACACAGACGATCCCGAAGCAAAGGTTTCTCGACGTCACGCACGCATCACTCTAAACAACGGCCAGTACTTTCTTGAAGATCTGGGATCCACGAACGGTACGTTTATCAATCGTGGGAAGAGATTAGCGCCGGGACAGCGCCAGGCGTTATGCGACGGTGACGAAATCATCGTCGGCAAAACTTTTTTGCGCTTCCATATTGTGAAATAGCTTCTTCTCTGTGCAACCTCTGTGTTCTCTGTGTCTCTGTGGTTAAGAGAATTCGCAGCGAAAAACCACCACAGAGATACAGAGAAGACAGAGGTTGCACAGAGAAATCATCAACAAATGTCTGAGTGTCAATCATGTGGGGCGCACGTATCGCCTGGTGAGCATTTCTGCGGTAATTGCGGTATGCCGCTAACGCCAGAATCGGCGGAGCTGAAGACCCTTGCCGCGAATCCCGGCGACGAGGTCGATCCGCAGCCACCACGTGGGGGCCGTGAGTGGGCCAATACACTCGACGACGAAGCTCCCGTCCACGTTACTTCTGCGCCAGACCAGCCTGAACCAGCACCAGCCGAACCTTCCGGAAGTCTCGAGACGACGTATGTCGATCCGGAAAGCATTGAGGAGCCATCCGCGCCGCTCTCTTCAAATTCACTGGGTGGCTCGTTCACTGACAACATCGCCACCCCAGGCAAGAGCCCAACTCCGAAAGAAGGCACGACCGGCGGTAAACGCCCGAGCGTAAAGCAGCTCGCCTCGAACACCGTTTTGAATGGTCGCTACGAGATCGTGCGACGCATCGGTGGCGGCGGCATGGGCGCGGTCTATCTCGCGAAGGATCGCAATCTCGGCGACGCGCCACGCGCTGTGAAGGAGATGGTCGAGTCGCACCTGGATCCGGCACAGCATGAAAAAGCGATTGGCGACTTCAAACGCGAGTCGCTGTTGTTGACGTCGCTCGAACATCCTTGCATCCCGACCATCTACGATTATTTTTATGACGATAAGCTCGGTCGTTTTTATCTCGTCATGAAATATATTTCGGGAGGCGACCTCGCCTCGCGAATGCGTGCGGCAGTCGGCGGCAGACTCGATGAAAAGACTGTTACCGATTGGGGCATGCAAGTCGCTGACGTTCTCGACTACCTGCACTCGAGACCAAAGCCGATCATCTATCGCGATCTCAAGCCTGCGAATTTGATGATCGACGGCAACACGGGTCGAGTGATGCTGATCGATTTCGGCATCGCGCGCTGGGTGTCG
>DASYFE010000161.1:0-3927 GCA_036498585.1 Pyrinomonadaceae bacterium | reverse complement strand
CTGCGCCATGATAGCAAAAGCGGCGGCAAGATTTACAGCGTGAACTGGTTGGGGTCACCAGCGCTGGCCGAATTGCTCGGTGCCGAAACTCCCGATCCCGTTCAGCCGGAAACTGAAAACCACCCGGTTTTCTTTTCTGAGTCCCACGTTGAAGCTCGAAAACTGGCCCACCACCGCGCAGCAGTCCCAAGCGTGCCCGAGGGTCACGGTCGAGTTGATCAACGAGCTGTCGCCTCTTCCAGGCCGCTTCTGGAAGTCGAAAAAGAACGACGCGCCGCCAAAAAACCCACGGTCGCGATTGCCGAGAAACACGGCCGGGCTCCACTGCGAGCCACGCACCGTTCCCGCTTCGAACCCGCGTGGATCGGCAAACTGCACCATGTCAGGCGAAAGCTCGATGGCCCGCGTATAGTAAAAACTCTGAAACACGGAGATGGTCCGCTTGGATAGCCCAAACGTCGTCGACAGCGACCGGATGCCGTGGCCGTTCGTGTCGAGATCGCTGCGCACGTCGACGAAGAGGTCCCGCCGCGGACGATAACGCGCGTCGACGTTCACGGGCGAGAAACGTCTCGGAACACCGCCATAAACAAATCCGGAAAGCGTGTTGAGCGGGTAAAACTGGTTGCGACGGCCTGTCTCGAGCGCGCCGCCAAAAAACGGATCGAAGAAATATTTACCACGGAGCGTAATCGTGAGCGCTTCGTACGGCTGTGTCGACAGTTGCTGCCGGTTCTCAGTACCGGCCGCGGTCGCGTGCGCATCGCTGACGTTTTCAGTCGAGCGCCGCGTGAAGAAACGATTCGCGACGCCAAACTCGATCTCGTTCGTATCGGCAACGGCGTCGATGTAATCGAAGCGAATGATGCGATCGAAGTCGTTGATGCCCGAAAGCTTTCGATAGACCACGTACGGCTCGATCACGTGACGGAAGAAGAATTGGCCGTTGCGACGAAAGTCTTTTGCAAAGGCGGGCGGCCGCACGTCGAGCTCAAATTCGCCATAAGCCCTCGTCACGTTGCGACCGAGAACGTCGCGCGTGGCTGGATCGAGTGAGTTTGAATAGAACGTCACGCGCCCGGCGCCCGATGCGGTGACGGACCATCCGGCAAAGTTCAAAGGCAGCTCGAAGCGCGGATGCAGATCGAGTCGCTGCACGATCGACGGCGTGATGATCGGATTGCCGCCGACGTCATTCACAAACTGCACCTGGTCTTCAGCCGTCTCTTTGCGGCCGACTCCGTCAGCAGAGCTCTCCCACGAAAAGTAGAGTGGAAGAGTCTTGAAGAAGCTGACGATGCCCGGACGCTTTTCGAAGCTGATGCTCGGCAACTGGCGAATACGAATGCGCGCGTTTTCCAGCGACGTCACCTGCGAGCCAATGAAGAAGTTGAAGCTGTACTCGTTGTAGTCCTTGTTGATGAAGACCTGCGACGTCTCTTCCGGTGAGATGGCTTGTTGAATGTTATCAGAGAAAACCTGCCGGAACGCGAGGTTCGACGTGATGTTTACGTCAGCCACCGCGATGAAACCGTTTTTGAAATAGTGTACGCCGTCAACGTAAACACTCGAGCCGCCCTGATCCGGATGCGCATCGTCAGCGGATGGTCCAAATACTCGATCTTTAACGGCGTAGAAGCCGACGTTGAGATACGAGCGCGAGTTGGCGCGCGTGCGTAGGTCGGCGCCGAAGCCGAGTCCGCGCTGCGTGTAGATGTCGTTGCGAAGTGTGACGTCGGCGGAGCGACCGAGCGTTTGATAGTAAGCGGTCGATAGACGGAAGCCCTTCGGGCCCGAACCGCCAAATGTCGGCGTCAAAAATCCGGAGGCGCGATCGCGTGGCTTGATCGACACTGAAGCATACGGCAGGTAAAACACGGGCATGTTTTTCAGCTTCAGCGTCGGCGAGTAAACGTAAACGCGATCGCCGGTTTTAATGCGCGTCTTGCCCGCGTGAAAACTCCACTTCGGAACGTCTTCGTCACAAGCCGTCACCTGCACGTTCGTCGCGACGATCGTATCGAGACTGACGCGCTCGACGCGATCCGCAGTGAAATAGATGCGCGTGCCGTCCTGGGTTGAATTCGTGTAGCCGGTTGAGTCGACGAAGTAACCGGTCTTGGTGCGATAGTTCCATTCGCCGCGCGAGCCGGTGATGCGCTGCTGATCGCCCTGATCGAAAACGACGCTGCCTTCCGCGACGACCTTGTTCTCAGCTTCGTAAACCGTGATCTTGTCGGCCTGGAGTCGGTACGTGCCGATGCGCGCATCGACGTTTCCTTCATAAACGGCGACGATCGCATTCTCGGGACCAGACTTCTCCTGCTTTGTAGACTCAACCTTGAGTTCGTCGGTGGCGACACCCGGCACACCATTTTGTGTCGGTGGGCGGCGCTGCACGGGTTGATCGTTGTTAAGTGGATTGACGTTGGGCGTGTCGGTCATCGGGTTCGCGACTTTCCGATCGACCGGATTAGTTTGCTGCGCGAATGCAGACGTGCACGCGAACAGGATAAGAAGGGTAACGAACGCGAGGCGCATCATAAGGGCGCGTGGATGCTAACATAAAAATTTAGACAGGATGAACAAGATCTCATCTTGTAAATCCTGTCTGCTATTATCCGCGGCGTGCAAAAGCGCCACACCTTAATGGTCGTCGCCGGTGAGCCGTCAGGCGACGCTCACGCGGCCGCGCTCGTTCGGGAGTTACAACAACGCGCGGACATCGATTTCTTCGGCGCGACCGGGCCGCTGATGCGCGACGCCGGTGTCGAGACGATCGTCAATTCCGATGAGTTGGCGATCATGGGCATCGTGGAAGTCGGGCGCGTCTTTCGAAAGTTCCTCAGCGCTTTTCGAGCATTAAAAGCTGCCGCGATTGAGAGATCGCCTGATGCAGTAATCCTCGTCGATTGGCCCGAGTTCAATCTTCGACTCGCTTCATCCCTGCATCGCCGCGGCTTGAAAGTGATCTACTACATTAGCCCGCAGCTTTGGGCGTGGCGAGCGCGTCGCGTGAACAAGATCAAGCGCGACGTCGATCTATTGTTGTCGATCCTGCCGTTTGAAGTTGAATGGTATAAGGCGCATGCGGTCGAGCATGTTGAATTTGTCGGGCATCCGTTAGCTGGCGAGGTGAAGGCGCGTTTTGGGCGTGAAGAGTTTTGCCGGCGCAACGATCTCGATCCCGCGCGTCCGATTGTTTCGTTCCTGCCGGGCAGCCGGATCAAAGAGCTGCAGCGAATTCTGCCGCCGATGGTTGATGCGATTGAGCAGCTTCGAACATTGCGGCCAGAGGTCCAGTCGGTTGTCGTGGTCGCACCGAGTCGCACGATTGCTGAGGTGCGCGAGATTACGTCGAGCAATATAAAACTAATTGAACGACAAACTCGCGAAGCCCTCGGCGCTACCGATGCTGCAGCTATTGCGAGCGGGACGGCGACACTCGAAGCAGCGCTGCTCGAAACGCCGATGGTCGTTGTCTACAAGGAGTCGCCGATCAACTGGCACACGCTCGGACGTTTGATAACGGTGCCACACTACGGGCTTGTTAATCTCGTCGCGGGAAAAGCGATCGCAACGGAGCTGATGCAGGATGATTTGACGAGTGAGAATGTCGTGAAGGAATTGATAAAGTTGTTGGAACCGAATGTTAACAAAAAGATGCGCCAGCAATTGCGAGATGTCGCTCATAAGCTCGGAGAGCCCGGGGCCTCTCAACGCGCCGCAGAGATGATCGTAAGCTTTTTAGACAGGATGACAGGATTTACAGAATGAACAGGATATCTTGTAAATCGTGTAAATCATGTAATCCTGAGCCTCTTGCAAAACTCGCTTTACTTTAGGAGCCGATGCGTTTCTCTGAGCGCCATGATAAATGCGCTGTCGATTTCTGTTAGATCTCCCAGTTCAAAAGCAAACTTGCTT
>DASYFE010000160.1:0-18974 GCA_036498585.1 Pyrinomonadaceae bacterium | reverse complement strand
CTGCCGGTACCTGCGCCTTCCAACTCTCAATCATCCCCGGTTGCGGCATGCGATAGAACGTATTGTTCAGCTCGACCGCGTGCAACCTCGACGCGTAATACGAGAGCATGTCTTTCGGCGAAATCGTCTCCGGATAAAAACTTCCCTTCCATTCCTTGTAACTGTAGCCGCTGGTGCCAACGTAAAGAGTCATAGTCGCAATTTGTACGTTTTGTGCTTCTTTGTGGCTATAAAGTATGGTACACAGGCACGCATGTCGAGCGTCACCACAAACATCGAATCAGTGTTACAGGAAGAGCGGATCTTTCCGCCGCCGCAGTCGTTTTCCGAGCACGCGCACGTCAAGTCGATGGAGGAGCTCGAGCGACTTCGCGCCGAGGCCGCTGCGGATCCGGAATCGTTCTGGGCGCGCATGGCTGAAGAGCTGCACTGGTTCAAAAAGTGGGACACGGTTTTGAAATGGAATCCGCCGCATGCAGAGTGGTTCGTCGGCGGCAAGATCAATATCTCTTACAACTGTCTCGACCGTCATCTCACCACCTGGCGACGCAACAAAGCGGCACTCATCTGGGAAGGCGAACCCGGCGAAACGCGCACGTTCACGTATCAACAACTACACACCGAAGTCTGCAAGTTTGCGAACGTACTGAAGCATGCAAACATTCAACGTGGCGATCGCGTCGCGCTCTACATGCCGCTGATTCCTGAGCTTGCGATCGCGATGCTCGCGTGTGCACGCATCGGCGCCACGCATTCTGTGGTCTTCGGCGGCTTCTCCAGCTCCGCACTAATCGACCGTATCAACGATGCGAGTTGCAAATTGGTGGTGACGGCGGACGGCGGTTGGCGTCGCGGCAACGAAGTAAAACTCAAAACCGCAGTTGATGAAGCGTTGAAGTCAACGCCGTCGGTGCATGCGTGTATCGTGGTCCGTCGCACCGGCTCGCCGCAGCACATGGAGCCCGGTCGCGATTTCTGGTGGCATGAGCTGATGGAAACGGTCGATGCGAAGTGCGCCGCGGAAGAGCTCGACAGCGAACATCCGCTCTACATTCTCTACACGTCAGGCACGACCGGGAAGCCGAAAGGAATTCTCCACACGACCGCCGGCTATCTTCTGCAGGCGCATCTCACGACGAAGTGGGTCTTCGATCTTAAAGACGAGGATCTTTACTGGTGTACTGCCGACATCGGCTGGGTCACGGGCCACAGTTATGTTGTTTATGGTCCACTCTCGAACGGCGCTTCGGTTTTGATGTACGAAGGCGCGCCAAACTGGCCTGAGCCCGATCGCTTCTGGAAGATGGTCGAGCGCCATCGCGTTAACGTCTTCTACACCGCGCCAACGGCGATTCGCGCGTTCATCAAGTGGGGCGAACAGTGGCCCTTGAAACACGATCTCTCCAGCTTACGATTACTCGGCACGGTCGGCGAACCGATCAATCCCGAAGCATGGATGTGGTACCGCGCGATCATCGGCAAGCAGCGTTGCCCGATTGTCGATACGTGGTGGCAAACTGAAACCGGCGCGATCATGATCACGCCGCTTCCGGGTGCGACGCCAACGAAACCCGGATCCGGTACACTTCCATTTCCCGGTGTTGAGGCCGACGTGATGACGCGCGACGGCAAGTCTGTTGGCCCAAACGAAGGCGGTTATCTGGTGATCAAGCGGCCGTGGCCGTCGATGCTGAGAACGATTTGGGGCGACGACGAGCGTTACAAACAGCAGTACTGGTCGCAGATTGAAGGCATCTATTTCGCGGGCGACGGCGCGCGTCGCGATAAGGACGGCTATTTTTGGATAATGGGCCGGATCGATGATGTTATTAATGTAAGCGGACATCGACTCGGAACGGCGGAAATCGAGAGTGCGCTCGTGTCGCACAAGGCGGTCGCGGAGGCCGCGGTCGTCGCGCGTCCTGACGATATGAAGGGTTCGGCGGTGGTGGCCTTCGTGACGCTCGAAGGAACGCATCGACCGTCAGACGCGTTAAACGAGGAGCTACGAGCACACGTCGCGAAGGAGATCGGCGCGCTCGCGCGACCTGACGAGATTCGCTTTACCGACGCATTGCCGAAGACCAGATCGGGCAAGATCATGCGACGGCTCCTGCGCGAGATCGCGACCAGCGGCAATGTCGCAGGAGACGTCACAACGCTGGAAGATTTTTCGGTGTTGGAGAAGTTAAGAGCCGAAGAGGAATGACAGCTCGTAGGATTCAACTGTAGGGGTGGCCCTCTGTGGCCACCCGCGGATCCAATCTGAGAGCGGGTGGACACAGAGGGCCACCCCTACAGTTGAATCCTGGTAGATTTCTTTAGAAGGAGGGCGCCCCAGATGCCCGCACAAACAGAGAACCGCTCCGGCCCACGTTACCTCGCCAGTCTCGAGGTAAAAGCGGAGTGGGATGAGCCAAGCGGCACGCATATCGTCGTTGAAGGCACGACTGAAAACGTTGGTCCAGAGGGCACACTCGTACATCTCCCGCGACACCTGCCCGACGTTGGTAGTCGTGTGCGTCTCGAAGTGCTCGGTGAAACCGGTGAGAAGCTGCAGGTGATCGCGGAGGTGCTGCGTATCGAGCGCCACCCCGGCCATCCGCTCGCTGCGCTTCAGCTACTCGGCGAAACGGATGAATGGCGCGGGCTCGTTTGGGAGCCGGCCGCTCCGCGCATCACGCCACCACCCGCGCCCGAAGGTGAAGGCGAAGGCGAAGTCGCAGAGGAACCCGAAGACGATGTAGCTCACTGAGGACACTTCACGATGACTAACTCCGACGACACTGCCTTAAACTCGCACGATCGCCGGCGTCACCCCCGTTACTATGTGACCTCGCGAATCACCCTTGCCATCGAAGACGAGAGTATGAAAGAGTCGCTCGGTATCGGTGAACCACAGGACATCAGTCTCGGCGGTCTGCGCGTCATAAATCTTCCCTCGTGTCCCAATGTGAAGATTGGAGATCAACTCGGACTCTTGCTGCTTGACGGCGAGGACGCATTGTCACTGGCCGGCGAAGTGATTCATCATTCCACCCCTGATACGTTTGGAGTTGAATTTCGTGAGCTGAGCAATCATGATCAGCGAGCGGTAGTCGATTTGATCGGGAGATTGCACGCGCGGTTATAGATTCGTGGATCGACAGACAGCGAAAGACAATGCGGCAACAGCGGCGAAGGCGGCGGTAGAAGCGTCTTACGGACCTCCTACGCGCGTCGTGCTGCGAGTGATCATGGTTTTACTCGCGGTGCTCATCGTGCTGTGGGTGATCTCGAAGATTACGGGAATCCTACTGCTGCTCGTCCTGTCGATCTTTTTCGCGTACTTCGTCTCACCGCTCGTCGAGTTTTTAAGACGACAAAGAGTTATCGGAGGTCGCACGATTGCGATACCGAAAGTCGTTGCGATCGCGCTCGCCTACCTGATCATACTCGCGGCGATCGTGGCTACCGTATTCTTGATCCTGCCTAGCCTTAGTAACCAGTTTCCCGAGTTTGCAGACCAGGCAAAATCATATTGGAAGTCGCTCGGCGATCGGACACAGGACGTCATGAGATACTCGCGCCGCCTGCCGCCGCCGGTGGTCAACGCGGTAAACAACGCCGTGCCGAAAATCGTCGACACAGTGAGTGCGACTGCCACCGAGTTCGCGACTTCCGCAGTGGGTTATGTTGTCTATATTCCCTGGCTCGTATTGATTCCGATTCTCGCGTTCTTCTTTTTGAAAGACGCGGAGGCCTTTCGGCGTTCGGCGTTGCTGATGTTGCCGCGCGGGCGCTGGCGATGGCGCGGTGACGAGTTTTTCCAGGACATAAACAGCACGCTCGCGGCTTACATTCGCGCGCAACTGACGGCGTGTTTATTCATCGGAATTATTTGTTCGCTTGGGTTCACGGTGCTGGGGTTGCCGGGCAGCCTCGTGATGGGCGTGCTGGCGGGCGTATTCGAGTTTGTTCCGCTGGTTGGCCCAGTCACGATCGCGCTGCTGGCCGGGCTGCTCGCGATGTTTCATGCGGGTCCGTTCAATGCGTTTCTGGTGCTGCTGTTTCTCGGTGTGCTGCGGATCGTGCAGGACTACGTGATTTATCCGCGACTAATCGGACAAGGCATTCATCTTCATCCACTCGCGGTGATCTTTGCGATTCTTGCCGGCGAGAAACTCGCGGGAGTTGCAGGGATCTTCCTGGCGATTCCGGTAGTGGCGATCATTACTGTGAGTTATCGTCACTGGATGGAGCATCGCGGCAAGGAAGGGATTGCAGATCTTTTGGAGCCGAATGCTTCTGACGCGGCGAAGGTTGCGGAAGTCGCGGCAACAACCGCCGAAGAGCTCCACGCCGAATCCACGCCCGACCAAATGGTCCGCGCCCGCCCCGACCTCACCACCGGCGAATTAAAAATGCCCGAGAATAGTTAACCGCGCGAAGCGCGAAACAACCGAGCCCGCGAAGCGGGCGGAAGCATAAAGCCTGGGGCGCCAGCCCCAGGTTAGAATGCAATCGCGCTGTCGCCCGCTTCGCGGGCTCAACGGCTATGGGGAATGGCGATCCTGGAGTTGCGCTCGCAAAGCCTCGCTCCACCCCAGGCTTTATGCTTCCGCCCGCTTCGCGGGCTCGGTTGTTTCGTGGTTCGCGGGCTCGGTTCGGCGGGCGGTTTCCATTAAGGCGACGAAGCGTTGGAAATGATGCTCGGCGTCGTGTGGGCCGGGGGCGGCTTCCGGGTGGTATTGGACGGAGATCACGGGCAACGTCGTGTGACGCATTCCCTCAACGCATTGATCGTTGAGATTGATGTGCGTCACTTCAACTTCCGGCGGCAGGCTCTCCGCACTCACAGCAAACCCGTGGTTGTGTGACGTTATCTCGACCTTCGGATGCGACAACTCTTTCACTGGCTGATTCCCGCCGCGATGTCCGAACACGAGCTTGAATGTCTGTGCACCAAACGCGCGGCCGAGCAACTGGTGTCCAAAACAAATTCCAAACGTCGGCACCTGCGATTTCAACAGCTCGCGAATCTCCGCCACTTCTTTGTTCATCGACGCCGGATCGCCTGGACCATTCGATAAGAAAATCCCATCCGGCTTGAGCGACAGCGCGTCGGCGGCTGAAGTCGAGGCGGGCACGACAGTCGTGCGCACGCCGAGCTGCGCCAGCTCGCGTAACGAATTTCGCTTCACGCCGAAGTCATAACACACAACGTGAAAACGTTCCTCGCCGTCGGACGGAAAGTCATATGCCTCTTTCGTCGTGACAACGCTGGCCAATTCACGGTTCTCCATCGGCGGCGACTGAAGCGCCTTTTCAACAAGATTCTTCTCATCGAGATCTGTCGTCGAAAGACACGCTCGCATCGCGCCCTTGTCGCGGATGTGCCGCACGAGCGCGCGCGTATCGATGCCTTCGATCGCGACGATGTTCCAGCGTTTCAGATACGATTCGAGGCTCTCTTCAGAACGCCAGTTGGAAGCGATGCGGCTCGCTTCACGAACGACGAAGCCCTCGACCCACGGCCGCGTCGATTCGGCGTCCGCAGCGTTAATACCGTAATTGCCGATCAGCGGGTACGTCATGCAGACGATCTGACCCGCGTACGACGGGTCAGTAAGAACTTCCTGGTAACCCGTCATCGAGGTGTTGAAAACCATCTCGCCGCACACTTCACCGTCAGCCGCCCACGAGCGACCACGAAACGTGCGACCGTCTTCCAGAGCCAATAGAGCTGCGCGTTTATTACTCATCTTGTTAATCCTGTAAATCCTGAAATCTTGTAAAAGTCTTAGACAGGATTACAAGATTCACAGGATTAACAAGAGCTACTGACTACTCTTAATAAACTGCTGCGCCTCGTTCAACCAGCGCTTGCTCGCGCGGTATTTATAAGCCGGCGCGGTCTTCACAGCTTCGATGCACGCCTGCATCAAGCTCGTCGCTTCACGCTTGTGCCCCAGCCCGGCGTGCGCGCGACCCATCAGGTACAAACCTTCCGGATCAGACGGCCTGTGCTCCAGAAACTGATCCAGCGCCGTGCGCGCATCTTCAAACTGTCCTGCCGAGATGTACGTCGCCGCCACTTCTCGCCAGACCTCGTGCTGAGCGTGCGCCTGATTGCGCGCGACGACTTGTTCGAAGTTCTGAATCGCTTCAGCGTATCGTTTCTGCTGTCGCGCAATTCGTCCGAGCTGGTAACTCGCGTCAATCTCTTCCGGATCGATCTGTAGCGCGTGTTCAAAGCGTTGGCGCGCCTGGTCGAGCTCACCGCGGCTTTGGTGAATCAATCCGAGATTGTAGTGCGCGGAAGCATCCGCGGGATTGAGTGTCGCCGACTCGAGATTTTGCTTGAACGCCGCCCTTGCGCGATGGCCGCCCATGATGTCGCTGAAGTAATTGCGCAATAGCAGGAAAAGAAAGAACAGAAGAAATGGCGAGCCAGCCACTCCGGAAAACAAATGGAACGCGAGCGGCGCGACAAACTGCGCCGCAAAACACGAAATGAAAGTCACCGCAAACGCCCGCGCCGCCGACATCCTGAACGTGTCTTTCACCGCCACGATCATGCCGATGCCAAACAGTCCTCGTTGAAACATCGCGAAGAGGCTATAGGCTAGGAAGACTGGGTTCCTGAACTGTTCGGCCAAAGGCCCGGTTTGGGTGAATTCAGGCGCTGCGCCAGGCGTTTGATATGCATGTAGAAGCATCGCGACGGTCTGCGCCTGGATTCCCGAGTAATGCAGAAAAACCGCGATCAGTAATGAGAGAAGATTGGCGGCGGTGAGAGCGTAAAACAGCGAAGCCGCAAGCGGCGCATATTCCTGCGTCAGCACGACTCGAAAACTGCCGCGTCGCTCAAACATATTGGCGACGAGCGTCAGTATCGGCACGAGCACAATCGCGACAATGGCGATAATCTTTGCGGTGTGAAAGAGCTCCCATGTAATTCCGTACGTCGCTCCTGCAAACCTCTTCACCACGAAGCCGAACGCAAACTGCCCGGCGAACGCGATCAACACCACCGGCGCGAGTGAGCCGCGGTCGCGCATGCCGCGCATCCCACGCACCGGAGCGTAAAAGATCATGAGCAGGAAACGCAGCCAATCAAGCATATGTATCAAGGCTGTGGCGTTGAATCGCCGGGCACATAAGGCCGCGGCGTAGGCTCACCCATCGTCGAGTTGTCCTGAAAATCCGGCTGGAACCCGGGCGGTTGCTGGCCGGGCGGCGGATTGAGGTTCTCGTGATGTATCACGCTCGCTTCGGTCAACGGCCAGTAGCGAAACAGCGCCTTGCCGTAAATATATTTCTTCGGCACGAGACCCCAGATGCGCGAGTCGCTCGAATTGTCGCGATTGTCGCCCATCACGAAGTAGTAGTTTGGCCTGACGTAGATCGGAGCCTGGCTACGATGCGACAGATTCAGGCGCGGATCGAGATACGTTTCTTCGATGTCGCGGCCGTTGACGCGCACGAGGCCTTCATGTACTTCGATCGTGTCACCCGGCAAACCAATAACGCGTTTGATGTAACTCTTCGACGGATCGTCCGGAAACCAGAAGACAACGATATCGCCGCGCTCGATCTTCGGCGCCCAGCGAAAATCGTCGTAATAGATTAGTTTATTGACGAAAATGCGCTCACCGTCGTGCAGACGAGGCAGCATCGACGTGCCTTCAACCTTCACCGGCTGCACGATGAACACCACCACCAGCACCGCGATCATCAGCGCGAAGATCAGATCGCGAAGCAGCAGCCGGGATTCCGACCAGAGGTCGTTGCGCTGCGCCTCTTCGGGTCTGTGTTCCTGAATGTCTTTGTCGTCGTCGACGTGAACGCCACCGAACGGCGGTGGCCTGCGTTTTCGAATTCCAAACATAATTCACCAGTATGAACCGGTTTTGAGGTTAGCCTAAAGCCTGTTCTCTGTGCAATCGGTGTACGGGCTTTTTTGTCATTTCCTTGACAGGGTTTGCCGCTGCTCTCTATCATCCTCGCCTGCATTTTGCCGCCCCCGGACAGCGTCCCAGGTGCAGCAGAAAAGAGGCCCCTTGACTTGATCAAGTTAGACATCATCAACCGCGTTGCTGACAAAACCGGCGTGCCGAAGATGAAGGCTGAACAGGCTGTCGAAGCTCTTTTTCATTCGATGAAGGAAGCGCTGACGAGGGGTGAAAGAATTGAGCTCCGCGGATTCGGCGTGTTCGTCGTGAAGCCGCGCAAGCGAGGCGTGGGGCGCAACCCACGCACCGGCGAAGAAGTGGCGATTCCGTCAGGCAAGACGATTCGCTTCAAGCCGGGTAAGGAATTGCAGGCGCACGACGGCGGCGACATCGACATCGACGATTCTGTCGACGATGACGACGACGAGTTTTAGCGCTTCATAAACATCGGATCTTAGTTGTAGGGGCGGCCCTCCGTGGCCGCCCTTTTCCGACAATAAACGTTTTTTGGGTTTGGGTAATCATACGAGCACCATGGACGAATCGATTAGAACTCTGCCCACCTTAGGGAAGCCGTGGCTGTCAGCGCGTGAGTGGCGGCTGCATGGCGGGCTGTTCCTGCTCACCGTTGTCACGACGATTCTCGCAGGCACGATGCTCGCGGCTCCCGAGCTTCCTCCTAACCACGAGTTGCGCCTCGTGAGCCCGATGGATTACCTGCTCTACATTCCGCTCTCATATCTGTATTCAGTTATCGACTTGCTGCGGTATGCGTTCTCACATCCGAAACTGATCGCTGAAGGCGCGACGTTCTCAGCGTCGTTACTGGCGATTCTCTTCTCGCACGAGATGGGACACTATCTCGCGTGCCGTTATTACAAAGTGAACGCGACGCCGCCCTATTTCATTCCTGCGCCGCCGCTGTTCCTGGCGGGAACTTTTGGGGCTTTCATCAAGATTCGCTCCGCCATCCCGTCACGCCGCGCGCTTTTCGATATCGGACTGGCCGGCCCGCTCGCGGGATTCGTTGTGGCTGTACCGGTAGTTGTAATCGGGGTTTTGACAGCCGGCACGCCTTTGGATCACAGCGGTAACTGGATCTACTTCAACGATCCTTTACTGATTCGATTGATCAGCAAACTCCTAGGGATACCGCTCGACCCCAACACGCCCACAAACCCGTACTACATGGCGGCGTGGATTGGATTGCTGGTAACGAGTTTGAATCTGATGCCAGTGGGCCAACTCGACGGAGGTCACGGAACGTTTTCGTTGTTCGGCGGCCGCGCACATAAGATCATCGGGCGTGTAGCCTTCGTGATCATGGCCGCGCTCGCCTTCCTTGGCTTCTGGTGGCACGGCAGCCCGAGTGGATTTCTTTATGCGGTGCTGTTAGCGGTGATGATGAAGGTTCCACATCCTCAACCAGCGGTGATGGAACCACTAGGCGCAAAGCGCATCGTGATCGCAATCGTGACGTTGATCGTCTTCGCGCTCTGCTTCCTGCCGTTTCCAATAACGATCAGTTAGGCATCATAGCCTTATCGTCTTTTCTTCTTGCCCTTCCGCTTTCCTGACTTGGGCGGTTGTCTAAACAGTTGCATCTCAAATTGTGAGTTACTCAGGAAGATGTGAAACGGGGATCTGTTCGATGCGTTCGAAGGGCTTTGCGCCGGTGGCGATGTCGTGGACAGCGTGAAGGATCTCGGCGCTGTAATACCGCATTCCACAAGCATCACAAACGCCAACTGTTATTCCCTCAAGGATGATGAAACCTTTTTTATACTTGAAAGCTTCACGGTCGACTTTCTTCGGGCGAACAGTGCCCTCACAATGCTCGCACGCGTAACCGTAGTCAGCTTTCTTAGTGGAATTTGTTGACGTCATATACTGTGATAATCAGAAATCGATCAGTCGCGTGAAAGCGACCGACGACACCCACCAATCGCTCACCATCTACAGCCAAACCTTCGATTGCGTATTTTATTCCGCGAGGATCGTGTTTATGTCTGCGCACAACTTGCCCGTTCAGCACGGCGTGTTCGAGGTCCAGGATATCAAGGTCATCCTCCGCCATCTCTTCGATGGCGTGAATGGTCAGATCGTAGTCTCTTAACAGAATCTTCCGTCTGATTCGCTCAATGAGGCGGTGAGGCACTCACGGAGTATACCTAAATCGTCGCGGCTGCGGGTAAGAGGCCTTTGATTTCTCTCACAACGCGGACGACCTCTTCCTGATTCGCGAGGGCGATCATGAAGAACTTGTAGCCCTGGTGGAAACAGATTACGCCGTTTGCGAAAAGCCACACGCCATCAAGAAAGGGGTTGCCGCCCAGTAGCCAACTTATTGGCGCACCGGTGATCGCGCCCGGTTGGAAGATCTGGGCCCACATCGCCGCTCCCGCCGCGCAACTGAACGCACCTAGCAACGGCGCGCCCACATACTTCGCGATCTTGCGCTCAAACTCCGCACGCTGCTGTGCCGCTTCGCTGAGCTCGCCACGCGCAATCAGCTCTTCCTGCTTCTTCAAATAACCGTCAAACTTTTCGCTCGCTTTGTGTAACCCCCAAACCGGAAGCGCCGAGTGCGTCAGCCAGTGCGGGTGTGAACCGAGCAGCACACCATCCAAACCTGGAAACGCCGCGCCTGCTCTGATGCCCAGCACGAGCGACACCGAAACAACCGCGGCCTTGCCCGGATTTTCCTTGATCCAGTCACGCGCTTTCAGCAAACCGATCGTTGCGGCGGTCGAGGCGCGTGTGAATCGCGCGCCGGTGTCGTAGATCGATGACGCGCGTTCATAGTAAGTCTTCGCGTCGTCATAAACTCGCTTGCCGGTATCGCCCGCCACATCGCGGACAGCCTTCCCGGCCTTCTTAACGCCCTTTACGGTTTCATTCGCAGCACGGCGCGCGGCGTCGCTGATGTCGTCATCCTCGGTCAGTCGCTCCGCTTCCGTCCGCAGACGTTCCGCACCGCCGGCCACAGACTCAGCGCCGCGCTTTGCGGCTTCGCCGGCTGCGCGTGCGCCTTCACCAACCAGATCCGAAATCGAGTATTTCTCGTCGAGCTCGCGAGCCTTGCGGCGCGCCGCCTGTTGCCACTCGTCGAACTTTTCCTTGTAATCAGCCATTACTATCCTCGCGATGCAAGTCCCAGATTTCCATCGCCTTGTACGTCACCTGCAGCCATCGAGTTCGACCGCCGCAGCTCCATCGCCACCACACGATCGCGGCCATTTCGCTTGGCTTCATACAAAGCGACGTCCGCTGCCTTCAGCACTTCAGCAGCAGTTTGCGCGTCACGAGGACATTCCGCAACTCCAAAACTGGCGGTTATGTGCCGCGCAGTTGGAATTTCCAACACTTTGATCGCAGCACGCAGTCGTTCGGCCACTTCCAATCCGCCCTCTTTGCTGGTTTCGGCAAGCAGCACCGCAAACTCCTCGCCGCCGATCCTCGCAGCCAGATCGATACCTCGCGTGCCTTCGCGCAGGACTTTGCTGAGACGGCGAATGGCCTCATCACCCGCGTCGTGACCAAAGCTGTCGTTGAGAGTCTTGAAACTGTCGATATCGATCATCAACAGGCTGAACGGATGGCCGTAACGTTCCACGCGGGCCACCTCTCGTTCCAGTTGGCGCTCGAACCTTCTGCGGTTTGCGAGGCCGGTCAGGTGGTCCGTAAAAGCCGCTTCTTCGCAAACGTCGAGATAGGCCTTGAACTCGAGCAAGGTCCTGGTCCTTGCAAGCAGCAGATCGAGATCGGTCGGATCAGTGATATAGCCCAGAGCGCCGGCCTCATTGGCCCGTCGAAGATCTTCGCTCCGCCGGCCTGCCGCTGTCTGCATGATCACGGGAATAAACTTCGTGATCGGATTGGCCCTGATCCGCTGGGCCAACTCGTACCCGTTCATGCGCGGCATCATGACGTCGGTGATCACGAGGTCCGGCTGATACGATTCAATGGCCGTCAGCGCTTCATCGCCGTCCGTCGCAGTGGTTACGTTGTAACCGGCGAGGTGCAGCGCGGCCTTGATCAACTCTAATTTGTCGGGGTTATCGTCTACGACGAGGATGTTAGATTTTGACTCCATAAAACGGGTTCGTCTGGCTTCTTTATTGTTCTTGCACGCTCCGGTGCTTCATGCTAAAGTTCGGGCCTCGGTTTAACGTGTCTGTACTCGCCCTAGCATCGCGTCAAAAAGATACAATCGAGAGTAACAATCCTGGTCGCAGCGGGTGTCCTTACAGTCATCATAAAATTAGCCCGCACAGGACCACGTTGAACGAGCAACACCGACAATTGATTCAAGCTGGAAACCGTAACTCGATGCCCAAAAGGACATGGAGATGAATGCCCTGCAGGAACAAAAGCGTGCCCGGGACTTAACTCCCGAAGATCGCGCTGAAATAATCCGCCGGTTGGAATTTGGCTCAACACTGGACGATGCACTTGTTAACGACATAGCTCGTAATTCAGTGGTCCTTGATTTTCGACGTCGTCGCTTCGTCTATCGTGCGGGGGAACCTGCCGACTGCCTCTATGCGATTATCCACGGTCGGGTCAAACTTTGTCGTATCGAACCGGACACAGGGCGCGAAGCCGTAATCGATATACTTCCAGAGGGATCCTTGTTTGGGGAATCAGCTCTTTACTCAACTGCGGGGCAACGGGCGAATTCTGCAATTGCCTATGAAAACTCCCGGCTCCTGCGAATTCAAGCCGGGGATTTCAAACGGGGGATGGCTGAGGATGACCGCCTTCATGATTACACTTTCCGCCTGATCGGTCAACGACTTGATCACGCCGAGCGCCGCCTGGCTGATTTTGCGCTCAACGCCATTCCCGCCCGTCTTGACCGGTTACTTGCTGATTTTTCCATGCGATACGGGGTTTCTGAACCCGAAGGCGTGCTCATCGATATTCCACTGCCCCACCGCGAAATTGCCTCAATTGTTGGCTCAACTCGTGAAAGCGTCACCGTCCGCTTGAATGCCATGCGCCGCGAAGGTACGATCGCATTCGTCAAACGACGAATATTGATCAAGCGACCCGTTTCCCTTTAATGCGATGCGCGGTGTTCGTGGCGTTTACGATTCATGAAGTGTCCAACCTGCGGTAAGCCAGTCGAGTGGAAAGACAATCCTGTCCGTCCCTTCTGTTCTGAACGCTGCCAACTTGTAGACCTCGGCAAATGGGTCGAGGGCGAGTATCGTGTGCCCGGCGAGCCAGTGCCGCAAGAACCGAATGAGAAGACAACGGTCGGTGATGACGAGTAAAAAGAACTTACTCGCGATCGTGTGCGTTTGTGTGCTGATGTTGTTTGCTGCGTGCAGTAAAAACAACACTACGAACACGCCCGTAATCTCGAGCCCCCCAACCGGGACCACTTACCCGATGCCACCCACGGGTCCAACAACATCACTCGCTAACATGGGTTGGGAATCCAACGGTAACCGCTCGGTTTTTTCCGAGTACAAAGGCAAGGTCCTGATTTTGGATTTCTACGCCACCTGGTGCGCGCCGTGTCGCGACAGCATTCCGCATTTGATCGGACTGCAGAAGAAATATGAAGAGCAGGGCTTACAAGTTGTCGGACTAAACGTTGGTGGCCCAGGCGACGAGCAGCTCGTGCCGGCTTTCGCGAGACAGTTCGGCATACAGTACCCGCTCGCGCGACCTGACGACGATCTCGTAAGCTTTCTGCTGGCCGGGCAGGACGCGATTCCACAAACATTCGTCTTCGATCGGCAGGGCCAGCTTGTCCAACGTTTCGTTGGCTTCGGACCAAGCACAGGTACTTATCTCGACAGCGCTGTGGAAACAGCGCTGAAGACACCAGCTAATTAACAATCATCAGACGGGTTTCAAATTGAGAAGAGCAAAGATTCTAATCACGCTTGGCCCAGCTTCTCGCGAACCGCAAATGATCGAGAAGCTGATCGCCGCCGGCGCAAATGGCGTGCGCATCAACATGTCGCACGGCACGCACGAAGAAAAGACAGAGGACATCAAACGCGCACGCGCCGCAGCAACGAAACTCGGACGTCCGATTGCGGTTTTAGTCGATCTTTCCGGACCAAAGATTCGCACGGGCGAGCTGAAAGACGATCAGCCCGTAAAGCTGACGCCGGGATCTTTGTTCACGATCACGACGCGATCCGTTCCTGGCGATGAGAAGCAGGTTTCAACTAACTACGGCGACCTGCCGCGTGTAGTGCAACCCGGCACACGCATGTTGCTCGACGATGGCGCACTTTCGCTGCTTGTCGAAAGCGCGACTGATACTGACGTCATTTGCAAAGTCATCGACGGCGGACTGCTCGGCGAGCGCAAAGGAATCAACCTGCCGGGCGTCGCCCTTCCGATCGCGTCGTTGACCGACAAAGACATTGTCGATCTCAAGTGGGCCGTCGAGCAGAACGCCGATTACATCGCGCTTTCGTTCGTCAGAACTGCGAACGATTGTGAGTACGCAAAGCAGTTGATCCACGAAGCGGGCGGTCGTGCGCCGCTGATCGCGAAAATTGAGAAAGCAGAAGCGATCGATCATCTCGACGAGATCATCGGTGCGGCTGACGGACTGATGGTGGCGCGCGGCGATCTGGGTGTCGAGACGAGCGTCGACCTCGTGCCGGTTTATCAAAAACGAATCATCGAGCGATCGATTCAAGCCGGGAAGATGGTGATCACGGCGACACAGATGCTGCAATCAATGGTTTCCAGCCCGCGTCCGACACGCGCTGAGGCGTCTGACGTTGCGAACGCCGTTTGGGACGGTACTGATTGCGTCATGCTTTCAAATGAGACTGCAATGGGTGAGTATCCCGATGCCGCAGTGGCGATGATGGCGCGGATTATCGAGTCGGCGGAGACGGGCAAAGAGCCGTCGGAGGACAATTTGAGGCGCTGGCTTGGGAAGCAATCAGGGCGCGTGAGTCGTGCGCTTTGCGAAGCCGCTGCGTTCGCTGCCGATGAGATGGGAACTAAAGTGACGGCAGTTTTCACTGCATCGGGATTGATGGCGCGCAGGCTCTCATCGATTCGCCACGACCAGCGCATTATCGCGCTCACGCACCGGCCGGAAGTGATGTCGGAGTTATCGTTGATCTGGGCGGTTGAGTCGCTGCTCATCAAGCACGCACCGTCGACGGAAGAGATGTTGAAGGTCGGCGAGCAACGACTGCTTGAAGCGGGCGTGGTCGAACAGGGAGAAGTGATCGTGATCATGGCCGGACGGCTTTCAGGACTCGGACTTTCGAGCTCCGTGTCGATCTCAACAGTAGGTGGAGATTTAGGCCCGACAAGACAGTGAGTTTAAGAACAAACATGTCGGCGGGTCAGTTGTTTGACCTCATCATGCCCGCCGCGTTTGCAGTCTCCGCACTTATCTCAACGTGGGTTCTCGCCTCAGCACGCAAACGATTTCGACTTCCCTACGCTCTCGCGCTCGCAGTGGGCACACTCTTTCTGCCGTTCATCGTCTTTCCGATTTATCTGGTGATAATGATGTGGCGCCCAAAGGTTGGGCCACCGCGGCGATGGCGCTACTCGCTTCCGTTGCTGTATGCGGTGCTTGCTTTGTCTGCAATTGGAGCTTACTTCTATTTCGACAGTCGCAGTGTTGATGCTCACCTCGCACGCGCGACTCGGGCAAAGCTCGTGGAAGATTCGGCAACCGCGATCCGCGAATATCGTGAGGCGCTCGAGCGCGAAGACGATCCACACACGCACAAACTGCTAGCGATCGAGCTTGCAAACGGTGGTTTTATCTCTGAAGCAATTACGGAGTTTCGATTGGCGGAACTAGGCGGCGAGACTTGCGACCCCCAGGATCGTCCTTGTACAGCCGCCCTCGAAAGAATAAAACGTTAGCCTTCAATCCGCGCCGATCATCTCGCCGACGCCGCCCTTCTGTTCTTGGGCCATCTGGGCGGGTGTCTTCTGCGGGTCGCGCCAGTTGTCGAGGATGCCGACCTGGTGGACGCACTGTAAAGTGCAGGTTGGCGCACACCATTTCTCGGTCTTGTACTCACGATCGAAGTCTTCCATCGTGTACTGTTCCAGCGGGATTCCCGGATAGCCGCGCTGCTGCGAACACCAGTGCACCAGACCCTCTTCACAAATATAGAGGTATCGTGCGCCCGCGCGGCAACGCCAGTTGTAAGGCTTGCCTTCGGCGATGCTGTCCTGAAACCAGTTCAATCGGGCGTGATCTTTGTTTCCGAGTTTCTTGACCTGCTGGAAGATGGTCTTCTCTTTTTCCGAAAGCGGCTTGAGCGTTCCGTCAACATCATGAATCACGCCGACTGTAGTTGAAAACCCGAGCTCGGTGGCGCGTCGCGCGACGGTCAATGCGTCGTCAGGATTCTTGATGCCGCCACCGATCACTGAATTGATGTTGACGTGAAAGTCAGCGTATTCCGAGAGGTAGCGGAGCTTCTTATCGAGCACGCGCAGGCTCTTGCGCGAAACTTCGTCCGGCTCAACGTTGTCGATACTGATCTGCAAATACTCGAGCCCGGCTTTGTTAAGACGTTTGATACGCTCGGGAGTGAAGTAGTAACCGTTCGAGATCAGGCCCGCGATCATTCCACGGACGCGAATGTGATTGATGATCTGATCGAGCTCCGGATGCATCATCGGCTCGCCGCCGGAAATCGTGACGATGGACGTTCCGAGATCGGCGAGTTTGTTTAGCCTTGCTTTAACGACGTCGAGATCGATCGGCTTCGAAGTATGGTCATACTCGTTGCAATAGCCACAGGCGAGATTGCAACGGCGCATCGGAATCAGATGGGCCAGGACCGGATGGCGCGAGGACAATAACGCTCGACTGATAAAACTCGCCTCGCGGACCTTCAGTTTTAGAAATTTAGTCTTCCGCATTTTGACGCGAAGAATATGCGACTACGCGGTCCAACGCAACCGCAGCCACAAAAAAGCACAAATAAAGCCATCCACAGATTACACAGATTCTGCGTAATCTGTGGATGGCTTTGTTCTTTGTTTATCTTAGCTCTTGACGATCTTTACGTTGTCGAGCTTCACATCGAAGTCGCTCTGGTTAATCTTCTGGTTCTTTTCGAGATTCGTCAGGCGCATCGTCGTCGAGTCGTCGTTCTTCTCGACGATCTTGGTCTGCACCGGCATACCCGCTGAATCGATCCAGACTTCAGCGTACTTGTAACCGGCATTTCCCTTCGGCACGAGGGTCAGGTGAATCGTGCCAATGCCGCCCCACAGAGTCTCTTCACGAACGTCTTTTACCGGCTGGAAGCGCGCTTCAAGCTGTCCGCGCGACATGTTCATCATTTCCATCAGCCCGCCAGCCTTGTTGTCTTTCATTTTTCGCGAATCGCCCACATAAGCGACTCCCAAAGCGGGACGAAGGATCGTGTACTTGTTATTGTTGACCGCGAGAACTTCTTTGCGCGGGCTGGACCAATCAATTCTTACCGATGCTTGGCGGCCTGCACCCGGCATGTAAATCACCACACCGTGATATTTATCTTCAACACCAAGCTGCGAATTATATTTCGAAACGCTGATCCCAGCGCGCAACGTCTTCAAGCTCTCCCGGTTCTTCTCCATTCGACTCAACACAGAACTCACAAGGCCTGCGCCCTGACCGTTCGTCGTGGTCGGGGTCACTATGACGAGTGCGGATAATATAAAAGCCAACATCAGGCCCGAGGCAATCAATCTCTTCATAAATGCTCCTTAGACTCAATTCTCCTTTCGCGTGGTTCCAACCAAAAAACCTCGCAATTATAGGGAATGACTATCGTATGTCAACCTCGAAACTCAGGGTCTTTCCGTCGGGACCTGTTATTTTCCGTACCGCGAGGACCTCTGCGTCGGTGCGTCCCGTGAGCTCCTTTACTTGCTGCTCGATCCGACTCTTATCTTCTTCATTTCCAACAACTTCAGGACGCAAAAGCAAGGTCCTTTGAACGGGGCTTTGATGCACCATACTCTGGGGTCGTTCGCCACCTGAAAACCAGCTTTTTGGTGTCAAAAAAATGAAGATTAATATGACCACACACAGAAGGTCCCATTGCCAGGTGTTTCTTGCGTAATTCCAGAAGAAGATCTTCTTAAGTGTGGTAAACAGGCCTCGCACGTTCTCAAGCTTGCAAGTAAGCAGCCACGCGAGCCGTGGCTGGCGGGTCGATAGAGTTTAGCTTCCCCTTCACAATCCTGTAAAGATTTCTCTGTGCAACCTCTGTGTTCTCTGTGTCTCTGTGGTTGAATGCCTTGATCACCACAGAGACACAGAGAACACAGAGGTTGCACAGAGAAATCCGATCAAAGTCTGACAGTGGGGGCTTGTTCGACGATGTGCCCGTCGCGCATCTGTACGATGCGCTTACACATAGCCGCAGCTTCCGGGTTGTGAGTGATCATGATGATGGTCTGGTTGAAGCGGTAATTCAACTCCTGAAACATGTTAAGGACGAGAGCTGAATTTTCAGAATCGAGATTCCCAGTCGGCTCGTCAGCAAGAACGATCGCCGGACGCGTCACTACCGCGCGCGCGAGGGCGACACGCTGCTGCTCGCCGCCTGACAGTTCGAGCGGCTTGTGGTGCAGCTTGTCTTCGAGTCCCAAGAGCCGAAGCACTTCGCGCCTGAGCTGCCCATTGCCGCCGCCGTTGCCATGAATTCGCTCCGCTAGTCGGAGATTTCCTTCAGCCGTGAGGGTGGGAAAAAGATTGAACCTTTGAAAGACAAACCCGATCTTTTTGCGACGAACCGCGGTCCGTTTCGCGTCTGAGGCGGCGGTGATGTCTTCACCATCGATCACGATGCGGCCGGAAGTCGGCGTCAACAAACCGCCCAGCAAGTGGAGCATGGTGGATTTGCCACAACCCGACGGCCCCATGATCGCTACGAATTCGCCTTCTTCAACTTCGAGCGAAACACCACGCAGGGCCGGCACATCGACTTTTCCGATGCGATAAACCTTCACCAGATCTTCGGCTTGTAAAATCGTTCTCATTAAGATTCCGACAAGTGTACCGATTACGCG
>DASYFE010000159.1:0-49607 GCA_036498585.1 Pyrinomonadaceae bacterium | reverse complement strand
CGTTAAAGAAGGCCGTCTCTCAACCGGCCACGCTCGAACGCTGTTAGCCCTCGATCAGGTGGATCTCCAGCGTCGACTTGCGCGGCAAATTATTGATGGCGGTTTATCGGTTCGAGCAACGGAGCAGCTCGTTCAAAAGGCGACTGAAGAGAAGCCAGCCAGGCGTTCCGCTCCTCAGGCAGTTGACCCGAACATCAAAGCCGCAGAAACGAAACTCAGAAGGGCACTCGGCACGCAGGTGAAGATCCTTCAGGCCGCTGATGGTCGAGGGCGAGTCGAAATCAGCTTCTTCAACACTCAGGATCTCGATCGAATATACAGCCTGCTGATGCCTCGCGGCACCGAAATTTAACAAGTACATCTGATCATAATCACTATGTAAAAGTATTCAGCCGTTCTCTGCGTAAAACCTCTGCGTTCTCTGCGCCTCGGCGGTCAACTGAGTCGGACAAGAACATTTAACCGCGGAGGCGCAGAGAGCGCAGAGAAGAAAAACTAGCTCGGTTGATTCTGTTTTTGCGCCATGTTAGACTCGCGCGCTTTTCGACAGCCATAAATTGCGCACAATAGAGGAATCGGATGATTCTCGCAGAGGCCTCAATTCAGTTGGTTCCTGACGGTACGTTACTGCTCCACCTCGTGTTGGTGGTCGTAATGGTTTTTGTCCTGAATCGGACCCTGCTGAAGCCAATCAACGACATCCTCAGCGAGCGTGAGAAACAGATCACCGGACGGCTAAGAGAAGCCGAGGCGATGGCTGCGGAGAGCGAGGAGAAACTCAAGAAGTACAACGACACTTTGCGCGAGGCGCGCGCTGCCGGCTACAGACTGCTCGAGAAAGAACGTGCCGAGGGCCTCAAAGAGAAAGAGCAGCAACTGCGGCGACACCGCGACGAGTTGTCAAAGAAAGTCTCCTCGCAAGTCGATCAGATTCGAAAACAGGAACAAGCAGTCAAGGGCGAGCTCGAGGCGGAGGCCGCGACGATCGGCAGTTTGATAAGTTCTCAGATATTGCGTCGACGCTAACACCTAAACAAATGCTGTTACTAGCCACAGAATGGTACAACTACCCGGGTCTTGAGCTGTGGAAGTTTGCAAACCTCGCCATCTTCACCGGCGTGGGAATCTACATACTGCGCAAGCCAATCAGCCAGGCGCTTCAGTCGCGACGCGGAGCGATCCAACAGGAGCTCATCACGGCGCAGAACGAGCGCGACCAGGCGTTGGCGCGTGTTGCCGAAGCCGACAGTATGTTGAGCCGGCTCGACGATGATGTTCGCAAGGTCCAGGCACAAGCCCGCGACGAAGTAACGTCGGAACGGCAACGCATCACCGCTACGACCGAGCGCGAGATTGAAAAGTTAAAACAGCAGGCGCAGCGAGAAATGGAAACGGCCGACAAGCTGGCGCGAAAAGAGCTCCGTGAATTCCTCGCGGAGAAAAGCGTTCAAATGGCGCGCGAGTCGATTCGCACGCAAATGCGGCCTGAAGACGACACGGCGCTAATCCGAGAAAGCATTGGTGAGTTGAGGAGGACCACGGTTTGAGCTTGGCAACGGTTGCACGCCGCTACGCTACGGCCCTCGCCGATGTGGCTATCGAACGACGCGAAGAGAGGGAAGTCCAGAACGAGTTGGACCAGTGGGCCGCGATGCTCGAATCGAACCCGCAGTTAAAAGAAGTCTTCGCCAATCCCACAATCGTTCACGATCAAAAACGAAAAGTTTTGGAAGACTTGATCGCGCGTTCTCGCGTGAGAGACACGTCGGCCAGCTTTCTACGCGTGTTATTGAAAAATCAGCGCCTCTCACAGTTGCGAGATATCGCGGCGCGATACAGCCAGGTGCTTGATGAGCGTGCGGGCATGCTGGCGGGAAGCGTCACCACCGCCAGACCGATTTCTGAAGATTTAAAGAAGACGCTGCATGAGACGCTTTCAGCAACCACCGGCCGCACGGTTCGTTTAACTTTTGAGACTGATGAAATGATCATTGGTGGTCTGGTCGCGCGCATCGGCTCGACCGTCTATGACGGATCGGTGCAAAGCCATCTCGAGCGATTGGCGGAAGGCCTGGCAGGTCGACAATAAATATAGGACTCAATCATGGAACCAATAAGAGCGAGCGAGATTAACGAGATTATCCGCAAACAGATCGAGAACTTCGATACTGGCGTAACAGTCACCGAAGTCGGCACGGTCATCAAGGTCGGCGACGGTATTGCCGAGCTGCACGGTCTCGAAAAGGTGATGGCCGGCGAGCTGCTCGAGTTTCCGCACGACGTGCGCGGACTCGCGCTCAATCTCGAAGAGGACAAAGTCGGCGCGGTGTTGTTCGGCGAGTTCCAGGCCATCCGCGAAGGCGATATCGTGAAGCGCACCGGACGCATCATGCAGGTGCCGGTCGGCGAGGCGCTGGTCGGACGCGTGGTCGACGTGCTCGGCAATCCTATCGACGAAGCTGGTCCAATCGTTACCGATCACTACTATCCGGTTGAGCGCATTGCTCCCGGTGTGATCGACAGACAGCCGGTGAAAGAGCCACTGCAAACCGGTCTCAAGGCTATCGATGCGATGGTGCCGATCGGTCGTGGTCAACGCGAGCTGATCATCGGCGATCGTCAGACGGGTAAAACGGCCGTTGCCGTCGACACGATCATCAACCAGAAGGGTAAAGACGTAATTTGCGTTTACGTCGCGATCGGCCAGAAGGCATCAACGGTGGCCCAGGTAGTCAGGACGCTTCAGGATTACGGTGCGATGGATTACACGATCGTGATCAAGGCCACCGCTTCGGATCCCGCTGCGATGCAGTTCCTGGCGCCTTATTCCGGTGCGGCGATGGGCGAGTACTTCCGCGATAATGGTCGCCACGCATTAACGATTTACGACGATCTCTCGAAACAAGCCGCGGCGTATCGCGAAATTTCTTTGCTGCTGCGACGTCCGCCGGGCCGCGAAGCGTATCCCGGCGACGTGTTCTACCTGCACTCACGCTTGCTCGAACGAGCGGCGAAAGTTTCTGACCTCAAGGGCGGTGGCTCACTGACGAGTCTCCCAATCATCGAGACGCAGGCGGGTGATATCTCGGCGTACATTCCGACGAACGTGATCTCGATCACTGACGGCCAGATCTTTCTCGAAGCCGATCTCTTCAACAGCGGCTTTCGTCCGGCTATCAACGTCGGCAACAGCGTTTCGCGCGTAGGCGGATCGGCGCAGATCAAAGCCATGAGGCAGGTGGCGGGAACGCTGCGTCTCGACCTGGCCCAGTTCCGCGAGCTTCAGGCGTTTGCGCAGTTTGGTTCCGATCTTGATAAAGCGACGCAGGCGCAGCTCGCGCGTGGTCAGCGTCTCACTGAAATTTTGAAGCAGCCGCAGTATCAGCCGATGGACGTCGAAAAGCAGGTGCTCGTAATTTGGGCCGCGACCAACGGCTTTACAGACGACATCGCGATCGAAGACATCAAACGTTTCGAAACCAGCCTGCTCAAGTTTGTCGAGAATTCACACCCGGGCCTGCTTGCCGATATCGCAGAAAAGAAATCGTTGACTGACGAGATCAAGGCCGGATTGAAGCAGGTGCTTGACGACTTCAAAGACACCTGGTCCAAAACGTCAACTGACACAGACTTCGCTGCGACGCCAGCGCGAGCAAAATCAACAGCGGCCGCGCAGCCAGTAGCTTAACCACGTAACGCGATGCCCAATCTTCTCGACATCCGCCGGCGCATCAAGTCGGTCAAGAACACGCAGCAGATTACCAAGGCCATGAAGATGGTGTCTGCCGCGAAGCTCAGACGCGCGAAGGACCGCGTCGTCACGGCGCGCCCGTTTGCAAACAAGATGGCGGAGGTTTTAGGCGAGCTCGCGCAGCGCACTGACGAAGATTTTCATCATCCGCTGCTCGACTATCGCGGCGATCAGCGTTACCTGTTGGTCCTGATCACCGCCGATAAAGGTTTGTGCGGTGCTTTCAACACCAACCTTACAAAAGCAGCGCAGGCTTTCATGCGCAAAAACGCTGACAAGCAGATCGAGATCATGGCGATCGGTCGTAAGGGTCGCGACTTCTTCCGCAATCGTCACGCGACGATTTCGAGTGAATACATCGGCTTGACGGGTAAGGGCCGCGTGGAGTTTTCGGAAGCGCTCGAAGTCGCGCGCGCGCTCATCAAGCAGTACACGGAAGACACAGGCATCGACAAGGTCTACATCATCTACAACGAGTTCAAGTCGGTGTTGTCACAGCGCGTCGTGTTGGAACAACTGCTGCCGGTCGCGCGAGCGAAACAGGACGAGCCGGAAGCGAAGTCGCAACAGCCTGTCACGCTGATCGATTACATCTACGAGCAGCCACCAGCAGAGATGTTTGGCGAGCTTCTGCCGCGGCTTGTCGAGACGCAGATCTTTCGCGCGTTGCTCGAGTCGATTGCGTCTGAACAAGGCGCACGCATGACCGCTATGGATTCGGCGTCGAAGAATGCGAGCGAGCTCATCGAGTCTTTGACGCTCAATATGAATCGCATCCGTCAGGCGGCGATCACGAACGAGATCATCGAAGTCGTATCAGGAGCCGCCGCCCTTTAGCGCGAAGACCTTTGGACAGGATTTACAAGATTTTTCAGGATTAACAAAAGGAATCCTGTAAATCTTGAAACATCTTGTAAATCCTGTCTAACGTGAAACAAGATTGCCGTGGCCAGGTTTCCCAGGTTTGTTAGCCGCTATCTTCCACTCATTGCCTGGCTCGTATTTATTTCTTTCGCTTCCTCTGACAACCTCAACGCCGGCAATACGTCGCGCATCATTGGGCCACTGATCCTCTGGTTGTTTCCGAGCACGAGTCCGGAAACGCTCGCCTTCGTTAATATCATCACGCGCAAGATTGCGCACTTTACTGAATATGCAATCCTCGGATTCTTAGCCGCGCGCGCGTTTCGCACTTCGCCACACCCGGTGATCAAACAAAGATGGTTTTTGATCTGCGTAGCGCTGGTGGTGATCTATGCGTTGCTGGATGAGTATCACCAGAGTTTTGTGCCGAGCCGCACGGCCTCGATTTTCGATAGCATGATCGACATGACGGGCGGCTTGACGGCCCTGGTTATCGTCTGGAAAAGGACCGCAACTAACACCCACGAACACGGATCTGTATAATCTTTGCTGGTTTGAATCCTGCTCAGAATGAGGTTGCAAATGGGAATACTTGATCGACTCAGCCCCAGCGCACAGTTTATCGAAGTAATCGAGTGGCTCGACGACTCAACAAACACGCTCCTGTACCGCTTTCCGGTCAAGGATCAGGAAATCAAAAACGGCGCGCAGCTAATCGTTCGCGAATCGCAAGCCGCGGTTTTTGTTCACGAGGGCCAGATCGCCGATCAGTTTCCTCCCGGCCGCTACACAATCGATGGCGGCAACACGCCAATCCTGTCGAAGTTGGGCGCGTGGAAGTACGGCTTCAACTCGCCGTTCAAGGCCGAAGTTTACTTTGTAAACACAAAACAGTTCACCGACCTGAAGTGGGGCACACCGAATCCGATCATGATGCGCGACACGGATTTCGGCATGGTGCGACTGCGAGCGTTTGGCATCTACTCGATTCGCGTTTCGGATCCGCAGGCGTTCATCAAAGAAGTTGCCGGCACGAACGCGCGCTTCGTTACGGAAGACGTCGAAGGCCAACTGAAACGCACGTTGGTTGGCGGCTTCAGTGACGCGCTCGGTGAGTCGAAGATCGCTGCGCTCGATCTCGCGTCGAACTACGACGAGCTCGCAAAGTTCACGCGCGTCAAGCTAAATGAAGAGTTCAAGACGTTCGGACTCGAGTTGACGAAGTTCGTCATCGAGAACATCTCACTGCCACAGGAAGTCGAAGCTGCGATGGACAAGCGCACTTCGATGGGTGTGATTGGCGACGTCGGTCGTTACGCGCAGTTTCAGGCGGCGGATGCGATGCGCGATGCGGCCCAGAATCCCGGCGGTGGCGCGGGCACTGGCGTTGGTCTTGGCGCAGGGTTCGCAATGGGCAACGCGATGGCCAGCGCGATGAACAATGCGATGCAGCAGTCGAATCAGGGTGGTGGCCAAAGTAGCTCGCAAGGCGCAGCGCAGGCGGGCGTGCCGTGTCCGAAGTGTGGTCATCAGAACGCGCCTGGTGCGAAGTTCTGTATGGAGTGCGGCGCGAAGCAAGGTCCAGCCACGTGCGCGAACTGTCAGGCGGAGTTGAATCCCGGCGCGAAATTCTGCAACGAGTGCGGGCAGAAAGTTTAGAGACGCGGATTAACGCGAAACATGTTCAAAGGGTTGACACGTCCACGCCGGGTAGTGATTACCGGAATGGGGTGTGTCACCCCTCTGGGCATTGGCCGCGAAGCGTTTTGGAATGGACTCGTAACCGGCAAGAGCGGCGTTCGCAGAATCGAGGCGTTCGATCCGTCGAGTTTCTCAGTTCAGATCGCCGCTGAAGTTCCTTCGTTCGACTGGCAGTCGCAACTCAATCCAAAAGATCGCAAGCACGTTCCGCGCACTGTTCCCTTGGCGCTCGCAGCCGCACGCGAGGCGCTCGAAGATGCGCGAATCCTGGCTAACGATCTATCTCTAGACGACCGGCGGGCTTTCGGCGTAGAGCTCGGAACGGGCGGCGGCGGTCTCGCCTTCACTGAACAACAGTACGAATACTGGTACGTTGGTCCAACCAACAAAGCGAGCGTCTACACGATTCCCGCCTCGACGCACGGCGGACTCTCGAGTGAGTTGTCGATGGCGTTTGGCCTGCGCGGTTTGTCGCACATCGTCTCGACTGGTTGCACGAGCTCCACTGACGCGATGGCTTACGCCGCACAGCACATCGCACTCGGTCGCCAGGACGTGATGCTCACCGGTGGCGTCGACGCACCGATTGCTCCAGGCATCCTTGCGGCGTTCAATCTGATGACGGTGTTGACCGACGAGTGGAACGATCAGCCGCATCGCGCTTCGAGACCGTTCTCGCGAAATCGATCCGGAATCGTTCTTGGCGAAGGCTCGTGGATTTATGTTTTCGAAGAGCTCACGCATGCGCTCGATCGCGGCGCGCAGATTTACGCTGAAGTGATTGGCTACGGCTCGACGTGCGATGCGTATCATCGCGTGCGACTCGCCGAAGATGGTGACGAGCCGGCGCGGGCAATGCGTCTCGCGCTCGAAGACGCCGGCTGCGAGCCAAAAGATATTGACTACGTGAACCTCCACGGCACCTCCACTCTGCTCAACGATCGAATTGAGACGAGCGCCTTGAAGCTTGCGTTTGACGGCCACGCGGCGCGCATTCCGATGTCGGCAACGAAGTCGCAAATCGGACATCCGCAGGGTGCGAGTGGCGGGGCAGGGTTAGGCGCCGCGCTCTGCGCGATGCATAGGAACAAAATCCCGCCAACGATCAACCTCGATGAGCCTGACCCTGATTGTGATCTCGATTACGTCCCCAACGAAGCGCGCGAAGCACGCGTAAGGATCGCGCTCTGCAACTGCATCGGCTTTGGCTCGAAGAACAGTGCGATTGTGATCCAACAGATAGATCATTGATCAGTCATGCTCGACAAATTCAAGCAACGCAGTCACAGACTCGAACACATCGACACCGGTAACTACACGGCAACCGAGTATGAAGACTGCATTAGTGAGCTTCAGTTCGTGAACCGCTGGATGGGCGATGCGCACAGTCTGAAGGCGACGCTACTTCGCGAGGTCGAGGCCGAACATCTGACTAGCCTTTCTATGCTTGACGTCGGTGCTGGTTCGGGTGAGCTATTGCGTGTAGCGGCGACGTGGTCCAGGCAAACCAACCGGCAGTTTAGTGGAGTCGGCCTCGAGTTGAATGAGCGTATGGCGGAGTCGATACTTGAAGAGTCACAGAGTTTCGAGGAGATCTCATCTGTGCGCGGCGATGCGTTGCGGCTCCCGTTTAATGAGGCACAGTTTGATTACGCCATCTGCTCACTGTTCACGCATCACCTTCTCGACGAGCAGGTAGTCCACGTTCTTCGTGAGATGAGCCGTGTAGCGAAGCGACGGATCTTCGTGATCGATCTGCATCGTCATCCGGTGCCGTATTTTCTATACACAACCCTTGGCAAGCTGGTCTTGCATAATCGGTTGGTGCGACACGACGGTGCGTTGTCGATCTTGCGCGGTTTCAAGAGCGACGAGTTACTCGAATTGGCCCAACGTGCGGGCCTGCGGGATATTTGGGTCGAGCATCATTTTCCATCCCGGCTTGTGCTAAGCGCCGCCGCCCGTGCAAGCGTTAAATTGCCTGACTCGGAATTGCATTCAAGTCGCGCTGCGTGATCGGGCGCGGGTGGCCACGGAGGGCCACCCTACAGTTGTTGCTCATCTGGCGCGCCCAATGAAGTTGCGTGATTAACTGCAACTGTAGGGGCGGCCCTCCGTGGCCGCCCGTTGGTGAAGATGGGACATCCGCATAATAACTTCGACGTGATCATCGCGGGTGCTGGGCCGGCGGGGTCGAGCGCTGCGATACATCTCGCGCGCAAGGATTTTCGCGTACTTCTCGTCGAGCAGAAGAAATTCCCGCGTCCAAAACTCTGCGGCGAATTCATCTCACCGGAATGCCGGCGACACTTCGAAGCACTCGGCGTCGCTGACGCGATGGCAGATTCAGATCCCGCGTCGATCACGGAAACAGTCTTCTATTCAGCTCGCGGACACCACGTCACGATCCCGAGCAGTTGGTTTGGCGGACCAGCCGCACTCGGTTTGAGTCGCGCCGTGATGGATAACAACCTTTTGCGACGCGCAAAGGAATGCGGCGTCACGGTTATCGAAGGCGCAACGATCACCGAACCGCTCACCGACAAAGACGCGGTCCGCGGCGTGGGGTTCAAGCTGAATAACGACGAGCAGCACCACACAGCGCCATTAACGATCGACGCCACCGGACGCGCGCGCATACTCACCAGAAAACTCCACACCGGCGATCCAAAGTCAAAAGCGAAATTGATTGCCTTCAAAGTACACTTGCAAAACACGCGCGTCGCGCCCGGCGCATGCGAGATCTATTTCTATCGCGACGGTTACGGCGGCCTCAGCAGCATCGAAGGCGACATCAGCAACCTCTGCTTCATCATCTCCGCCGAACAAGTAAAACGTCACCACTCAAACCCCGACCTCGTGATGCGCGAAATGGTGATGAAAAACCGTCGCGCCGCTTACACACTCGAGCACGCACAACCCGAATCCGAATGGCTGAGCGCTTCGTGGGAACGTTTTGGCCGTCAACAGCCAAGTCCCGCCAAGGGCCTGCTGGCAATCGGCGACTCGGCGGCGTTTATCGATCCCTTTACCGGCAGCGGAATGTTGATGGCGCTCGAAAGCGGCGAGCTTGTGGCTGATGTGATCGATCGACACGATCGGAACGCAATAGAGGCCGCCTACACCGCCGCGTATCTGCGTAAGTTTGACTCTCGACTGCGGATTTCCGGGTGGCTTCGTCGCGCGGCGTTCAAGCCCCGTCTCGCCGGAATGGGCATAGCGCTCTGTGGCGCCAGCAAACACTTCCGCACCCGCCTCGTTCGCGCGACTCGCTCTTCCTTCGATCCGGCTTAGATCCGTGTAAATCCGTGTGAACTAAACTGCTTGCCACGTTCCATCTTTTAGAGTACAAAGGCTGAGCCAGTGGTGTCTCTCAAGTGATCGTGCTATCCCAGAGCACGTGACCCATGACGGCGAAAGTTACTCCCACTATTAACGAGTGACCGCGCGAATTCCAGAGCCGCGAAAAACTAAAGGAGAAACGACGATGTTGGTATCGTTAAAGTCCCGGCTTAACGGATCATTTCAAATCCCCTGTTTGTTGTTGCTCTTACTTCTTTGCGCCCCTGTCGCTTTCGGACAGGCGCAGTCGAACGCTGCCGATCTGCAAGGCACCGTAAGAGACGCAACGGGCGCCGTCGTAGCGAATGCCGGAGTGACGGCTCGCAATCCGGGCACGAACTTTTCGCGCTCTGTAACCACTAACGACGAAGGTTTCTATCGCATCACCAACCTACCGCCTGGCGATTATGAAGTAACCGTCGAAGCGACGAACTTCAAAAAAGCGGTCTTACCAAAAGTCACTCTCACTATCGGGCAGGCGGCATCGCTCGACGTCCAGCTCGAGCCGGGACAGATCAGTGAGAGCGTCACAATTTCCGATGCCACGTCCGAAGTGGTGGAGCAAGAAAAGACCGCAGTCGCGACCACGATCGATCAGCAGCGCATCCAAAACCTTCCGATCAACGAACGAAACTACCTCGCCTTTGCCCTGACGACTTCGACAGTGGGACGTGACAACGGTCGTCCGATCGGTCCGGCGCCGACGACGGGTTTGAACTTCGGCGGCCAGCGCGGTCGCTCAAATCTCGTGCAGGTAGATGGCGCTGACAATACCGATAACTCCGTGAACGCTTCGCGTTCGACAGTTAGTCAGGAAGCAGTGCAGGAGTTTCAGGTCGTCACCAATTCGTTTGCGCCCGAGTTTGGTCGTTCCGCCGGCGGCGTGGTGAACGTTGTTACCAAGTCAGGTACAAACGAGCTGCACGGCAATATATTCGGCTTCCTGCGACACAAGAGTTTCCAGGCGCGCAATGCTTTTGCGCCGGTCGAGGATCCGCCGTTCACGCGCGCGCAATACGGGGCCACACTCGGTGGTCCGTTGGATAAGGGCCGCACGTTCTTCTTCGCTGCTTTCGAACAACGGCGACGAAATGAGTCAGGCTTCTTCACCAGCGACGTGCAGGGTAACCTGACGTCCAGCGTCACCATCCTCGGCCAGACGTTCCGAAACATCTCCCCTCAGCAGGCAACATACATCAATCAACTGCTTAGCGTTGGCGCTACGGCGCTCGCCGTTCCGTATGCATTTCTCGCTTCGAGCGGCGGTTCGACAGCGCTTACCGGGACAAATCCACTCGTCGTCTTTCCGGGCCTCGGGGCGCTGACTCCGATTGCGGCGGGTTCGACAGTCGGTTCGCGCTTCCTGCTTTCAAGTGCACCGGTTCCGATCAACACAACCAACGCTGCGGGACAGTTCATCGCGTTTAGACCTTTGAACAATCTTCAGCGGATCTTCCCGGTTACTGAGCGAACGACATTCAACTCGTTCCGCCTGGACCATCTGATCACTTCAAGTCACCAGTTCAGTTTCCGCTTCGGCTACAACCCGAGCGAGATCACCGGCATTCAGGTCGAATCACAAAACCAGTCGCTGGGCCAGAATGATTTCTCGCGCACTGGTATCCAGACGCTGAAAGATTCATCGGCAGTCGCCACGCTGACTTCGACACTTTCAGACAAGATCGTCAACGAAGGGCGGTTCAACTTCGGTGGGCGTCGCGCCACTTTCAAATCCGCAAACGGCGATGCGGTGGCATTCAACATTTCGGGAACAGCTTTTATCGGCCGCGAGCTCTTCTCGCCAGTTCAACGTACAGAGACACGATATGAGTTCACGGACAACGTCAACGTCGTAGCCGGAAATCACAGTTTCAAGTTTGGCGGCGACATCGCGTTCATCCGAATCCCGCAAGCGATCTTCGAGCTGAACTTCGCCGGTCTCTTCAATTTCGGCGGATTGGGCGCCTGCACTCTGGTATCGGCGCTCTGTTCGACCCCCGGCATAACAATTTTGCCGCCGGACTTTTCTCCCGTTCAGCAGTACGGACTTGGGTTCCCTGCTAACTTTATCCAGGGCTTCGGCAATCCCATCAGCAGCATCGGCAACAAGCCGCTGGCGTTCTTCGCGCAGGACTCGTGGAAGATACGTCGCAACCTGACACTCAACTACGGCGTTCGTTACGACTATGAATTGACCGAGCAGATTCCGACATTGCCCCTGACCGATCCGCTGTCGGGAATCCAGCTAACAGCAGACCAGGTTCTCGCCGCGCAGGATGCGTTGGGTGTGCAACAGGGCTTCCCGCGTGACAAGAACAACTGGGCGCCGCGTCTTGCTGTAGCGTGGGATCCGTGGGGCGATGGCAAGACGTCGATTCGCGCCGCGTTCGGTCTCTTCTACGATCACCCGTTGCTCGCGATCGCGTTCAACTCTGACATCGCTGACGCAGTGCAACAGCAGCAAGGCATTCTGACGCCGGGCAGTCCCGCGCTCCGAGATTCCACAACGGGAGCTCCGGTTTTGCTCAATGCGGTTCAGGTATTTCAAGGCACTGTCTGCTCGCAGGCTAACCTTTCACCATTTTGTCAGGCAGCCATCCCTGCGAGTGGCCTTCCCGCAAACTTCCAAACGCCTGGCGTAGCCGCGGGCGCGCAATATCAATTCGGTCGCCAGCGATTCAACGATCAGACGTTCCCGGGCTTTGGTCCAGTTCTTCCGTTCACGCTACACGTGCAGAAGGACTTCGAATACGCGTACGCGAACCAGGGCAACTTCACGGTCGAACGCCAGCTCACGAAAGACATGACGGTGACGGGTAGTTACATATTCGTCGGCGCGCATCATCTGCCGCACCCGCTCGACGTCAACGCACCGCGAACCGATCTACAGATCCAGAACTTCCGCCGGCTCTCGGGACGCAATCCCACAAACACGACGGAAGCAGTGGCGTTCTCGATTCCGACTTCCGGTGCGCCTTGTCCCTTTGGCGTGCCGCTTCAGTGTTTCACTTTGGCGGCGCCCGCCGGAGCGGCTGCGTATCCGAACGCCGGTCAAACGTTCGCCATCATCGTGCCGGGAATGATTACCGCGCCGATAACGAACCTTGGCAGCCGCATCGTCAACGCTGCCGTGGCAAACTTCTTCCGCCCGAGTGCGCCGAACTACTTCCTGGCCCAGGCGCTTTCAGGTGGTTTGGTAACTCCAGCGGTGCTGAACGGGGCCCTCGCCGGATCGCTGCGAACGCCCGGCACGGTCTCGCCGTTCGGTTCGATCAACGCGCAAACGTCGGATGGCAATTCGCTCTACAACGCATTGAACGTCGACGTGAAGAAGCGCTTCTCGAATAACTTCCAGTTCCTTGCTTCATACACGTGGTCACACTCGATAGACGATTCGTCTGACCTGCAAACGCTCTTGCTGCCGCAGGACAATCGAAACTTCGGAGCCGAGCGTGCTGACTCGCTTTTCGATCAGCGTCATCGCTTCGTGTTTAGCGGCGTGCTTGGTTCGCCGAGCAGTTGGGCCAAGGAGGGCGGCTTTTATCGCGCGCTCTCGAGATTTACGGTCGCGCCGATCTTCGAGATCTCGTCAGGTCGTCCGTTCAACATCCTGAGCAACCAGGATACGAACAACGACCAGTCGAACCAGACCGATCGTCCGTCAGTGCTCGACGATGGAACGCTGTGCGTGCCTGGCACGCCTGGCTGTGCGCCGTTGATTACGAATGGACAGTTTACGAGTGGCAGTTTGGCCCGTAATTTTGGTCTGACGCACAGTTTCGTTTCGCTCGACCTGCGCGTCGCCAAATTGGTGCCGATCGGTGAGCGCGTCCGGTTGGAGTTGATTGCAGAGGGCTTCAATCTATTCAACCGCTTCAACGAGGCTGCGGCGTCGCCGTTCATCGACGACGTGCGGGCGTTCAACCTGCGCGCCGGCAACGGTCGCTACTACAGCCGCCCCACCGCCGCCTTCGACCCGCGGCAGTTCCAGTTTGGGTTAAAGCTCAATTTTTAACCGTTGCTCAAGCCTATCCACAGATTACGCAGATTCTGTGTAATCTGTGGATAAGAGCACAACTCAACCCCTCCTTGCCGCATCCGAAGGGCTTAGTCTGTAATTAGTCGGTAGTCTGAGCTTTCAAACGGTCCCTCTCCCGAATACAATCATACCCACTATGTGTAGACTTACGCTTGTTCAACTCTTTATCGCCGTCAGCGCTATATTTTTACTGACAAGTGCCGCGATCCAGGCCCAGACCACCCGGCCGAGACGCACCAACAAGCAGCCTGCGCAAACGACAAAAACTCCTGCCGACGATCCGCTCCTGCGACCCGAGCCGCAGCCCTCGCCGACAGCGCGAAGAACCAGCTCAAACGATTCATTGCTCGACGTGCAGCCGGTTCGACCAGTGGCGAACACCGTCGCGCCCGCAGACACGAAGCATGCTTATCTTCTGCTCGAACAGAAACAGTTTGCGGCCGCTGCAAAGGAGGCCAGGGAGCTCGCTGAGTCGCATCCCAACGACCCGGAGGCGTATAAGATCGCAGGGTTCGCGGAGTTGAACCTCAAGCAGTATACGGAGGCGGCGAAGGATCTCGAGAAAGCCGTCGAGCTACAGCGCACCGCGAAGCAGGACGATCCAAACACGGAGAGCGCGCTTGGGCAGGCGTACGTTCTTTCCGAGAAATATCAGGAAGCGCTACCGCTTTTGACCGCAGCGATTAATCGTAATCCGAATCAGCCGGATTCGATGTTGATCTACTACCGCGGCATTTCAGAGTACAAGACAGGCAAGACCGCTGACGCTGAGAAGAGTTTCAACCAGGTCGTCAAGCTGAATCCGAAAGACTCGTTGTCGCTCTTCTATCTTGCGCAAATCGGGCTCGCAAAGAACGACCTCGACGGTGCGATCGCAAACCTGAATCGAGCGACAGTTAACGACGCGCGACTTACAGGAGCGTGGACGCTTTTGACCTCTGCTTACCTGCGTCGTGCGGCGACGAGCACTGATCCGGCGAAAGCCGATGCCGACTACATCAGCGCCGTGCGCGCCGGCGAGGGTTTGATCAAGTTAAGAACTGACGCCGAAGCAGTCACGCTTTTCGGACAGGCTTTGATCGGCTCGAAACAGTATGCACGCGCGGCAGGCGTGCTCGAACGCGCGACTGTGGCGCCGGATGCGACTGGCGTGACGTTTTACCTACTGGGCGTGGCCAATTCGCGCGCACAGAATTTTCCGAAGGCGATTGCGGCCCTCGAATCAGGTGCGAAAAAGAGTCCTGACGACGTGAATGTTTATCGCGAGCTCGGCTATGCGTATGAGGTGACGAAGCAGTACGCGAAGGCGCTGGCTGCGTATCAGAAGGGTTCCAGCTTAGCACCGTCAGATCCCGATTTGAAGGAATCGATCGAACGCGTCAAACCGTTTGCTAAATGAGAATGAGTGGCTTGCCTGGCACAGCAAGGGCGTTTGCGACTTATTCTCTCGTGCCGTATCTCGGCATCTTGTTCTGTCCGGGCGCGGTCGTGCTCGGCACTGTCGGCGTAGTTAGATCTTATCGTTCACAACAAGTAGCCGGCGACTCGTCCCGCGTCATCTGTTACGCAAGCACGATTGTTGGAGTTGTTGTGACGGCGGTTCAGTTGTTGCTCTGGTGGGTTCTCTACCAGGCGCCAATGTGGGCAAATCAACTTAATTAGTTAAGGAGAATGCAATGAAAATCATTTCCGCTCTACTCCTGCTGGGAGTTTTGCTCACGGGCGCGTATGCGCAGCGTCCACGCTCCATGGATCCTCAACCGGCAGCCAAACCGGCCCCCACCGTCAAGCCGGCCCCGGCCCCAAAGACGGTCAACGTGAAATATGAGGGTGGAGTGTTTGGCTACAACAAGACGATGGACGGCACGTTGACGTTTGACGACGATAACAACCGCCTGGTCTTCAAAGACAAGAAGCCACCGAAAGAGATCTCGATTCCGTACGAGGCAATCACCTCGGCTTTCGCTGATTCGAAAAAGGTACAACCAGCCGCCGCGACTGTCGCCAGCAACGTGCCATCGATTTATGCACTACCGGCGCACTTCATCAAACACAAGGTTCGCTACCTGACGCTGCAATTCAGCGATCCGGATTCGAAAATTTCGGGAATCACTAGCTTCAAGATCAGCGACAAGGCCCTGCTTGAATCAGTGCTGGTCACGCTTGCGGAAAAGACCAACATGACGCTTCGTGGGGACGTGTACGTTAAAAAGAAACCCGAAGACTCCAGCAAAGCCACGCCAAACCAGTAGAGCCACACACAGAACCGAGCGCGGTAGCGCCGGGTCAACTTCATCAACGCATCCTCATTTGGAAGTTGACCCGGCGCTACCGCGCTCGGTTCTGTGCGTCTTACGACGATAATCCATTCCAGACGATGCGGTGGAAGAGCTCGTCCATCTGTTCGGGCGGTTCGCGCATGCCGCGATCGAGCCACCACGCCAGTAACGACAGCAGTGCGCCCGCGTTTGTGAATGCGATTGCTGAGCGTTCGTTTGCGGGAATTGATTTGCCGCGAGGTAATTCGGAGAGCCTGCGCTCTATTCCGCGCGCGAAATGCCCACGCGCGAGCTCCATGTTCTCCTGAAACTTGCCCGACTTAACAAGCGCTTTGTAGAACGGCTGCACGTCCGCGAGATGGTTGAAGAATTCCTTCACTGGAAACACACGGTCCGATATGTCTCCGTGTTCGGAGAGCGCCATCGAGAGTGCCTCAAAAAACTCCTCGGCGTCGCTCATCAATAGGTCGTCCTTGTCGCTGTAATGCGTGTAGAAAGTTGAACGACTGACGTGCGCACGGTCCAACACCTCCTGGACCGTGATCGTCTCGAACGCCTTCTCCTGCATCAGCGCGATCAGCGCATCGCCCAGCGCGTCGCGCGTTCGCCGCACGCGAGCATCAGTCTTCTTGTTCGATCCGGCAAGAGGTAGGTGCTGGTTCTTGGACATTCGTTACCTCTTTGTTCGATTACGACCCGCGCGGCCATCATAACGCTGGACAGAAGCGTTCCGATCTGAAAAATACACGCGGACAAAATTATGATCTCCTTAAATCACGTCTCCAAAACTTACGAAACGCCGGCCGGCAAATTCGCGGCGCTGAAAGATATCGAACTCGAGATTCGACCGGGCGAGTTTGTCAGCGTCGTTGGCAAGTCAGGCAGCGGCAAGTCGACACTGCTCAACATGGTCGCGGGCATCGATCGGCCGTCCTCGGGCTCGGTCGCGGTCGCGGGCACAGAGATCCACGCCCTCTCGGAAAACAAACTTGCGGCGTGGCGCGGTCGTAATGTCGGCTTCGTGTTTCAGTTCTTTCAACTACTGCCCACGCTTACGGCGGCTGAGAACGTCATGCTGCCGATGGACTTCTCGAAAACGATTCCACTGCGCGAGCGTCGCAAACGTGCGGTTGAGCTGCTCGATCTTGTGGCAATCAGGAGCCATGCGGACAAACTGCCGGCGACGCTTTCAGGCGGAGAGCAACAGCGCGTCGCGATCGCGCGCGCACTCGCGAACGAGCCGCCGTTGGTCCTCGCGGACGAGCCCACGGGCAATCTCGACTCCGTCACGGCGACTGAGATTCTCGATCTCTTTCGCAACCTGGCGAATCGCGGGATCACGGTCGTGATCGCCACTCACGAAGCCGACATCGCGCGCGTGATCGATCGCAAAATCGAGATCTTCGACGGGAAGATCCATCCACAGATTTCACAGATTCCTTTATGACTACTATCTGGCGCAAGGCTATTCGTGACTTCTGGCAGGAACGTGCGCGCACCGTGCTAGTCGTGCTCGCGATCGCGCTCGGCATCTCAGCATTTGCGGCGGTGTTGTCGTCGTACGCGATTCTGACACGTGAGCTCGATCGCGGTTATCTCGAGACGAACCCGGCCTCGGCAGTGTTGCGCGTTGATTCGATCGACAACGATCTCGTCCAAGCGATTCTGCAAAATCCCGAAGTGAGCGACGCAGAACCGCGCCGCACAATCGGCGGTCAGATCAAAGCTGGTCCAGTGCAGTGGCGCAATCTGATACTGTTTATCGTCGAGGATTACGGCAACATTCGCGTCAGCAAACTCGTGCCGGAGAGTGGCGCGTGGCCGCCTGCTACTGGCGAGATACTGATTGAGCGCGATGCATTTCAAGTGGCTAAGGTAAAGATCGGTGACGCTGTCACTGTCAAGACTGCGAATGGCGTAGAGAGCCCACTCGTGATCAGCGGCAGCGTTCACGACGTGGGCCAGGCGCAGGCGCGCATGGAGAACATCGTCTATGGCTACATCAATCTCGCAACCCTCGTCCAACTCGGCGAAGAGCCGCGCTTCGATCAGTTGAACATTCTCGTCGCGCAAAACAGGTTTGACGAAGACCACATCAGGCGCGTTGCGAACGACATCGAGAAGTTGATCAAGAGCCGTGGACACGAAGTGCGCCGCGTCGAGATTCCTCGGCCCGGCAAGCATCCACACTCGGATCTCACGGGTATTCTGCTGTTGGCGATGTCGAGCTTCGGACTGTTTGTGCTCGTGCTGAGCGGCATTCTCGTGATCAACCTGCTGACGGCGATGATGGCGTCGCAGGTGCGACAGATCGGCGTAATGAAAGCGATTGGAGGCACACGCTGGGCGGTAGCGCGAATCTATTTTGCCCAAGCGCTATTTCTCGGAATCGCGGCGGTCATCGTGTCGATACCGTTCGGAATTCTCGGCAGTCGCGCGCTGTGCCAGTACATGGCGATGTTTCTCAATTTCGACATCAACAGCTTTGCCGTGCCGATCTGGGTTTACCTGCTCGTCGCATTGGTCGGTGTTATCGCGCCTCTCATCGCCGCAGCTTACCCGGTTTGGCGTGGAACGGCGACGCCGGTCAGAGTTGCGCTCGCAGACTTCGGTTTGTCGCAAACAAACTTCGGCGCAGGCGCATTCGATCGCGCCCTCACGCGCATCGGTGGCACGTTTAGTTTGATTGCTTTTGCGATTCGCAACAGCTTTCGACGGCGCGCGCGATTCGTGTTGACGTTGCTGACGCTTGCGGCTGGGGGGTTGTTCTTCATGTCTGCGCTGAACGTCCGCGCGTCGATGGTGAACACACTCGACCGGATGTTTGCAGCAAGGAAATCCGATCTGTCAGTGTCATTTGCGAAGCCCTATGAGTTCGAGAAAATTCAGAAAGCGGTGAGCAACACGCCGGGCGTGAAGCGTGCTGAAGGCTGGTTCATCGGTGAAGGATCGCTTGGTGAACGCCGTTTCGGTGTGGTTGCTCTGCCTGCTCACACGCAGCTTCTCGACTTCGACATCATCGAGGGAAGAAAGCTGACGCCGCAAGACACGGATGCGATCGTTATCAACAACGCGCTCGCTGGTCGAGAGCCGAAGATGCGCGTCGGCGAGATGGTCACGTTGCGCATTGGAGCGGAGGAAAAAGCGTGGCGCGTTGTTGGAATTGCGCGCGAGGCGTTCGCGCCCTCTCCGGTTGGCTACATACCGCTTACAGGAATGGTAAACAGTCTGCGGCTCGCGCTCGACAACGCTGATCCGGATTCGATTGGCGCGCTGAAAACGGAGCTGGATCGAAATCTTGAGGCCGAGGGCATTCGCGCGCGTGGCAGCTCGACGAAGAGCGAAAGCCGGTTCGGGTTCGATCAGCACATGGTTATGATCTACGTGTTTCTGATCGTGATGTCGGCGATTGTCGGTGGTGTCGGTGGATTAGGATTGATGACGACGATGAGTCTCAACGTGCTCGAGCGACGACGCGAGATGGGTGTGATGCGAGCGCTCGGCGCCACGCCGCGGATCGTGTGGTTGATGATCGTGGCGGAAGGTGTGGTGATTGGAGTGTTGAGCTGGGCCATCGCGGCGTTGCTCGCGTGGCCGGTCAGCAAGGCGATCGGAGATTCTTTTGTGAGGATGTTGTTTCACAGTGGCTTGGATTTTACTTTCGAGCCGCTGGGGCTCGTGATCTGGATGCTCGTGTCGATCGGGTTGAGTGCAGTGGCGAGTTTCCTGCCGGCGTGGAAGGCTTCGAGAGTTACCGTGCGTGAGGCGCTTGCTTACGAGTAGTGTTAGACAGGATTTACAAGATTCTTCAGGATTAACATGTAAATCCTGAAAAATCTTGTAAATCCTGTCTACATAGTGCGGTGCAGTATGAAGTCGGCGATGCGGTGCAGGATCTCGGTGTGGCGATTGATCTGATTCAAAGCGTCGCAGGCGTTGTGATGTGCGTCGATGGCTGCGAGACGCGTTTCTTCCATGCCGTGTAATGCTGGATAGGTGGCTTTGTTTGAGCGTGCGTCCTTGCCGGGGGTTTTGCCGAGATCTTCGGCGGTGGCGGTTACGTCGAGAAAGTCGTCGGTGATCTGGAAGAGTAATCCGAGATGTGAGCCGTAACTGGTGATCACTGCGAGCTCGCTCTCGTTCGCACGTCCAATGATCGCACCGCAACGCGCCGCCGCCTTGATGAGCGCGCCGGTTTTGAGCCGGTGAATCTCTTCGAGTTGCGCCTGACTTACCTGCCGCGTTTCGGCTTCCATGTCGAGCGCCTGACCTGCGACCATACCATCCGGCGTCGCCGCCGCGCGTGCCAGCTCCGCGATCAAAGCGATGCGCGTTTCGGCATCAAGCGCGATGTCTTCAGTAATTGTTTGGAATGCGAGCGTCTGCAACGCATCGCCGGCGAGGATCGCAGTGGCTTCATCAAAACGCACGTGACAAGTCGGACGCCCGCGTCGCAGATCGTCATCGTCCATCGCCGGAAGATCGTCGTGAATCAGCGAGTAGGTATGGACCATCTCAAACGCGCACGCAGTCCGTACCAACGCTTCGACAGGCGTGCTGAACGCCTGGCCCACTGCAAGTACAAGGGCGGGTCGGAAACGTTTCCCACCCGCAAAAACACTCCAACGTATCGCGTGGTGAATCTTTTCCGGCGCGACGCCAGACAATGGCAGTAGCTTATTGAGCTCGAGCTCGACGAGCGCACGACTGCTCGCCAACAAACTGTCGAGCTCGAGCGGGTTTTGGATGACGTTAGAGGCCATTCTCATCCTCACCCGCGGGTTCCTTGAACGCCGCCGCCACCGGCCGCCCCTGGTTATCGCGCAAGAGGATCTCGATGCGCCGCTCGGCCTGACTCAGCCGCTCCTGGCATTCGCGCGATAGCCGTATACCCTGCTCAAACAATTCGAGACTCTTTTCGAGCGGCAAGTCGCCGTCTTCCAACTGCCGCACGATCTGTTCGAGCGCTTCGAGCGAAGTTTCAAACGTCCTGCTTTGTTCTGCACCGTTACTCATCATTTATCTTCCACGACGCGATCTCTTCGGCTTTGCCTTCTTCATGAATGGAAATTCCGGATCACCGCTGCCGATCGCCGGCAGTTCTTTCATTACACTGTCAACGACTTGCTGCACGATGAGGTCGTCCTTCACGTCGATCACTTTCCAGCCGTCCGCGTCGCGTCGCATCCCGAGTTCCATATCATGCCCCGCCATCTTGCCAGTTGCTTTTGCAGAATCACCGTTGGTCGTGACTGTCATCATTGACTGAACCGCGCCAACGATAGATATGAACGACCGTTGCTCCGGCGCCTTCATCGCATTCAAAAACTCGTCGTGAACAGTTTGCTTCACCCGAGGCAGCAGCGACGACATTGTGCTGTCGATCTTTTGCTGTACAGAGCTGTTGAGCGAGCCGCCGTAACGCGCCGCGGCTTTCTGACTGACGGCAGCGGTCATGTTCTTCGCGATTTCCTCGCCGGCTATTCGTTTGTCAAACTCGGCCGTATCGTTGCGCTGTGCGGCATCGAACATTAGCGCAAGCGCGTAAGTTGGCGACGACTGGTAACGTCGCACCAAAAAGTAGCCGCCCACCGCCGCCGCCACGACGAACAGCAAAACCAGCAAGGCCAAAATCCCCAGCACACGCGGCCAGCGCCGCCGTTTGTTGCCACCCGTTCGCGAACGCTGCGTGGCTTCACCCGCCGGCCCGTCGAGATTAATTACAATTCGTTGCCGCATTAATCCGTGGCTTCGATCCGTTCGATCCGCGTTCCCAGTTTTCCCTTTGCCAACCGCACCGTGACTTCGTCGCCCGGCTTCACGGTGGCTGCGTCACTCACCAGTTTACCTGATGCATCCTGCGCTATCGCATAACCCCGTTGCAATACTCCAAGCGGAGACAAAGCGTCAAGCGACGCCGCCGCGAGCGCCAGCCGTTCGCGCCCGTCCTGCACCTTCGCGTCGATGATTGTGTCGCACGCGTTTGTCGCGGAGTCGAGTCGTGCGCGTGCTTTTGCAAGTCGTGATTTAACTTCGTCGAAGGCGTGTGAGAGCGCCTGCTCCTGAACTCGCGCGCGCAAGTGGACGATCTGATAGCGTGTCAGGCGCACGAGCTGCCGGCCCATGTTGTCCAGCGCCGAGCAAATCTGATCCTCACGCGCGGCGACGATCTCGGCCGCTGCCGATGGTGTTGCCGCGCGCAGGTCCGCGGCGAAGTCAGCGATCGTGAAATCTGTTTCGTGACCAACGGCTGAGATCACGGGAATCGCAGACTTGCGAATCGCGCGCGCAACCTCTTCCTGATTAAACGCCCATAGATCTTCTGTCGAGCCGCCGCCACGACCGACGATCAAAACGTCGACGAGATCCGCCTGACGTCCTTCGCGTAGCGCCTGCTCTTGATAAAGATTGATCCAGCGGATCGCACGTGCGATATCAGGACCAGCAGACTCACCCTGCACCTTCGCCGGTGAAAACAGCACGTGCACCGTTCTCGTGCGACGCGAGATCACGTTGAGAATGTCGCGAATCGCGGCGCCTGTCGGCGAGGTTACAACGCCAACGCGACGTGGAAAAACCGGCAACGGGCGCTTCAGCTCTTTCGCAAACAGACCTTCCTTTTGCAGACGATCGCGGAGCTGCTCGAACGCGATACGCAACGCTCCTGCGCCGACTGGATCGAGTGCATCAACAACAAGCTCATACTCACCGCGCGGTGCGTAAACGGAAAGTCTCCCGCGTGCGCGAACTTTCAGACCGTTAGCCGGACGAAAACGAATCCGCGTATTGGTCGAGCGAAAGCACTTGGCGCGCAGTTGTGCGTTCTCGTCTTTGAGCGTGAAGTACCAGTGGCCCGAAGAGTGATCTTTAAAGTTTGAAATCTCGCCCTCGACCCACACGGAGACAAACCGTGATTCAAGTGCGATACGGATCGAGTTTGTTAGTTGAGAGACAGTTAGCGGGCGGCGTTCGGTTTCGTCGAATAGGGCGTTGAAAAGAGGTTGATTCATTTAAATAATCTCTGCGTAACCTCTGCGCCCTCTGCGTCTCTGCGGTTAACTTGCTCTTTTCACCGCAGAGACGCAGAGAACGCAGAGGCTACGCAGAGAAGAAGTCTTTAAGGCGTGTTTAATTCTACCACCGGACTCAATCTCACAGACGCGCCGTCACGGTTGGTGCGTACGCGCACTCGCGGCGAAGAAGAGACGGAATTTGACGCGTAGGTGATCGTGTAGGCCGAGCGGAGCTGCGCCACTACATCGTCGTACGCTTTCTGCAGATCCTCCAGACGCCGGATCGGATAGTAAATGCCGCCCGACACCGTCGCGAGTTTGCGTCCTTCTTCATCGGCGCGCGTTGTCAACGTCAGGTAGCGCGTGCGCAAAGGATCGATCGTGATCTCCGGTTTCGGCACACTCGATTCCGGTATCAAACCCGAAGGCACATACAGCGGGTAAACAAGCGCGCCCGATTCGAGCAACGCTTCCAGAATCGCCGGAAACGGCAGGAACGATTTGTTATCGTCGCCGTCTGACATCACGACGATCGCCGTGCGCTCGCCACGCAGCTTCCTCAGCGGCTCACTCAAAACATACCCAAGCGCATCGTAAAGCGCTGTCCCACCGCCCGCGTCAATCTCGTCCAACTTGCGCGACAGCATCGCGCGGTCGGTGCTGAAATCGGAGATCACCTGAATGTCGTCACGAAAACTGATGATCGAAATCCGATCCTGCGGACTGGTCGTGCGCAGGAAGTCGCGCGCGGCTTTGCGAATAAAATCCATTCGCTCTTCGACGCTGCCTGACACATCAAGCAGCAGCACGAGATTGAACGGCTCATTCGCTGGCGAAACGTTCGTAACGCGTCGCTCCACCCCATTTTCCCAAACCGTGAAGTCTGACTCGCGCATGCCGCCGATCGCGCGTCCGTTGCGATCGGTCACACTCGCATTGAAGCGCATCAACTGCGGCGCAACCGCGCTGACGATGCGTCCCGGCGGCGTGCGTCTGACGAGCTCCGGTTCTTTCTCAGGCGGCGGCAGCGTCTTCGCGTAGTCGCCAAACATCTTCGGCGACACTTTGCGAATCGCCTGGACGAGCTCACTATCGCCACTGCGAACAATCGCGCGCGCAGCTTCTGTAAGCGGACGCTCACGCAGATCGCTCGGCGCGCGCTCCGGGTCGATGTTCAAAAGCACAACGCCGCGTTGTGTGCGGAAGTCGAGCGCGACGAGGCCATCTTCTTTCTTTACGTCTTTCTCGCCGAGCCGTCCCGAAAGCTTGTAAACTCCGCCTGCCTTTTCCTTGATCTCGGGTAGCTCGACGTCGCTCATGTAGCGCGGCTTGCTGGCTTCCCAAACGAAGTTGAACTTGACGGCTTCGAGCGGCACGTCGGCGTGAATCGTTCCGGTATCTGTCTTGACGACGGCCGACTCAACGCTGCCGATGACGTCAACCGATCCCGCTTGTCCTTCGACTTGGACTTTGGAGCGCGTCGGAATCGTGACAACGAGATCGATGCGATCCTTCTCGCCGCGCGGCCGCACGTCGATATGAATGTCGCTGCCTTTGCTTTCGACTTTGACGTCTTCAGCCGCGACCGCCGCTCCGGTGGATTTCGCGTCGATCGTCACCTTCTTCTGCTGCTCTTCAGACGCGATGACACTGACGCGCCCGTCGAGATTTTTGACGACGAGCGACACCTTCTCCGGCGCTTCGATTTCCGATTTATAGCCCTGGGCGAATGCTGAAGAGCAGAACCCGACAAGCAAAATTAAAACCTGGGCGAGGCGTTTGAACCACATTGCCGACAGATCTTGCCCGCCACGGCGCGAACGGTCAAGCGGCGACGGCTGGCGATTTTCTCTGCGACCTCGGCGTACCTCAGCGTTCTCTGCGTTAAAACGGCAACTCAAACGCAGAGGACGCTGAGATACGCCGAGAACCGCAGAGAAAATTCAAATAAGAGTCACGGGTGGCGCGGATTCGTGTGAATCCGGGGCTGATAGGCTATCATGTCCCGGTTGTGTCAAGGTCGGAACCCAGGCGAGACCCCCGCTTGTATATTCATAACCTCGTCAAGCGAGATCCGCTGACGGGTCTTGCGGAAGACGTGCGCAAGGGCCTCACAGCTCAACCCAAACGGTTTTTGCCGAAGTATTTTTACGACGAGCTCGGCTCGCAGCTTTTCGAAGCCATCTGCCTGCTGCCCGAATATTACTTAACACGCGCCGAAAACGAGATCCTGCAAAAGTATTCAGACGAGATCGTCTCCGCCGTCGACGGCAACAAGACTCTCGTCGAGATGGGCAGTGGCAGCGCTTCAAAAACGCGACTGATCATCGAAGCGCTGCTGCGACGCCAGCAGGAGCTCTTGTTCATGCCCGTCGATATTTCCGCGTCGGCGCTCGAGAGCAGCTCGCGCATCCTGCTTCAGTCGTATCCGCACCTCAAGATCGAGGCGTACGCAGCAGACTACTTTGCCGGTCTCGCCGAGCTCGGAAAGAAGCCGCGCACGCGAACACTCGCACTCTTCCTCGGGTCGAACATCAGCAACTTCGATCTTGACGAGGCGCTGCGGTTCCTGCGCGCGATGCGGAGCGTGCTCAACAAGGGCGACGCGCTTCTGCTCGGGGCGGATCTCAAAAAGGATCCGGCGATCCTCGAGGCCGCATACAACGACGCGCTCGGCGTCACGTCAGCTTTCAATCTCAACGTGCTGGCGAGAATCAATCGCGAGTTGAAAGGCACGTTCGATTTGCGCGCCTTCCGTCATCGTGCGTTTTATAACGAAGCTCAAGGAAGGATCGAGATCTACATCGAGAGTTTGATGAATCAGCGCGTGCGTATCGAGAAGCTCGACCTGGAGATCGAGTTTGCGGCGGGAGAGTTGATTCACACTGAGAACTCTTACAAGTACGACATGGGCGGAATTCGCGGGCTCGCCGCGCAAACAGGCTTTGAGCTGTCGCGGACGTGGACCGACTCACAGGAACGTTTCAGCAGTAATCTGTTGCTCGCCAACTGATCCAGCAGATGGGCCACCAAGAGGCACAAAAGACACTGCCACTGGTCCAGTTTCACGACGTCACTTACTCGCTTCCAAACACCACCATCATTTCCGATCTGAACCTGACCGTCGAACGCGGCGAGACGCTTGTTTTGCTGGGCGAGTCAGGCTGCGGGAAAACGACGACACTCAAGTTGATCAATCGCTTGTTGACGCCGTCTTCGGGTGAGGTGCAGGTCGAAGGAAAGTCGACGACGGCTTGGGATCCGATTGAGCTGCGACGCCGTATCGGTTACGTGATTCAGGAAGGCGGCCTCTTTCCACATTTCACGATCGCGCGAAATGTCGGTCTCGTGCCTGCGCTCTCTGGCTGGGACGACGCACGGACAAACGAACGCGTGCGAGAGATGCTGAATCTGGTCGGGCTCGAGCCCGACCGGTTCGCGGAGCGTTATCCACGCGAGTTGTCGGGTGGACAACGACAGCGCGTCGGCGTGGCGCGCGCGCTCGCAGCAGATCCGCCGTTGCTCCTGCTGGACGAGCCGTTTGGCGCGCTCGATCCGCTCACGCGCGCGAGTTTGCAGCGTGAGTTTGCCGAGTTGGCGGTGCGTTTGGGTAAGACTGCGGTGCTCGTCACTCACGACGTTCGTGAAGCGATGATCCTTGGCCAACGCATCGGGCTCATGCACAAAGGACAGTTGCTGCTACTTGAATCGCCCGAACGCTTTCGCGCGTCAGACCATCCGCAAGCGCGCGCCTACCTCGAAACGCTGAACGTGAACGGAGGCGCCTCTTGAGCTTCTGGCAGTTTCTCCAGGCAAACTGGTCAGAGCTGTTACTGCTCGTGCGACAGCACATCGTGCTTGTCTTCGTGTCGATTCTCGTTGCGGTGATCATCGGCGTTCCGGTCGGGATTATTTTGACTCGCTATCGAGTGTTGCGTGGTCCGGTGTTGGGCATTGCGAACGTGATGCAGACGATTCCGAGTCTCGCGTTGTTTGGGTTTCTGATTCCGCTTCCATTCATCGGCGGCATCGGCACGCGCACGGCCCTCGTCGCCCTCGTGCTGTATTCGCTCTTGCCGATCATTCGCAACACGGTGACGGGAATACTCAACGTCGATCCGAATGTTCGGGAAGCGGCAGTGGCGATGGGAATGACGGGCGGCCAGGTGTTGCGGCAGGTCGAGCTACCGCTCGCGATGGGCGTGATTGTTACGGGAATTCGCGTCGCGACGGTGATCGCGGTTGGTGTGACGACGATTGCTGCGGCTGTCGGCGCGGGTGGACTCGGAGTTTACATATTTCGTGGTCTGCGACAGTACGATAACAACCTCTTGCTTGCCGGTGCGTTGTCGGCGGCGCTGCTGGCGCTCGCGGCGGATTCGCTATTGGGTTTGGTGGAGCGGCAGTTTAGTTTTGAGACGAAGCCCAGCTCAGCCAAAGGCGCGGTCGTGCGAAAGCTCGCTGTGGCGGTTGCGGTTGTGCTGGTGATCGGAGGTGTTGTTTTCTGGTTGGGCCGCTCGACGCCCTCGACTGCGAATCGCATCGCTGTCGGATCGAAAGACTTCACCGAATCAGCGCTGCTCGCGGAGATCGTTGCGCAGATGCTCGAGGAGCGCGGAGTTTCGGTCGAACGGCGTTTTGAGCTTGGCGGAAACCTGCCTCACGAAGCGCTCGTCGCCGGCACGCTCGACCTTTATCCCGAATACACCGGCACATCCTTCACTGCCATACTCCAGCACGCGCCGATCACCGATCCACGCGCGGTTTACGATCAGGTGAAGCAGGAGTACGCGGACCGATTCAAGGTTGAAGTGAGCCAGCCGCTCGGATTTGAAAACACCTTCGCAATCCTCGTGCGCGGTGAAGATGCGCGGCGATTAAACCTCAAGACGATTTCAAATGCGGCAACGGAAGCACCGCGCTGGCGTGCTGGGTTTGGACAGGATTTCATGTCGCGCGCGGATGGTTATCCGGGGTTTTCGAAGACGTATGGATTGAAGTTCGCGGAAGTGCGCGAGATGGACCTCTCGTTGACTTACATCGCGCTCTCGTCGCGACAGGTCGATCTGATCGCCGGTAACTCGACTGAAGGCCGCATCCCGACTCTAGACCTGTTCCAGCTCGCAGACGACCGCCGTTACTTTCCACCGTACGAAGCCGTTTATCTCGTTCGTCAGGATTCCCTGACGCGCGTGCCGGTGCTGCAAGAGGTGTTATCGAAGCTCGCGAATGCGATTTCGACTGGCGAGATGCGACGTTTGAATTACGAGATTGACGGCAAGAAGCGCGATCCGAAGGAAGTTGTGAAAGAGTGGCTGAAAGGAAGAGGTTTTTAGCTTTAGCTGCTGGGCGCCTCGTCGGAAGCGCCCAAGCCTCTAGTATTCAGTTGTCAGCAAGGCCCTGGGAAGCCTCAGTGAGGTTTAGTCACTGCTTTCCGGGCTCGTTGTACCGGTCGGTTGTGGTTCAGTGGGCTGCGAGGTTGGTTCCGAAGCAGTGCCGCCACCATCATTGATCGGCTTTTCTTTAGCAGCATCTGGTGATGTGTCTGACATAATCTTGATCTCCTTGCATGGTTGGGAGTTGAGCCACGTGGATCAACTTTGTTAAGGGATATAAACCTGAATATCAGGCCGTGCAGTGTATTGCTTGAAGATGTCTGGGCCCCACAATTGCTCCAGTTTGGAGCGCACAAACACAGCATTTTTAGACATTTCTTCTGCTTTAGTCTTGTCTCCTAGTTGTCCGGCCGCACGTGAGGCAATAGCCCACGCACGCCATTCAGATTCCCTTTGTTCACTACGTGCAAATCTTTCCTGCGCCTTAGTCGCCAACGTTAAAGCAGTTTGAGGATCATTCGCCTTTAAGGCAGCTTCTCCACAACGCAGAAGCGAAAACGAGTATAAGCCAAAGTTGCCGGAGTTTGATGAGACCTCCATAGCTTCGTCACACAATTGTTTGGCTTCTCTTTTTCCACCGGAGACGCTTTTCATTAAAGCGAGGAAGTACTTGCTTTCAATCAGCACATCAGATCTGACTGGAGCTGTCTTGACAGCCTCATCTGCCGAGACAGTAGCGTGTCCGAGGTTTCCTTCGCTGTAGCTCAACTCCGCGTTAATGAGTTGGAGCTCCGGCAGCAATTGCGAATAAGCACCTTTCTGCTCATCGATCATCTTAAAGAGATCTTCAAGCAAACTCTTGGCCTCGGTAACCCGACCTAGGCGGGCCAAAGCCTTGGCCCGGAGCGTGTTGGTAAATGCTATTGAAAATGTGTCTTTCGCTGATTCATACGCCTTAAGAGCACTGTCACACTTTTCCAATGCGGCGGGATAGTTTTCCTGGTCAAGACGCAGCAGACTCATTTCATAATCGAGATCGGCTACAGATTGCGGGCTATTGCTTCGCTTGACGATTTCTAACTTTTGACTCAGCGCTTGTTCGGCGGCGGCAAAGTTGGCCTGACGACGATAGCCTCGAACAAGCTGTGACAAGCAGAGACTTACGCTCCGTGGATAATTCGTTTGCTGAAAATACTCCAATGCCTGCTGCACCATTTGCACGCCGTCATCGACTCGTGAAGTCGTGATGTACAAACCTCCGAGATTCGATAAACCGCGTGCTTCACGAAAGCGTCCTTTGTTTGCCTTGGCAAACTGGATCGCCTGCTTGAAGTAGAACTCCGCCCGTTCATCGTTGCCCATGCTGGAAAAGGAATTTCCGAGCTCTAACAGACCACCCGCAGCGAGATTCTCAAGTTGTTTTTGCTGCGCGAAATTGACAGCCTGCGTCGCATAGTTCTCCGCCTCCGCAAACAAGCCGCGTTGTGAATGGAGATAACTCAAATCGATCAACGCCGTGATTTGTTGCGCTTCGTTACCGATGGCTCGTGAAGCATCGTACGACTGTTGAAACTGACTCTTTGCCTCGTCAAACTTGCCCTTATCACGCAAGAGAATGCCGCGCCATCGGTGGACCTCAATCGTACCCTCCTCATTACTTCCGGCGTTGTACAATCGCTCTGCCTCGTCAAACATTGACGATGCTTTGTCTGTTTGCTGCTTCCGGTTGTAGATAATGCCTGCTCGAAAATAAGCGGTCGCATACTGTTTATTCAGCTCTATCGCCTTTAGATAGTTTTCGAGTGCTTTGTCAGTGTTGCCGTCATTCTCATAGGAATATCCGAGATCTACATAGACGGATCCGTCATCAGGTGAGAGTTTGACGATCTCACTATAAGCAGTGATGGCGTCAGTAAACTGTCTGGTCGTGGTTCCGAGGATCGCATCCAAATATAAAGAGTCTTGCTGCGCAAGCGGTGAACGTTCCCTGAGCTTCGATACAATCAGCAGTTCGTCCTTTGCTCGATCGGTGTAATCCAACTCGGTCCATGCCTGTGCGAGTCGCGCATGGGCCAACGCATATTTATTATCAATCGCAACGGCTTGAGTGAGCGCTTTGCTGGCTTGGTAAAAAGCACCGTTGCGCAAGCTGTCGGTTCCCTGGTCGTACCAGAGCAAAGCTGCTGCAGACGGTTTGTAGTAACTCCGCGGCCAGAAGTAATAGGCGGCCCCGATCAGCAGTAAGGCCCCGATAAGAATGGGAATCAGGGAGGCAATTGAAAAACGCTGCCGGCGCAGTTGCATCGTCAGCGTTCCTAACGCATTCGTGGCGCGCTTGAAGCCTTCCGTCGGTTTCGCGGGCTTGCTCGATACCGGAACGCCATTGGCGCCCAACCCCGCCGCCGCAGCTTTCAAGTCTGACAGAAATTCAGCCGCCGTCTGGTAGCGCGCGTCGACCTTCTTCTCCAACGCCTTCAACGTCACCCGATCGAGCGCGGGCGTCACGTTGGGATTGATCTTCGAAGGCGGTGGCGGCGTGACGTGAATGATCTGCGCGCCAATCTCCAGCACGCTTCCGCCTGAGAATGCCGACTGCCCGGTCATGCACTCGTAAAGCAGCGCCCCGAGCGCAAACAAGTCGCTGCGCCCGTCAACCTCTTTGCCGGTCGCCTGTTCGGGAGAAAGGTAGAGCGGCGTCCCTACGATCACATCGCTACGGGTTTTCGTGGCGTAAATCGTCTTCGCATCGAGATCGACGCCGCTCGAAGGCGGCTCAAACAGGTGCTTCACGAGTCCGAAGTCGACCACCTTCACCTGGTTACGCTCGTTGACGAGGACGTTCGAAGGCTTGATGTCGCGGTGGACGATGCCCTGCTGATGTGCTTCGCCGAGCGCTTCAGCAACAGCCGAAATGATTTCAACCGTGCGATTGAGCGTGAGCCCTTCGTCGAGAAGATCGCTGAGCGACTTCCCTTTGACGTACTCCATCACGATGAACGGCTGACCGGTCGTGGTCTCGCCGTAATCGTGGACCATCGCGATGTTTGTATGGCTCAGCGCGGAGACAGCCCGCGCTTCACGAATAAAGCGCGCCCGGTAGTGATGGTCAGTCGCAGTGAGAAACTTGATCGCGACGCGCCGCGCGAGATGCAGGTCCTCGGCGAGATAAACCGCGCCCATGCCACCTTCGCCAAGTTTTTCTAGAATTCGGTAATGGGAGACTGTCTGGCCGATCATGCTCGCTTTGGGTCCATCGGGTTGCGAGAGAGAGATGTGGTTTGGGGCGCGAGTGTTACATGAGGCGATTGTGCGACAGGATTACAGGATTTTCAAGAAAATCCTGAAAATCGTGCAATCCTGTAATCCTGTCAAAAGCTCTAGAGCACCGTTTCGCGGATCTTCTTTTCCTGTGCCGCGCGAAACTCGTGCAACTTCTGCCGCAACTCCGGCCGGCTGTTCGCAAGTATCGCGACTGCGAAAAGTGCGGCGTTTATCGCGCCGGGCTTGCCGATCGCGAGCGTTGCCACCGGAATTCCACCCGGCATCTGGACCGTCGCCAACAGCGAGTCGAGCCCGTTCAGAGCGTCGCTCTTCATCGGCACGCCGAGCACCGGCAGCGTGGTGTGCGCCGCAAGTACGCCGGCGAGATGGGCCGCGCCGCCCGCCGCTGCTATGACAACTTCCAACCCGCGGGATTCCGCGGTTGATCCGAATTCCGCCGCCAGCGAAGGCGACCGGTGCGCCGAAATCACCCGGCACTCGTGCTCCACTCCGAACTGAGTCAGCGTCTCATCCGCATGACGCATCGTGTCCCAGTCAGACTGGCTACCCATTATGACTGCCACCAACGGTTCATTTCCATTTTTTTCCGCCATCTTATTCTCCCCACTATTCACCTTGATCCAACGAGAACCCACGCTCACCGTCGAATGTATAAAGACCTTCCGTCTTGATGAAGTCGAAATCCGCGTCAGCGATGCGGCCGAGCAGCGACACAACCTGCGTATGAGCGACTTTGCCCCCATTCGCCTCAGTCAGAAACCGACAGCGCCAGTGATCCGAACAAAAAGTTTCCTTGTGACCTCCCGGCCAAACTTTCACACCACGATTACTGATCATCGTGAGTTTTACGCCGTCGCCGTTGACTTTACTGAGCGCGTCGCCGAGATCGTTTGGCGAACCCTGGGTCCAGTCGAGGAAAACGTCAACGCCGACGAGCTCCTTCTGCGGCGCCTTCCTTTCACTGGCGCGGCTCGAATGTGACTCCTCGCCCTTCGAATACTTCCTCGGCGTCAGAATCTGTGGCGTTTGGCCCAACCGCTCGATGACCGCGTCCGCAAACTCCTTCGTCCCAACCTTCTGCTTGCTTACTTTGTCGTCGTAAATGTCGTACGTGTGAATGCCGTCCTCAATCGCGCGCAGCCAGGCGTTGTGAACACGCTCGGCATGGTCAGTTAAGCCGACGTGGACCAGCATCATCACCGCGCCGAGCAGCAGTCCCGACGGATTCGCAAGGTTCTGTCCCGCGCGGCGCGGCGCAGATCCATGAATCGCTTCAAACATCGAGACGTGCTCGCCGATGTTTGCCGAACCGGCCAGTCCGACTGATCCGGCGATCTGCGCGGCAACGTCGGACAGTACGTCGCCATAAAGGTTTGGCATCACGACCACGTCGAATGCTTCCGGCGTGTCAGCGAGTTTTGCAGCGCCGATATCGACGATCCAGTGCTCGTTTTCGAGGTCGGTATATTCAGCCGCAACTTCGTCAAAGATCTTGTGAAACAGACCGTCAGTCAGCTTCATGATGTTGTCTTTCGTGAAGCAGGTGACTTTCTTGCGGTTATTCCGGCGCGCATATTCGAACGCGTAACGAACAATCTTTTCCGATCCGGGACGCGAGATCAGTTTCAAACACTGCACGACCTGGTTCGTTTGTCGGTGCTCGATCCCAGCGTAAAGATCCTCTTCATTCTCACGCACAATCACGACGTCCATTACCGGATGCTTCGTCTCGACAAACGGGTGATACGAGACGCAAGGACGTACGTTGGCGTACAGCCCGAGCACTTTACGAACAGTGACATTCAGGCTCTTGTAGCCACCGCCCTGCGGCGTGGTGATGGGTGCCTTAAGAAAGACTTTGGTGCGTCGTAACGATTCCCACGAGCTCGGCTCGATGCCCGACGAGTTGCCGGCGAGATAGACTTTCTCGCCGATATCGATGGTTTCAATCTCAAGGGGCGCTCCTGAAGCTTCGAGGATGCGAAGCGTGGCGGCCATGATTTCCGGCCCGATGCCGTCGCCATTGGCCACAGTGATAGGAATACGTTGCGACATTTTCCAAACCTTTCTACGTTGTTTTTATCCACAGATTACACGGATTATACCGAATCTGTGTAATCTGTGGATTAAAGCTCAAATTTGTTCTTGACCCTTTCCAAGGGCTCCTGCATACTTTTGCTTACCAGTTACCTGCTCTCGCGCATCAACGGTGATTGCGCCTGCCCGTGATCGTTAAGGCGACGAGGTTCGGCTGAATAGAGAGTGAGGCAGTTGTCAACCAGTTAGAAGCCGCTCTCGAGTATTTTTAGAGCATCGGGTTCGTCGCAGCTCGCCGAAAGTATCGGTCGTCCCCCCCGAACTGGATCAGCGAATTCCAGCAAGACCCGCGCTTCCCTTCAGATAAGGATAGTTAGAATGGCTACAAAACTCTATGTCGGAAATCTATCGTTTCGTACTACGAGCGATGAACTGCGCGAAGCTTTCGCGTCAGTAGGAACAGTCGAATCAGCTTCAGTCATTGAAGATCGCGAGACAGGACGATCGCGCGGCTTTGCTTTTGTGGAAATGGCAACCCCTGAAGAAGCAGCAGCAGCCATCGAGGCTTTCAATGGCAAAGACTTTGGCGGACGCAATCTAACCGTCAACGAAGCCAAGCCCAGGACGGATCGGGGCGGTGGCGGTCGTGGCGGTTATGGTGGTGGACGTGGTGGCGGTGGTGGTCGTGGTGGTTACGGCGGCGGTGGCGGCCGTGATCGCGATAACGATCGTTACGAGCGCGAACCTCGCTGGTAAGAATTTGGGCCACGGATTACGCGGATCAGAACCCAACTTTTTCCGTGTAATCCGTGGCAAATTAGTTTCTGGCCGCAGGTACGATCTTCATAGTCAACTTCTCACTACCCCGTATCACTTCGACCACATACTCCTGACCGGCTTTCATTTCTCCCAGCGCCGCCGTGTAATCGTAAACGTTCTTCACGTCGCGATTGCCGATCTTGACGACACGATCGCCTGCTTTCAGTCCGGCCTTTGCCGCGGGCGAATCGTCGCGCACGCCGTCGAGCAATAATCCATCGTTAGTGTCAGCGTAGTTTGGAATCGTTCCCAGATAAACGCGGAAGCCACCACCGCGCGGCGGGTCGCTTTTTGCAGTCGTGAACGTGAGTCGCGGATCGGCTGCGTCGACGTCTTTCACGATGCGCGCCACGAGACTCAGAATGCGCGCCTCGTCGTTGTAATTGATCTTCTCGAACGTGTCAGACGGTTTGTGATAGTCGTTGTGCGTTCCCGTCCAAAAGAACAGAACGGGGATCTGTTTGCTGTAGAACGATGAGTGATCGCTCGGGCCGTAGCCGTCTTCATTCATCGTTAGCTCGAATGCGCCGTTCGCGCCGGTGGTAATAAGCTGGCGCCACTCTTTCGCCGTTCCCACACCGCCGACTATGAGTTTGCGATCTTTCATGCGGCCGATCATGTCCATGTTGATCATAGCCACGGTTTTGTCGAGCGGCATGAGCGGATGGTTGACGTAGTAATTCGAGCCGAGCAGTCCTTCCTCTTCGCCACTGAAAGCGATGAAGACTAGTGTGCGTTTGAGCTTCGGCCGTTGTGTGCTGAAGATGCGAGCGAGCTCGAGCACGCCTGCGGTTCCGGAGGCGTTGTCGTCAGCGCCGTGATGGATCTCGCCTTCGCGTGCCGCGAGACTTCCTTCACCACCACGACCGAGATGATCGTAGTGCGCGCCGATAATGATGCTCTCGTCCTTGAGAACTGGATCTGAGCCTTCGATCACGCCGACAACGTTGTGTGCTGCGACATCGACACGTACGACGTCGGTCGCGAGTGTGACCTGTTTCGCATTCGCGAGCTTCTCCGCTGTCTGTTTGGAGATCACGGCAACCGGAATGCCTGCGAGTCCGGCGTTGTCGTAGTGCAAGCGCGCGAGCGCATCATTTTTGAGATCGTCTTCACTCGAGATGATTAAAAGCGCGCCAACACCCGCGCTCTGAGCGGCCGCGACTTTAAAACGCAACTGACCCGCGGTTGTAAATTTTCCGTGTGGATTGTCGCCGTCGGGAGTGCCCTTTTGGATCACGGCAACCTGGGTTTTCGAGTAAGTGCCTTTGTAGTCGTTGTGATTGAGCTCGTTGGCGGTGATGCCATAGCCGGCGAATACGACTTCTGTTAACTCGAGCTTCTTATTTGTTGAAATGCCGAGCGGCATCCAGTCTTCGCCAACGCGAAAATTCAGAGTCTCGCCACTGCGAACTGAGAACACATTGTTCTTGCCTAGCTCCACGCTACCGATGTACGGGAACGTTTGCAGGTAACGCGCCAGCATGACGTTGATTTTGCGAGAGTCAGTTGCGGGAGCAGGCCGGAGTCCCAGACGCTCGAACTCCTTGGCGATGTACTTCGCGGCCTCATTGGCTCCAGCGGTTCCGGTGCGTCGACCATCCAACTCGTCAGAGGCGAGATAGGTGACGGACTGCTGAATCTTCGCCGCAGAGGGCTCAAGCGTCTCCTGTGCAGCAACGGCACCCGTAAACAAGAGAGCGGCGATAAGGAGTGTAAATCTTTGGAGTTTCATATTCGCTTCTTTGCGTGAACTGTCTTATTCAACCCAATCAGCGATGAACACATTCGTGTCGCCCTGCGTTTTCGCATTTCGATTCGAGGCGAACACGAGCTTCTTCCCGTCAGGCGAGAACATCGGAAACCCATCAAACGTGTCGTTGAACGTAATCCGTTCTAATCCGGTCCCATCGACATTGATCTTGTAAAGATCGAAATTCCTACCGCGCGGATCGTCCATGTTCGAAGCGAAGATGACTCGCTTCCCATCCGGGAAGAAGTATGGACCAAAGTTGGCCTTGCCGTTGCTCGTTACCTGCCGCTTGTTCGAGCCGTCAGCATTCATCACCCAGATTTCGAGCGTCGTCGGACGAATCAAATTCTGTTTCAGCAGCTCCGTATAGTCGGCTTTCTGCTGGTCCGTCTGCGGATGGTATGCGCGATAAACGATTTGCTTGCCGTCGTACGACCAGAATGGCCCACCGTCGTATCCGAGCTCATTTGTGAGTCGACGCACGTTCTTGCCATTCGCGTCCATCGTGTAGATATCGAGATCGCCATCACGCATCGACGTGAACACAAGCTTCTTGCCGTCGAGAGTAATCGTCGTTTCGGCGTCGTAGCCGGGCGTGTTTGTCAGTTGCTTCAGATCGGAGCCGTCAGGCTTCGCGGTGAAGATGTCGAACGTCGGATACACAGCCCACACGTAACCTTTCGAGAAGTCCGGTCGTGGCGGACACTGCTTATCACCGAGATGGGTTGACGAATAGAGAATACGCTTCGCGTTCGGGAAGAAGTACGAACACGTCGTGCGCCCATCGCCGTTGGAGATCATCTTCGGGTTCGAGCCGTCGATGTTCATCGTGTAGATCTGATCGCAGCCGTGGCCGTCGCGCGTTGATTGGAAGATGAGCTGCTTACCGTCCGCGGAGAAGTAAGCTTCAGCGTTCTCGCCGCCGAAGGTTAGCTGCTTGATATTTTGCAGGTGTTTCTCTTGATTCTCTTGCGTGTTCGCGGGGGAGATAAACAAAAGAATGGCGAGGGCTAAAAACAGGGGTAGTTTTAGTGGGTTCATACGGCTGTTTTTGACAGGATTACAGGATTTTCAAGATTTACAGAATTAGCGCGGCGGCGTCGACGGATCAGGAGAATGAGCGCCCAGATGCCGATGACAAGGCTGATCAACTGCGAGGTCGAGAGCCCGGTCAGCGACGTCAGACCGAAGACGTCGCCACGCGGATCGTCACGCACGAATTCGATCGCGAAACGAATCGCGGAGTAGAGCAATGCGTACGCGAGAATGACTTGTCCGTCGAAGCGTTTGCGTTTGTGCAGCCACAGCAGGAAGAAAAACGCGAGCAGCATCGCGAACGACTCGTAAAGCTGCGTCGGATGAAGGTGAACATCAGTCGGCACGCCCGTGATCTGGTGGCCCAGCTCCGAAAACTTCACGCCCCACGGAAGCGTTGTCGGCTTACCCCAGCAACAGCCGGCGGCGAAACAGCCCTGGCGACCGAAGAAGTTGGCGACAGCGATGCCGGGCGCACACGCGTCAGCAGTTTTCCACCACGGCAACTTGTAACGCTTCATCAGGAAGTAGCCGGCGAGCACCGCGCCGAGCAAGCCGCCATAAAACACACCGCCTGAACGCAGAAAATCGAGAGACAGAAGCAGCGCCGGATTGTCGCGGTAATCGGGCTCCGTGAAGAGCATCAGGATCTTCGAGCCGACCAGTCCGGCCAGCAGCATCCACAAACTGAGGTCGTAGATTTTTTCGGCCGGCAATCCATCGCGCCGCGCAAGCCTGACCGCGATCAGAATCGCGCAGAGAAACGCGAGAGCGAGAAACACGCCGTAGGTGTTGATGGGGAAATTACCGATTCGAAATAGCTCAGGATACATCCGCTTTTATCCGTGCCGATCTGTGGCTAAAAATTAGATCGTACGCCAACAATAAAGCTCCGACAGTAATGCTCGCATCGGCGATATTGAACGTGGGCCAGTGGTAGTCGCCGGCGTGCAGGACGATGAAATCGATCACGTAACCGAGTCGAGCGCGGTCAGTCAGGTTACCCGAAATCCCCGCAAGTAGGAGCGCGCACGCGCCGAGCACGCGATCATCGTTACGTGGCGTGCGCATGAAGTAGTAGAACACTGCAATCGCGGCGAGCACCGCGAGTACGACGAAGAACCAGCGGCCAAACGCGCCACCTTCCTGCAACTGCCCAAACGCGATGCCCGGGTTTTCAGTGTAGATGAACTGCAAAAACCCGCGAATCACGACGCGCTCATCGCCGAAGCGCAGCGTCTTCACTGCCCACGCTTTTGACGCCTGGTCGGCCATGTACAAACCGAACGCAGCCAGCAGGTATCCGGCGCGCCAGGCGAAGCGCGTGCGAAAGCCGGTGGCATTGTCGATGCTGGTTGCTATGCGGCCTCCTCGATCTCCTTCAACGCGGCGACGCAGCGCTCGCAAACGGTTGGGTAACGCTCCCATTCACCGACGCGCGTCGAATAATTCCAGCAGCGCTCACATTTCTCGCCGTCGGCAACCGAGATCGCGATCGAAACGCCCTCGCCTTCCGGCGCGCTGCCAAGCTCTACCTGCGACACGATGAACAAATACCGCAAATCACTCTGATGCTTCTGGAGCAATTCGAGCGCGCTTCCGGAAGCCCGCAATGTGACCTTCGCTTGCAGTGAGCTCCCGATCTGCTTCGCGACGCGCGCTTCTTCCAACGCACGCAACACGTCGTCGCGGATTGCAAACAGCCGTTCCCACTCGGCCAGCAGCGCCTCGTGACTCTCTTCCGAAGCCTTCGGCAAGAGCGCGAGATGGATCGACGGCTCCGCGCGGTCCGGCAAGTTTTCCCAGATCTCGTCAGCCGTGAAAACGAGGAACGGCCCGAGCATTCGCGCGAATGCGTCTGCAATATCGAGTAGCACGGTTTGCGCCGAACGCCGCGCTTTGTTACGCGGCGCAAACGTGTAAAGCCGATCCTTGATGATGTCGAAATAGCGCGCCGATAATGTCACCGTCGCCCAGTTGAACAACGCGCGATAGACGTTGTGAAACTCGTAAGCTTCGTACGCCGCGAGCACCTCTTTCGTCACGCGGCTGAGCTCCGCCAGCGCCCAGCGGTCGATCTCTTCCAACTCGTCGTAGGGCACGGTGTCTCGCGCCGGATCGAACCCGTCGAGATTTCCGAGTGCAAACCGCGCCGTATTTCGCAACTTGCGATACCCATCAGTCACACGCTGAAGGATCTCGTCAGACGCGCGCATGTCGTCGAAATAGTTTGTCGACGCACACCACAGACGAATGATCTCCGCGCCCGACTGCTTGATCACCTTGTCAGGCTCGATCGCGTTACCCGCAGACTTGTGCATCGCGCGACCCTGCGCGTCGAGCGTCCAGCCGTGCGTGATCACGGTCTTGTATGGCGCCCGATCGTGGGCCGCGATGCCGATGAGGAGCGACGAATTAAACCAACCTCGAAACTGATCCCCGCCTTCGATGTAAACATCCGCAGGCCAACGCAACTCCGGCCGGTTTTCCAGCACCGCTACAGACGACGTGCCACTATCGAACCAGACGTCGAGAATGTCAGTCTCCTTGGTCCACTCCTGCGCGCCACATCCTTTGCACGTATAACCCGGCGGCAACAACTCCTCAGCCGGATGCGTGTACCAGGCATCGCCCGACTCCCGCTCGAAGATGTCCGCGACGTGATTGATCACAGACGGCTCGGCCACGGCTTCGGTACAGCGCGCGCAGTAGAAAACCGGAATCGAAACGCCCCAAACACGCTGGCGCGACACACACCAGTCTGGCCGACCTTTCTGCATGTTGCGCATGCGGTCGACGCCCCAGCCGGGAATCCAGTTGACGCGCTCGATCTCCGAAAGCGCCGCCGCCCGCAACGATGCAGCAGGCGTTTCCGGCAAGTTGTCAGTGAAATTGCTTCGGTCGCGACCGTCTTCATCCTTCTCGACGAGATCGGTGTGCGCCTGGTCCATGGCGATGAACCACTGCGGCGTCGCACGAAAGATCACCGGGTTCTTGCAGCGCCAGCAATGCGGATAACGATGGTCGTACTTCTCACTGAAAAGCAGCACGCCCTTCTCGCGCATAAACTCAACGATCGGATCGTTCGCATCAAACACGCGCTGTCCCGCGAAGTGTTCGACTTCGGGCGTGAAACGTCCCGCATTGTCGACCGGGCAATAGATCTCCAAACCGTAGCGCTTGCCGATCACGAAGTCGTCATGACCATGACCCGGCGCGGTGTGTACGAGACCTGTTCCGGCTTTGTGATCTGATTTTTTCTGCGCTTCGCTGACGTCAAGCTCCGTCTCCGCATCGGCTTCACCGCCGAGCGTCACGTGCTCGCCGACCATCAACAGCGAAGGTCGATCGAGCCACGCATGACGTGCCTCGAGTCGATCAAGCTTCGAACCCGGAAAGCGCGCAAGCACCTTCAAATCAGATCCAAGACCACACTTCCCCGCGACCGCCTCAATGAGCTCACTCGCAACGATATAAACCTCATCGCCATACTCGAACGCCGAGTACTCAAAATCAGGATGCACAGTGATGCCGAGATTTGCAGGCAGCGTCCACGGCGTTGTGGTCCAGATAATCAGGAACACTTTTCGTCCGGCGAGCGCAGGATCGATCAACGCCGGATCACTCCCCAGCGGAAACTTCACATACACCGAGGGGCTCGTGTGCTGATGATACTCAACCTCAGCTTCAGCGAGCGCGGTCTGGTCTTTGAGACACCAGTAAACCGGCCGCGCGCCTTTGTAAACCCAGCCACGCTCGACAAACCGCGCGAACATCCGCGCCGTCTCGGCTTCGTAGTGATTCGACATCGTGAGATACGGATTGTCCCACTCGCCCAGAATGCCGAGTCGTTTGAAATCGCGCGTCTGGCTCTTCAAGGCCTTCTCAGCGTGCTCGCGACAGATGCGACGAAACACCTCGACACTCAACTCGTTCTTCTTCTTGCCCTTTTTCTCGAGGTCTTTTTCGACGAAGGTCTCGATCGGCAAACCGTGGCAGTCGTAACCGGGAACGTAAGGAGTGTCGAAGCCCATCATCGTGCGAGATTTGACGATGAAGTCTTTAAGGATCTTGTTCATCGCGGTGCCGAGATGGATATCGGCGTTCGCGTATGGCGGGCCGTCGTGCATGATGAACTTTGGGCGGCCATCACCGGCGCGGCGAATGAGTCGATAGAGATCGAGCTTGTTCCATTTCTCCAGGCGCGCTGGTTCTCCCTGCGCCAGATTGGCCTTCTGCGCGAAGGCGGTCTTTGGCAGATTGATGGTCTTCTTGAGATCGAGCGGGGTTTCAGTAGACATAAGCGTAAGTCGTAAATAGTAACAAAGCCTTAGACAGGATTACAGGATGCACTACAGAACCGAGCGCGGTAGCGCCGGGTCAACGTTCCCGCACACGCCCTATGTTGAGTTTTGACCCGGCGCTACCGCGCTCGGTTCTGTGCATTCGACGGTTCTTTATAAAGCAAGAACCCGAGCCCCTCATTGGATGAGCTCGGGTTCTTTGCAATCACATCGTGATTATCTCAACCGATAAACATCTCATCCTCGGCGTATGTTTGATTAATGGGCTTCGGCATCGGCGCCACGAGAACCTCGAGGCCACGGCGGAAGCCCGCCATAATCGCCGCAATCTCGCGCGCAGGCTCTATCACCTTCGACTGCACATAGTCCGTCGTTTGCGCCACCTGCATGTGCGTGCGATCGATCGTGCGGCTCACCAGCTCGACTTTATCCCGAGCCTCGACCGCCGTATCACTCACCAGCTCCTTCAACTCAATGATCTCACTCTTGATCACCGCCAGCGACTCGGAAACGTGCCCCGTCGCCGTCGACAGGTGACCCGAGACTGCCGTGAACTGCTCGGCAATCAGTTTCCCCTGCACGGCGACCAGTTTACCCTGTTCGCTAATCGCAGTGACGCGTTCGAGCAGCGGCTCGATCTTCTCTTCAAGCCGGTTCACAGTCTTCACCGCGCGGCTGACGAAAACCGCGAGCGCGATCATCGCCACAGCAATAAAGACAAACGAAGCAGCGATGATCACCATGATCCAGAACATCGGATCGTTAGTGCTCATTTGTAGCAATGCGAGATTCATTTCTGGTTAGTTGGTCGACTCACCACCACCAAAGTTTGGCGCTTCGATGCGGCCGGACATTTCGGTCTTGCGCTTTTCTTCCTGGTAAGCCTTCTTGCCGGCGTCGATTGCCGCGGTCAGAGTTCCCGTTTGACGTGACGCAGCATCGCGCGCGCTTTGGGCCACGTCGGAAACTCTCTCCGACGCTTGCGAATACAGCTCGGCGGCACGGCCGCGCGTTGCTTCGTAGTATTCACCGGCACGGTCACCCAACTGTTGCGCTGCCTCGCGCGAGCGATCGATACCCTTCCGGGTGGCGTCGGCGATGTCGCCGCGCAGTTCGTGGCCCGATTTAGGGGCAAAAAGCAGTGCGAGAATCGCACCGATGCCGCCGCCGATGAGCAGGTAAGTCAGTTTGTTCGAGATACTTTCGTCTCCCATTTTCTGGGGTCCTTTCTTACAACAAAATTACGAGGATTACGGTTTTGGACTATAGCAAATGGTTGAGAGTTGAGGCAATGAAACCCAAGGTCAGCAGAGCCCGATTGGGTCTCTGCGTTCTCTGCGTATCTTTGCGTTCTCTGCGTTAAAAGGGCTATTCAACGCAGAGACCGCAAAGATACGCAGAGACTTATGACTGGCCGTTGCCGTATTGCTCCAGCTTGCGGTAGAGCGTCTTGCGGCCGATGCCGAGGGCGCGGGCGGCGTGGGATTTGTCGCCGTCGGTGTAGTCGAGCGTGGCCTCGATTGCCTGGCGCTCGATCTCTTCCATCGACGAAGGAACCGTGACCTCGAAAGTCGTCGTGCGTCCCTCGCTCGCTGCTTTTGCACGTTCGACTTTGATCCGGTCGCGGTCCTGCAACGCGATCTTGCTGATCGCTTCCGGTAGATCTTCGAGCTCAATCGCTCGCCCGGAAGCAATGATCACCGCCCGCTCGATCGCGTTTTCAAGCTCACGAACATTGCCGGGCCAGTCGTAAGTAATAAACGCCTGGAGCGCGTCTTTCGAGATTCCGGAAATGAAGCGCCCGGTCTTCTGTTTGTAGTGCTCGAGGAAGTGGATCACGAGCGGGTGAATGTCTTCGGGTCGCTCACGCAAGGGCGGCAGCTTAATCGGAAATACTGACAGCCTGTAAAACAGATCCTGCCGAAAACTCCCGAGATCAACTGCGCGTTTCAGATCGACATTCGACGCCGCGAGCACGCGCACATCGGTCTTGATCACTTCACTACCACCAACACGCATGAACTCACCATCCTGCAACACGCGCAACAGCTTCACCTGCGCCGACGGGCTCATCTCGCCGACCTCGTCGAGAAACAGCGTGCCGCCATTCGCTTCTTCAAACCGGCCGCGACGCAACATGCGCGCATCAGTAAACGCGCCCTTCTCGTGACCAAACAGTTCCGACTCGAGCAGCGTCTCGGGAATCGCGCCGCAGTTTAGCTTGACGTAAGGGTGGTCTTCGCGACCCGAATTGAAATGGATCAAATTCGCGAGCAGCTCTTTACCCGTTCCCGATTCGCCCTCGATCAAAACAGTAGTCTGCGTGTCAGCAACGCTCAACGCGAGCTCGATCGCGCGACGTATTATAGGCGTCTGACCGATGATGCGTTCCTCGCCGTAGCGCTCGTGCAGCGCACTGCGCAGGTGCATGATTTCTGCCGACAACTGATCGCGCTCGAGCGCTGTTCCGATCTGATCGGCGATGCCTTCAACGAGGGCGACATCGTGATCCTCAAAACCATCGCGCTCCTGGCTCCAAACCAGTCCGAGTAACCCAAACGTTTGTCCACCAACTCTCACAGGAGCGACGAGCGCCGCGCGGGCGCCGAGCACGACGTTGAAAGCCATCCGCCAGGTAAACGGCAGATCAGTCTCCAGCAGACGCAGTGTTTTTCCCTGCGCGAGCACTTCGACCATCGCTGGAAACGTAGTCAAGTCGACCGATTTGCCGTACGAGTCGAACAAGCCGTGAACAGAATCGACAGCCGCTTCCGGCGCAGCCTTGAACGCCGCGAGACTGAGACGACTACCCGCCGGATCGAGTATGCCCAGCGCTGAATAATCAGCATGCACGAGGGCAATCGCGCGTTCGAGCACAAGCGACGAAACCTCTCCAAAATCCGAGCGCGCATTCAACGCATTCGCGATCGACAACAGTGCGCGCTTCGTTTCGGCTTCGCGTTCCTTGTCGGTGTAGAGCCGCGTGTATTGATAACCGATTGCGATCTGCCCGGCGATCGATTGCAGGAAACTGACTTCATCGTCGAGCCACTCGCGCGGCGAGTGCGTAGTGTGTAGACCAACGAGGCCGAGCACGTCTTCGCCAAGCATGACCGGCACGACGAGTAACGATCGTGTACCTAGACTCGCAGCAAGGTATCGCACCTTTTGATCGAGACCAGAGGCCGAGATGTCGTCCAGCCGGATTGGCTTCCGCAGATCGACGTGCTCCTGAAGCTGTTTGAGGTCGAGCGGGATGACCGTGCCGAGACTCGAAGGCACGTCATTCGACGCGCGCCACTCGTGACTGATCCGCAGCTCGCTGGCAGACTTCAACTGGATCACGTCGCAGCGATCGACGTTCATCATCCGGCCCAGCTCGGAGACGATGACGTTAAGGAAGCGGTCGAGATTGATCGCGTGAGGCAGAGTCATCGCGAGGCGGTTGATAATCCCCTCGCGCGCCTCATGCATTTTGATCTTGCGTTCCAGAGAAAGGGATTGAGCGGTGTTCGACATCGTACGGGTACAGAGGATATCAAGTTATCCTGCAAATCCTGAAATCCTGACAAAGACTTAGACAGGATTCCAGGATGTACAGGATTCACATGATTGCTATAATCCTCCCATGCCGATTTATGAGTATGAATGCAGAAAATGTGGGGCGCACGTCGAGGCCTTCCAGAAGCTCAGCGACAAGCCGCTGACGAAGTGTCGCAAGTGCGGCGGGAAGCTCGAAAAGAAGATCTCCGCGCCCGCGATTCAGTTCAAAGGCTCCGGCTGGTACGTCACCGATTACGCCGGAAAGACAACTAAAAGCGAGAAGTCCGAATCCGAGTCAACGACCGAGTCAAAAGCCGAAAAAACAGACAAGAAGAAAGAGAGCACCCCCCAGAAGACTTCTGAGACTTCCGACAAGGCTTCACCTCCGAAAGCTTCAACCGGCGAATAGCCGCTCCGGATTTCAACATGCGTTCGCGATCTAAACTCCTGATCATCCTCCTCGTCATCGGATTGCTGTCAATCTCGATCCTGGCCCAATCCGGCGTTCGACCAAACGCGAACGCTGCGGGCGGCGTGATGATCGGCGTCGTGGCGCGACGCGACAACAAGCAGACCAACCCGGTCACGAGCAACGACGTGGCGGTTTTCGACAACGGCGTTCAGCAGTCAATTCGCAACTTCACGCCCGATCCGTCGCCGGCGCGCATCGTTCTCCTCGTCGACAATTCATTAACGATTCGCGCGGACGTCGAAAAGCTCGAGCAGGCCGCGCGCGAGTTCGCTTACGAGATTTTTGAAGGCGACAAGTTGCTGATCGTCGGCTATGACGAACATGCCGAGATAGTCTCTGACTGGACCGACGATGCGAAAGCGATCGAATCGTCTTTGAAACTGTTTCGGAAGAAGGGTCAGCCGTACTTGTTCGACGCGATCCGTGCGGTGGTCGAAGAAGCCTTGCGGCCGATGCAGAATCCGAAGCGCATCATCGTCGTGATCAGTGACGGTCTCGATCGTGGCAGCAAAGCAACGTTCGAACAGACGCTGGCGGAGCTACAGACAGAGAACATCATGGTCTATGCGGTCCAGGCGGTCGATCGCACGCGCGGCGCGATTCGGCGCGACGTGCCGAAGCCGAAAGTCGTGATCGATAAGCTGGCGGAAGGGACCGGCGGGCAGATCTTTTCAATAGATGAACCGTCAGTAGCAGCGAAAGCGATTTGCGATGAGCTACGACAGAATCGCTACGTTCTCTCGTATGTGCCGTCGAGTGCGCCGTTCGGGCAAGCCCGCAGTTTGTTGGTGGTTGGTAACGAAGGAATCACGGTCCGGTCCAAATCAATGCAACAACCCAATTAATCTTGTAAATCCTGTAAATCTTGAAATCGTGTGAAAGACTTAGACAGGATTACATGATTTACAGAATTAACAAGATGAACTACGAACGCCGCGAGTAGAAATAAAAGAGCCCCGCCATAATCAGCAAAATCAGCACTTCCATGAAGACGAAGAAGCTCAACGAAAACTCTTTGTCGTCGGTGAAGGCGTTCGAGTAAGCGACGTACGTTCCCATCAGCACGCCGCCCGCAATCCAAATCAACTGACGTTTCTTGTCCCACACTACTTCAATATCCCTGACAGCCAGTGGAGCAGATTGAGCGCGTATTGCTTGTTATCGGTCCCCGGCACATTCATTCCCATCTGATTTTTTTCCGCACCGAAAATCTGCGCCGACAACATCGCCGCTTCGCCTTGCACCACCACCCGGCCCTTGCCAAACTTCAACGCGATCGCCTGAGCGCGTCCGGCGGCGGGTGTTGACGTTTCGGCTGTGTAAGTTGGCTTGTCCGTCGCGGAGTCTGACAACTTGAGAATCTCGACACTGCCTTCCGGTCCTTTCAATGATTGACCAGTGAAACTCATCACCAGATTGATGCGCTCGTTTTCTCCGCGACCTTCCGTTATCGGATGAGTGATGAGAAGTTTGTTCTCGCGAGAGAAGATCAGTATTGAAGGATTGCCGGCGACCGAGTTTTTAGGATCGAATGTGTAACCCTTGCTCATATCCACGCCGAAACTGTTCGCGAGCGCCGACGCCGCGCCACCAAAGGGCGCGTGATCGGCAATGAGCAGCAAAGCGCCGCCGCCCTTCACCCAATCGGCGACCGCGGCAATCTCTTCCGCGGTGAACGCTGAATCATCGGCGCCTTTGTCGTCGTCCTCTTCGGCTCCGAGCGCATTCGCGATGACGAGAATCTTGAACCCGCTGAGCCGTGCCTTAACGAACGGCTGTCGATTACGAATGACGTTGTAGCCGTCGTTCGCCAGCAGATCGACGAATGGTTTGTAGCGGCCGTCGGAGGTGTGGAAGTTGTGATGCGCCTCGTCGAACATCACGCGCGGTCCCTCTTTTTTGTACGCGGGATGTGCGACTGAAGTGTCAAACTCCGGATCGGCTTGCTGCTGCGCGATGGCCGGCGTCAAACACACGAGTAACGTCAAGATTGCGGCAAGAAATTTCATAGTCATGTTTATCCTGAAAATCCTGCAATCCTGTCAAAAGGATTTACAAGATTAACGAGATTTCAGTTTCGACAATCGCTCAGCCGCGCTGTGCAGCGTCTCATCTTTCTTACAGAAGCAGAAGCGCACCTGCTGCGCGCCATCGGCGGGATTGCTGTAGAAGCTCGATCCAGGCACGCACGCCACACCAATCTCCCGAATCAAATGCCGCGTGAACTCCACGTCATCCGCAAAGCCAAACTTCGAGATGTCAGTCATGATGTAGTAAGCGCCGTCAGGTGCAAACGTTCCGAATCCTGACTGCTCGAGTACCGGCAACAGCATGTCGCGACGCCGCCGATAATCGCGCTGCATCGTGTCGTAATACTCCTGCGGCAACGACAACGCGTAAGCGCCGGCCGTCTGCAATGGCGCCGCCGCCCCGACTGTCAGAAAATCGTGGACCTTGCGAATGCCGCTGTTGATGTCCGGCGGCGCGATGCAGTAACCCACGCGCCAACCGGTCACGGAGTAAGTTTTCGACATGGAGTTTACGACGACAGTTCGCTCGCGCATGCCGTCGAGCTGGGCCATCGAGATGTGTTTGATCTCGGCGCCTTCACGCGGGTAAAGGATGTGCTCGTAAATCTCGTCGGTAAAGCACAGTGCGTCGAACTCCTGGCAGAGCCCGGCGATAAACTCCATTTCATCGTGACTAAAAACTTTCCCGGTCGGATTGTTCGGATTGCAAATGATGATGGCTTTCGTTTTCTTATTGAACGCAGCGCGTAACTGATCGCGATCGAAGCTCCAGTCAGGCGCGCGCAGCGGTATGTAAACCGGATGCGCGTCGGAAAGGATCGCGTCGGGCGCGTAATTCTCGTAGAAGGGCTCGAAGATGATGACCTCGTCGCCGGGATCGACCGTGGCCATCATCGCCGCGATCATGCCTTCAGTTGAGCCGCACGTGACTGTGATTTCCGTTTCCGGATCGATCTCGATGCCGAGATACGAGTGCGTCTTCGCGGCAATCGCGTCGCGAAAATCTTTCGCGCCCCACGTGATGGCGTACTGATTAATGTCCTGATCGATTGCTTCCATCGCGCGACGCTTGATGTCGGCGGGCGCGGCGAAATCCGGGAAGCCTTGCGACAGGTTCACGGCGCCATACTTCAACGCCTCGCGCGTCATTTCCCGAATCACCGACTCGGTAAACGAGCTTGCCTTCTGAGATACATACTTGCTTTTTGAGGGTGCTGCTGTAGTCATAGGAAAGCAATTTAACCACAGATTACATAGATTTAAGGAATGATCTGCTCGCCGGCGGCTTCGCGTTTCAGTTGTGTGAGGATCGAGCGAATTGCCGCGGCGTAGCTGCCGTTTGGCGCTAACTCGAGATACTTCTCGTAAGCAGTTACCGCTTCTTTCGGCTTCTCGACGCGTTCGTACGCGGCGCCGAGCATCTGGTAGATCACTGGCTCGCTGTCCGAAAGTTGGGCCAATGCCTTTCTGTATTCAACAATCGCTTGCGTAAAATCGCCCTTGTCTTCCCAAACTTTCGCCATGCCGACGTAAGCTTCAGGCTGCACGCCGCCGCCTTCTCTGATCGACCGGCGAAAAGACCGTATCGCGTCGTCGTCAAATGCTTCTTCGCGATAAATGCGACCTTCAACCGCTGAAGCTTCGGCATACGCCGGTCGCGTGCGCCGTGCGGCGTCAATCGCGCCGTGTGCTTCCTTGAACTCGTTTCGCGACATCAGCACGCGCGCGAGGCCGACCTGAGCCACGGGAAAGGCGGGCCGCAGTTTGATCGCTTCACGATAAAGATCGGCGGCGCTTTGCAATGACGGATCATCGCGCGCTTTCTCACGCGCAGCTTCGGCTTCCTGAAATTTCAGTTCTGCCGGATCGGTCGTGGCCATGAGCTTCACGGCGAGCGCACGACGCCCGGGAAGTAAGGCGGCAGTCGCTTCTTTAAATCCATTCGCGCGAACACGAACAGAATGTCGACCTGCGGAGACTTTGGTGAGCGTGAGTTTGCCGGAGGCG
>DASYFE010000158.1:0-48684 GCA_036498585.1 Pyrinomonadaceae bacterium | reverse complement strand
TGTTGAGTTTCAGAGTCGTATCAGCGTCGACGATACCGCCGAGGTTCTTCGATCGCTCGACCAAGTCATCTGCATAACCAGCGAGCGCGACGAGCTCTGGTCCACGAAGAACGAAGTCGATATCAGTGCGGCCACCGGTGCCAAAGTTGAACGACTGCGCGTTGCGCACACCGATGCGCATCGGCGCGTACTTCTGGAGTCGCCGTCGCACTTCAACCATCACGTCCTGTTGCGTGTAGTTTCCTTTGAAGGCGTTGAACGGATGTCCCTTCTTCAGCTCATTCCAGAATTTTCCAAACGAGAGCGTGCGCTCTTCGTGCGGCGCGATACGCACGTATGCGCTGCCCTGGTTTACACCGCCGAGAAAACTTCCGCCCGACGACGACAGCACGAGCCGCACACCCGGCGTCTCCAGAATGTCTTTCTCCATCGCGGTGATGACTTCATTCATCACGGCGAGGTTCGTGCCTTCGGGACCGTTGACGCTGACTTCAAATTCCGCTTCGTCGACGTTTGTCGGAATGAACTCCTGCTTCACCGAGCGATAAAGCGGTACGCTCGTCAACACGATTGCCAGCGCGACGAGCGCGACGGCGATACGATGTCGCATCGCAAACGCCAGCATCGATGAGTAAGCGCCGTCAATATAACGATAGAAACCACGACGTGAGGCCGGACCATCGTGGCCGCCCTTCGCATCGCTCACGCGAATCAGTCGCGAGCTCATCATCGGCGTGAGCGTGAATGACACGAGCAAGCTGACGAGGATCGCGACGGCCGCGGTTATTCCGAACTGGTACAGGAACCGTCCGGAAATGGACGACATGAACGACACCGGCAGGAAGATGACGACGAGCGACAGAGTTGTAGCCAGTACCGCGAGACCGATATCTTTCGTCGCTTCGCGCGCAGCTTCTTTCGAGTCGATTCTCTTTTCTTCAATGAAGCGAAAGATGTTTTCGAGCACGACGATCGCGTCGTCAATAACCACGCCGACCATCAACACGAGCGCCAGCATCGTCACGCTGTTGAGCGTGAAGTTGAGCGCCTTCATCATGCCGAACGTCGAGATGACGGAACACGGGATCGCGACCGCGGCGATCAACGTCGAGCGCCACGAACGCATGAATACCAGCACGACCAGACTCGCGAGAATACTGCCGAGGACCAGGTGGACCTGGATCTCGTGCAACGCCGACTCGATATAGCGCGACTGGTCGCGAATGGTTTCAACCTTAACGTCTTCAGGGAGCTGCGCAATGACGCGCGGCATGGCTTCTTTCAAGCCTTTGATGACTTCGACCGTGTTCGCGCCCGACTGTCGTCTGATATCGAGCGTAACAGTGGGAACACCGTTAAGACGCGAGAACGAACGCTGTTCTTTCGTTCCGTCTTCAACACGACCAACGTCGCGAAGCTTGATAGGCGCGCCGTTCACATTCGCGACTACAAGCTCGTTGAACTGGCGTGGATCGGTGAACCTTCCGAGCGTGCGGAGCGTGAGCTCTTCTTTGCCGGTAGTGACGTTTCCGCCCGGCACGTCAGCGTTCTGACGTTCGATAGCCTGTCGCACTTGGGATATTGAAATCTGGTAAGCGGCAAGTCGCTCCGAGTCGATCCAAACATTGATCGCGCGATCGAGACCACCAACGACACGCACTTCACCGACGCCACCGACGCGCTCGAGCTGCGGGCGCACCATCTTGTCGCCGAGCTCTGTTAGTTCTCTTATTGAGCGATCGGCAGAGAGCGCGATCGTCATAACAGGAGTACTGTCGTTATCAAACTTTTGAATGACGGGAGGTGTCGCGTCTTCAGGAAGAGTGCGTCCGAGTGTGTTGACGCGATCGCGGACATCCTGCGTCGCTGATTCGAGATTGCGATCGAGTTTGAAGGTCGCGATTACGATCGCGGTTCCCTGTCCGCAAACCGATCTCAGCTCGCTGATGCCGTCGACTGTGTTAACGACTTCTTCGATCGGTTGTGCGATGAGCGACTCGACCTCTTCCGGCGCCGCACCGGGAAGACCGACACGTACTGAGACCGTGGGAAGGTCAACAGAAGGAAAGCGATCGACACCGAGCCTGAAAAACCCAGCCGCGCCTATCACGACCAGTGAAAGGACAATCATGGCCGCGAAGACAGGACGGCGAATACAGATTTCGGCTAGTTTTTGCAATTTAGTGCTTGCGCCTTGTGTGGCTAATCGACAACTTCGACAGCCTGACCCGATTGCAGGTTGCCCGGATCGACGACAATCTTTTCCCCAACGTTAATGCCGGAAACAATCTCAGTGAATTCGTTGTTACGCCGTCCCGTAGTGATCGGTTTCTCCAACGCTTTTCCATTCTGAACGACGATCACTTTCTCGATACCTGCAAAAGTGACGATGGTATTGTTCGGAACTGTGACCGCCATCTTCGCGTCGTTCGTCACGATCTCGGCGCGCACAAACGATCCCGGTCGCAGCGTTCCATTATTTCGGACGTCTGCTTCAACCATGAGCACACGGTTTCGCTCGGCGATTACCGGACTGAGTCGCATGATCTTTCCGACATAAACATTCGTATCGCCGTCGACGGTTACACGAACATCCTGACCGGGACGAACAGTGCGTGACTCACGCTCCGGAACCTCAGCGCGCAGACGCAACGGATCCATTCGCACGACGTTCACTACCGGCGCACCCGCTGCGAGATATTCACCAACACTCGTCCGCTTTTCCTGCACGATGCCATCGAGCGGAGCGATCACATTAGTGTCTTTCAACTGTTGTCTCGCGAGCGCGAGCTCGGATTTTCGTTGGGCAAGTACGCCCTGACGATTTCGGATCTCTTCGTAAGCATCCTGGTAGCGGCCTTCTGCAACTTTGAATGTTGCAGTTGCCGAATCGAATTCAGCTTTAGCGATCACGCCCTGTTCGACTAGGCGCGCCGCACGGTCGCGGCTGTATCGGGCTTCGTCGAGCACTGCGCGCGCCTGTCGCACTGTGGCAGTTTGTTCCGGATCGATTCGATCGTCGTTGCCTTCGGGCGAGAGACCAAGACGCGCACGCGCCTGTGCGAGTGACGCTTCTGCTTGTTGCACGCGGAGACGATAGTCAGCGGAGTCGACGACCGCGATAGTTTGTCCTTTTGCGACGACACTTCCGAGATCTACAGAGAGCGTGCTGACGCGTCCCGGAACTTTTACGCTGACTGTTGTTTGGTCGTAGGCGGCGAGTGTGCCGTTGGCGGTTACGGTTTCGCCGAAAGGAGTTTCAGCAACGGTCGTCGTTTTAACTTTACGCGCTGGTCCACCCTGGCCGGGACGTCCCTGGCCCTGTCGCTGCGAAGCCTGGTAGTCGCTCTTGCAAGAGGTCAAAAAAAGCGCCGCTAGTAAGAGCGACACTCCTATTAAGAGAAATCGGGTCTGGAACATCCTAAGCAGTTTATCACGCAAGTGTTTGCGAGTCCCGAAAAGCCACAGCCGATTTACGTAAAGTTATGTAAAGTTACGTAAAGCAATTGTAATTTTCTCTGCGCAACCTCTGCGTTCTCTGCGCCTCTGCGGTCAACTTAATTGAAAAACAAGTAAACCGCAGAGGCGCAGAGAACGCAGAGGAAAACCTAAAAGCCCTTCCGGATCAGGTACGACGCTTTGATAAAGAACGTGCGGGCGTTGCGGCGGAAGCCGGGGACGATTTGGCGCGTGAAGGGATGCAGGCTGTCGTAGTTCAGATCGTCGTTGTAACCCGCGTAGAAGGCAGTGCCGGGGCTCGGCGTCCAACCGAGCAATGCCTGCGCGCGCAGTCGCGAGTCGATCGTGTTGTAGTCGAGAATCAATCGCGTGAACGTCGCCTTCGTGAATTGATACGTGCCGCGGAACGTCAGGATGTTGATCTTGTAAGCGACGCGATCCGTATCGTAGCGCCGCAGCCGTTGCGAGTTAATGCTGAACTGCGTTTTTAACTCGTTCGTCGGTTGATAAGTGATGCTGCCGTTGAACTGAAGCAGACTGCCGCGACCCGGATCGAGCGGCGCATTCTGTCCGAGCGCAAGCGCAGCAGGACTCACACGCGGATACTTGCTGCCGTTGCCGAAGTCGAGATCCATGTGGCCCCAGCGATGTGTCACCTGCCCGTTGAACTGAATCTTCTTACTGGGGTTCGAACCACCGTAAAACGAAAGATGCTGCTTGGCTGAAGCACGCTCGTTACTCTCGCCGTAGAACGTACACTTGTTGTCGCCAGCCGAAAATGGGTTACACGGCTTCGCTTCTCTCGTTGGTCCAAACTCGTGATCAAACAAGCGCTCGTATCCCGGCTCCCACCACGAGCCTACATAACTATTACGCGGCAACTGTAACTCGACGAGGTTCTCGGCTTCCCAGATATACATCCGGCCCTGCCAGTCGTAATCGACGTGGGTAAGGTTGTGAACGTGATACGAGATGATCTTCCTCTTGGGATTCGGATCGGAGTTGTAACGAATGAGACCGTAATTGAAATTCGAATTTGTGCGCTGCACGAAGCCGACGTCAGCGCGGTAGTCCTGCGTGAATCCCTCGCCGTAGAGCTCCCAACCCCAGTTGCGACCCGAGACGTTGTAGTCCGCGGAATAACCAAAACCGTTGCCGGTGCGGTAACGTGTCTCGCCGTCGTTTGGATCGAAGAAGAAGTTGCGCGAGGTCGTTCCGAGTGTCTGAAAGCTCACGGTCGTTTGCTTGTCGAGACGAAAGCGACCGTCGAATCCCATCACCTCGTTGTGTTTGTCGATGAAGTTGTAACTCGTGGCGACCATGCCGAGCGAGTTTTCCTTGCCGACGTCGCGTTTGAGTCGTAGCACACCGATGTAAGCGTTCTTATCGAGCAGACGTTCGTTCTTACAGTTGACGCGCGGATCGAGAGTGCGACTTTCGATACAACCGTTCAAAGCGCCGCGATCGTCAGCGCTCAAGTTTCCTGGTCCATTGTCACTCGCGACCATCAACCCAAACGTGTTGCGCCCTTTCTTGCCGGTCGTCTTCACCGCCACGTCCGGATCGACGATCGCGCGTGTATGGACCGCGGTGATCGGCGTTTGAAAGATGTCGATACCTTCGAGGAAGAACGGGCGCTTCTCAGGAAAGAAGATCGGAAAGCGCTGGTTTGCTGTAACCACAAGCTGATCTGCTTCGACCTGAGCGAAATCAGGATTGATCGCGAGGTCGACTGTCACCGCCGAGCTGGGGATGAACTTCGCTGTCAATCCGAGATCGAGTCCGACCGGCTCATTCACCATGCGACCTTGATCATTAACACGCGGAATACCACCAAATGTCGGCACGAAGCGACTGTTCTGTGAAACCGTCACACTCGGAATCAGCTCGATCGTGCGCTCGACGGAGATTCCTTCGAGACCCGTCAGATGGCCCGCCTGGCTCAAGTTGCTGTCGATGCTGCGCGACATCGGCATCCACGAATCGAGCTCACGCTCGAAACGCTGGATGCGACGAAAGAAATGCGCACCCCAGAGTTTTCCTTTGCCGGCTTCGAAGCGCAGCGACTTGAAAGGGATCGCGATCTCGACGTTGAAGCCCGTCTCGTGAATGATGCCCTTCGAATCCATCAAAAGATCGACACTGAAATCTTCGCCACGTCCTTCGGTGATGATGCCGTCGCCCTGAATGCCGAATGGATTGAAAAAGACTTCGAAGGCTTTGCGTTTGTCGTTGAACGTGTCGAGCATGAAGCCGACGTAGTCGTCGTTGAAGATGTTGTCGCGCTTGGCCACGGTCGCGCGGATCTTGTCGGGCTCGTCAGTGGCTTTGAAAGCGATGTAGAGGAACTGCGGATCGAAGCCGATGAGAACTTCCGTTGGTTTCGAAGGTGGCGTGTTGTCGCCCGGCTGAATTTGGTAGAAGTCTTTCAGCACTGCCGCTTTTTGCCAGACTTCTTCATCGAGCTTGCCGTCGATCGTTGGCGGTTTTTCAAACTTCGGGATCGTGATTGGCTGTGATTTGTCCGTCTGGGCGTGCGTACAAAGCGCGGCGCACAGGATGAATAGAAGTGGGAGATAATAAATTCTCATTGATAGCTTGAAACAAACAATTAGCTTTTACAGGATTTACAAGATTTTTCAGGATGAACATGTAAATCCTGAAAAATCTTGTAAATCCTGTCTAAGACTGATTCAGAAACTGCGCCGGAACAAGTAAGACATCTTGATAAAGAACATTCTTCCATTACGCCGCAAGCCTGGCTCAAGTTGCCGTGTAAACGGACTAAATCCATTCCGATTCAAATCATCGTTGTAACCGGCGTAGAACGCCGTCCCGGGATTGGGTGTCCAACCCAGCAAGAACTGCCCTTTGACGTTGGAAGCTAACGAGTCGTAGTCGATGCGGCCGCGTGCAAAAAGGAAGCGTGTGAACTGGTACGTTGTGCGGAGCGAGATGATGTTCTCATCGAACGCGATCCGGCCCGTATCATAACGTGTGAGCCGTTCTTTTGTATAACTCAGCCTCGCGTTCAGTGCGCTCGTCGGTTGGTAAGTGACGCCGCCGTCGAAGTGCCAGAAGTCGCCCGGCCCGGGATCCTGCGGTGATCGACACGCTGCCGGCAGCGGAACTGAATTGCACAGACCAGCTTCAAGCGCATCTCTAGCTGCGAGCGCCGGCGGACTCACGCGCGGATATTTCGGTCCAGCGCCAAAATCGAAATCCATCGAACCCCAACCACGAAGCACAAAGAAATTGAAGTTGTACTTCTTGCTCGGCGTCGAGCCGCCAAAGACGTACAAGCCCGTCGTCGGCGATGATCGCTCGTTATCTTCGCCAGCAAACGTACACGTGTTCTCGACCACACAATTCGAGCCCGGCTGTCGCTTTGGACCAAACTCACTTTCGAAAACACGGTCGTAACCCTTATCTACACCGGTGCCGAAATACGTCTGCGCGGGCAGTTGAAACTGGATCTGCGTTTCGTTGTTGAAGTTTTGCGAACGTCCCTGCCAATCGAAGTTGGCGTTGAAGTCTGTATAGACTCGCCAGGAGATCAGTTTGGCTTTTTGCATCGGTTCGGAGTTGTAGCGAATGAACCAGTTTGGGTTGTTGGTATTGGGCCTGCGATTGAAACCGACATCGGCGACGTAGTAACGCGTGCGGCCCACCATGTTGAACTCGTGACCGAAGTGACGTCCGCTCTGATTGTAGTCGAGCGCATAACTGAAACCGTTCTGTTTGCTGTCGCGAAGCTCGCCTTCTTCAGGAAAGAAGAACAGGTGCCGGCTGTGTGTGCCCAGCACTTGCCAACTAAACGTCGTCTGCTTGTCAAAACGAAAGCGACCGTCAAATCCGCCCAGTTCGTTGTAGCTATCGACGAAGCGACGATAAGTCGTCAGAAAACCGATAAACGAGTCTGACTTGCCGACGTCGCGCTTCAAACGCACGATGCCGACCGCGGCGTTCTTGTCGACAAAGCGTTGAATGCCGGGAAAGACGTCCGGGTTCGTGCGATCGTCTTCGGTGAAGTTACCCGGAGCATTATCGGAAGCAAGTATCACACCGAACGTGTTTCGATCTACTTTGCCCGTGAGTTTCACGGCGTAATCGGGATCGACGATCGCGCGTGTATGGACCGCGGTGAGCTGCGTCTGGAAGATGTCGATGCCTTCGAGAAAGAACGGCCGCTTCTCTTCAAAGAAGATCGGAAACCGCTGGTTCGCAGTTACGACTAACTGGTCTGACTCGACTTGTGCGAAATCCGGATTCAGCGTGAAGTCCAGCGTTACTGTCGGCGTGAGCGTGTATTTGCCAGTCAAGCCGGGATCGAAGTCGATCGGCTCATTTACGAAGCGTCCGGGATCGGGAGTTCCCGAACGCGCATTGAACGGGAGCGCAGTTTTTCGTTTGCCGGTTTCGGAAATCGTTAAACTCGGAATCAGCTCCAGGGTCCGTTCCGCAGAGAGCCCTTCGAGACCAGTAAGGTGTCCGGCCTGTGCGAGCCAACTGTTCTTGTCGCGGTCCATCGGGATCCACATGTCGAGCGAGTTGTTTAAACGCTTCGTCCGACGCCAGAAGTGAATGCCCCACAACTTGTCTTTGCCGGCGACGTAGCGCAGCGACTTGAACGGAATCGAGACCTCGATCGTGTAGCCGTCGCTCGTGACCATTCCCTTTGATTCCATCACCAGATCGAGACTGAAGTCTTCGCCCTGGCCTTCAGTCCAAATGCCATCGGCCTGAACGCCGAGCGGATTGAAGTCAAACTCGTAAGCGCGTCGCTGATCGTTGAAGGTGTCGAAGAGAATGCCGACGTAGTCGTCGTCAAAGATCTGATCGCGCTTTGGGATGTTCGCGCGGACTTTCGCGGGATCGTCGAAACAGTGAAAGGCGAGGTAGAGGAAGCGCGCGTCGTAGCCGAGTCGTACTTCAGTGCGGTTTTCCGGGATGAGATTGTCGCCGGGTTGGATCTGGTAGAAGTCTTTTAATACGACCGCGGTCTGCCACACTTCGTCATCGAGTTTTCCATCGATTACTGGCGGCTTGGCGAAGAGGACTGCTTTTACCGGGTTGGCTTTCTCGGGGGGAAGGGTGAGCGCAGCTTTACCGGTTTTGACTTCGGTAGTTTGGGAAAAGGCAGCGCCGCAGCACAAAAAGATCAGAGCAGTGCAGAGCAATGCGGCCTTCATGAAAACGTTTCCCTGTTCGCAGTTAAGAGCTCGAAAGGTTCCCGCTCATTTGGACGCACGCGGTCCAAAGAATCTTCCAGAGCGCGCAGACTACTTGGATCTTCTCTGTGCAACCTCTGTGTTCTCGGTGTCTCTGTGTCTCTGTGTCTCTGTGGTTGATGGTTACCACAGAGACACAGAGAACACAGAGATTGCACAGAGAAATCTTTACTGGCGGGGTCGCAGAAGGATCTTCCCGTCGCCAGTTCTGAGAATAAACAGCTTGCCGCCGTTACCGATTTTCCAACGCTTCACACGTGGCGAGGGCGTGATGTCTTCGTTAACTACAAAACCCTCGTTAGCAAGGTCTTCCATTGAATTGGTTTCGATGGTGAAGCTCGAGCCGGCCGGCACTGTCAACGAAATCTGCCCGTCACCCGTGCGCGCCGAAAGCGCGTTGAAGTTGCCGTCGAGCGCAATCGAGCCGTCGCCGGTGCGCGCATCGACCTGTCCCTCAAACTTGATGACGCGAATCATACCGTCGCCGGTGTTCAACTGAAGCTCTCCACCGCCATTAGCGACTTCGATCGGACCGTCGCCCGAGCGCAGAGTGATTTGCCCGGTGACTCCATCGAGGTTCAGCGCACCATCGCCTGACGAAACGTGCAATGTCGATTGACGCGGCACGTAAACGTCGAAGTTCACGCGGCCGTTGACGTCTTCGGTGTTGACTGTGCTAATCGAGATTGCATCACCCTGCTGTTGCGACTGAATCGAGATCTGTTTCAGCGTTTCCTCGTCCGCTGCGCCTTTGGTCGCGTTGAACGTCACTTCAGACTTGTCCCAGCCGTGAATAGTCACCTGGCCGTCGAATGTGCTCAAGGTGATTCGCGGCGCACTGCCAACGCTGAACGTTTTCGTTTCCTTGGCGGTGAATCGCTCACTGTTGTAACCGCCGCTGCCACGCGCAATGACTTTCGTGCGAACTTCGATTCGCTCTGCCCGAGCACGTTCGCGTTCGATCTGTCGCTGCGCAGCTTCGAGCTCACGCTGCGATTCTCGCAGCGCCACATCGACTTGTCGCTGCGCTTCGCGTTGGGCCTCTCGCGCGACGCGCGCCGTTTCAATGCGCGTTCGGGCCGCGTGTGCAGCCTCTGCGGCTGCGACTGCATTGCTAACATCGTCCTCAACTACTCTTTCAACTTCGCGGACAGCCGCATCACCCTGGAGCGATACCGCCGGGCTCACCGGCAAACCGTCTTCAGCGTGCGTGATCTTGATGCCGCCGTTGACGTTGTTGAGTTTGATTCGTGGGCCACCGGTTCCGATCTGTCCGTCCATGCTGTGGCCCACATACTCACCGTGCTTGATCTTCAATCCGAAGTCGTTGGTGATGCCGCCGTGGACCGTGCCCGCACGAATCGAAGCATTTGCGTTGGATGGAATGACGAGCGTGAGACCGCCATTGACTGAATTCAGTTGAATAGGCTTGGTTTCGTCGAGCTGAGTGAACGTCGCGATCAATTGACCATTGATCGTTGACAAGCGCACTTCATTGACCAGCCCACGCGCATTTACACGACCGTTAATCGAAGTCGCTTTGACACTGCCTTCAACGCCCTCGATGTCGATTGAGCCGTTTACCATCTCGATCGACTCGAGAATGGCTTTGCGCGGCACAGTCAACGAATACTCGACGGTCGCCGGGTTATCGTAACGTCCCTCGCCGCTGCGGAAGGTCTGGTTCTCGTCTGGATACTCGGTTTTGATTCTGATGTTTTCCTGGGTCGCGTTGACTTCGATCTTCGCTTCGTTCAGACGGTTTTGGCGATATGCTTTTTTGATTGCGTCAACTTGTACTGACGCCTGGTCCCAAACTTTGATCTGCACGCCGCCGTTGATGTTTTCGAGACTGATGCGACCGGTCGGCGACAGTGGATACGTCTGGTGAAACTCTTCGCGCAACTCGTCGCCCGTCTCGCCTTTTTCACGAGGCTCAGCGACAGCGTTTGTCGAGTCCGCTGCTGGAACAGACGGCACAGGTCTCAGCTCCTGGAGCACTTTTGCTGCTGCTCCCGCGCCATTCGTGGCGAGGGCGATAGTCACCAGAACTACACTAATGAGGCTTTTCCTAATCATCTTCTTTTCGTTTCCTATTAAAAAGGTTATTAACTGGCAATGCGTAGATTAATACTACGGTTCAGCGTCTTCAAAAGAATTTCACGATCGCGAGGGTTAATTCTGAATGCACCGGGCTTGCGGGTCTTGGTCTTAAACGTAAACGCGGGGAACTCGGTGGTGACTGACTCATCTGAGTCGGGAAGTTGAACAGTCGGCACGCGCACTTGGAAGGCGTCTGCATCGATGTCAATGCGATTGAGCTTCTTCAGCTTCGCGATTTGAGCCTCGCTAAGGATAGCAGGTCGATTTGCTCTTTCGTTTTTGATCTGTTTATGAACCGGCGCTACCGGCGCCGGTGCTGTTAACCAGGGAAGCTCGACTGCTGGCGCTGACTGCCGACTTTGACAACTTTGGTGTTTTTCAATTCTTACTATTGTCTGAGCGACTTGCGGGGTCTGCGGGACTTGCGGGATTTCAGCGGGTGTGACGTTGCCGGACCATTGTGCGACCAAACGGCTCGCGTCCAGCGTCAACTGGTGGATTTCCGTCAACTCCTTCATGGAGTGCGAGAATGCGGTCAGGCCCACCACCAAAAGCATTATCACGAGGTAGCCTGATTTTTCGCCATGTCGTCCCGTGTTGTTCATTCCCTTGCCCCTTACTTTTAAGGCCGAGAGCAGTCAGTTCTGAAGTAACTAGTTCCAACCGCCCCCGGCCCTTCTGCGTTGCTCTATAGTCAATACACCGGCCCTCGAAAGGTTGTGGCAGAAAAGATTTAGCCACGAAAAGGCACAAAAACACATAAAAGACTGCTTCTCTTTTATGTGTTTTTGTGCCTTTTTGTGGCTAGATTTTCTTGAGGCGGACCGTGCCGCCGAAGGAAGCGATCGAAATGGTCGCATCTCCGGATCCACAGATAGCGTTCACTCGTCGCAAAACATGCTGCGCGCTAACCACGGTGGGCTTTTCAACGACGATCGGCGTCACGACCGGTCCGGATACTTTCCCCTTCGCTTCCGGCGCTGGGGTTCGAGGCTTTGCCGGTGGCGGCGGTGGCGGCTCGCTCAAGTATTTCAACGCGAAATCCGAGACGATGTCGTGCTTCTCTGAGACCTTTGCATTCAAACGGAAGGACGCATCGTGCGGCATCCCTAAATTTACGTCGCCGGCCATGTTCGTAAAACTGTAATAGCCCGCTTTGGCCAGCGGTCCGGTCATCGTAACTGTTCCATTCACGGTTTTTGCCGTGACTTTCGGATTACTTACCCGGCTCAATTGGATATCTCCACTCACCGTCCCGACTTCAAACGTATCTTCATCGTCCGATGGCCTGACATTCATGACCTCGACAACACCACCCGCCGAACTCAAACTCACACGACCACTCGAATCTTTCAGGTAAATACTGCCGCCGACACTTCCCGCCTCAACGAGTTTTGTGGCGCGCTCAATCATGATGTCGCCGTTTTGAGAACCCGCGTAAGCTCCTGCGACTCCAGCGATCGTGATGTCGCCGTCGCGTGTTTGCACTTGCACGGTGGCGCCTGCCGGCACGTCCATTTCGACACTTGCGAGCGCCTGGCAGTCGAGCCTCAGATTCGCTGCTCCAGACCGGTCGAACACCATCACGTCAACGCGGCCCGCGGGCTTCGCCGGATCTTTAGGTTTATCGATGCGTTTGAACTCAATCTGCGCGGCGTCTAGCGAGCGAACGTGAATCTCGTCCTTGTCCCAGCCACGCACTTTCAGCGTCCCGGAAGCAACACATAACGTGACGATGGCCTGCGGATCGACCGTCATGGTCCGGTCGATTTTTTCACCTGGCTTTTCACCTGGTTGGGGATTTGAATGCTCGTTAGCGGCGGTGGAGCCTGCCAGAGAGACGAGGAGGCCGATTACTGCCCAAACTGCAAACCACTTTTTCAACTTAAGACCGGGCCTTTCAGTGTCCGCGACCTCCGCCGACACGGGCGTCGGCGATCGTATTGAGGAGGTCTACTTTGCTTTGATAAGCAGCAAACATGAAATCGGCCGCGTCGGGATCATTGGGATTGCTCTTAGCCGCGCTACGAGTGGCTGCGATAGCGCGATCGACGACTGCGAGATTGCGTTCAAACTCCACCTGCAGAGCAGGTCTCATGCTCTTTTTGTTCGACTTAATAGTTGAATCCAGCCGCGCGATGGCTTGCAGGTAAGAGCGCTCACCCGGAATAAGTTTTACCTGAGCAGGCTGAGGCGTGGTGCTTACCATCGCCGGTTTCTTATAACTGACAGCCACGAAATTCTTCGGTGTGTTGCGTTCCGGAAGTTCAGCTTTTGCACTCTCGGTGGAGACGTGTTCCGGGGAGGCTTTCGCTACTGCATTGCTGTTGTCGGGTTTCTGTATGTTGCCAGTCTGAGCAGTTGTCTTATCGACTTGCGGTGGCGCAACAGTAGAAGTCCTCATCTTCACGACGCCAACGATTGCGGCAAACGCCAGGACGACCACGAGGCTCGCGTAACCGAGCGTGCGCTGTGTTCCGAAATTGAGTAGACCGGAAAAGAATCCTGCCAGACCGCTGGCTTTTTGTGTGGACTGCGCGATAGCGAGACGGTCACCCAGAACCGCCTCGTTGATGCGTTCGCGCAGACGCTCGGTCGGCACGCTCGCCTCGAATTCCGCGGCCAGCGCCGACATCACGAATGCCGACTCCTCTTCCAGTTCGCGCGCCGCAGCCGCACAAGTCACACATGAAGCAAGATGCGACGTGACGCTCTCCATCATCTCGATGGAAAGCTCCCCGTCGAAATAGCTTTGCAGCTTGCCCTCGTCCAAACACCGTGTCATCGCTTGCCTCCGATCTTACCGTAAACCCTCGCAAACTCTTTGCGCCCGCGCGCCACGAGGCTGCCGATGTTTGTCTCTTTGAGCGACAAACTGGTGGCGATCTCGCGGTATGAGAGTCCCTGTTGTTTGAGCAGCAGGCAACTTCTCATCGGCTCTTTGATTTTTTCGAGGGCGCGGCGTGCTTCTTCGATTGCCTGGCGGCGTTCGAAGTCTTCTTCCGGCGCATCGACAAAGAAGCCGTTGTCGGCGGTGCTCTTCTGATACTCGTTATCGCGAACCATCGAACGGCTTTGTCCCCGCAAGGTGTTTCGCGCCACGTTAAGAGTCACGCGCAGCAGCCACGCCCGGAGCAATTCCTCGCCCGGGGTGGAGTTGAGATTGCGATAAAGTCGTAGAAACACTTCCTGGGTCACGTCCTCAGCCAGGGCTGAGTCGCGAACGACAGCTCTTGCCGTCCTAAAAACGGCGCGGTGATGGAGGGTAAACGCTTCGTCGAAACTGAGCGGACCTACCGCCTCAGTTCCGATGTCGTTAGACATGGAATCGATCAAAGCTCTAGCTTGTCCGTTCATCTATCACCGCTCTCTCAACGATGCAAACACCGCGAACCGGGGAGTTGTGGCAAATATCTGCCCGGCCGACAAACTGCGGCATTTGGCCCGGCATTGTAGCCCCTCACCCGGTTCCACACCAAGTTTTCGAGCGGTAACGCTGTGTTAGTGACCGAACGGGGAGATCCGTTGCGGTTAACGTGGAGACGTTCGGAAATGTTCGAGCGTTAACAGATCGCCGTGTCGTCTTAAACGAATCTTTGCTTGATTTATAGATAGTAAGAAGCATAGATTACGTAACCCAAACTCACGGTGAGGGTTGAATCCACTTAACAGAGAGAATCAATAACATGCCTGACAATCTCAGCGGTTCTGGTCGTGGGGGAGCTCGCAAGCTTCCCGGAAAACAAACCTCAGTGGCGCCAGCAGTGCAGCGCCAACCAATCAAGCCTTCGCCGACGCCGAACCGCGGCACAAATCGGAATGCGCCGCCTGTTGCCCAACCGAAAGTGGCCCAGCCGCGAGCCACGCCACTTCAAGGGGCGCGACCTGCCACCAGCATGGCCCCACTGAAACCAGGGCAACAACGACAAGCCCCTTCCATTCCAGGAGGCTTGCCAGGCGGCATTAAAATCAAACCACCTTTTCCATTGAGTGGGTTAAAAACGATACAAGCGGCGAAAGGCGCCAAGAAGAGGGCGGCAGCGACGGCGGCCTGGTTAAAAACGTGGCGTAACATCAATTGTTATGCTCACGATACTGCAAAGGCCATGGACAAAAGAATGAGCGCGGCGCAGATAGAGCAGTTTGTAAGAGGGTTTCTTGGAGAATACCGCAACGGGGTGAGGGGTCATTGCAGTGAAGCAATGGTGGCTGACGCAAAGAAGAGCGGACACACAGACACAGATCTTGAAGTCTGGCACAGTTACTATCGTAGAAATAAAACCTGGTAACACGGATTACACGGATTAACAAACAGATCCGCGCAGATCTTTATAGACCGATGTAATCCGCGTCATTCGCTGCAAAACAAAATATATAATCAACTTCCTTTGACTCAATCACTACACGACAGTCCATTTATGCGAGCGTGCCGGCGGGAGGCCACGTCTTATACGCCCGTCTGGTTGATGAGGCAGGCGGGACGCTATATGCGCGAGTATCGGGAGGTCAGGGAGAAGACGACGTTTCTCGAGCTTTGTAAGAATCCCGCGCTGGCGGCGGAGGTGACGGTCACTGCGGTGGAAAGGCTGGGGGTCGATGCGGCGATTATCTTTGCCGATATTTTGTTGATACTCGAGCCGCTCGGGATCGAACTTGAGTTTGCGAAGGGTGAAGGGCCGGTGATTCATAATCCGGTGCGAAGGCCTTCGGATGTCAATCGGCTCAGGGAACTTCAGGATCCAGGCGAGCTCGATTTTGTTTATGAGGCGATCCGGCAGACACGCAGTGCGCTCAAGCCTGATATTCCGTTGATTGGGTTTTGTGGGGCGCCGTTTACGCTCGCGTCATACATGACTGAGGGTGGTGGATCGAAGAATTATGTACACACGAAGCGTTTGATGTATGACGATCCGGGTGCGTGGCACGCGATGATGGAGCTGGTTTCGAGAGCGCTTGTGAAGTATCTGAACGCGCAGATCGAGGCGGGCGCGCAGGCGGTGCAGTTGTTTGATTCGTGGGTGGGTTGTTTGAGTCCTGATGACTATCGCGAGTTTGTGTTGCCGCACACGAAGAGCGTGATCAGCGGAGTAACAAAAGGTGTTCCGGTTATTCATTTCGGGACGGGGACGGCGACGCTGTTGGAGTTGATGCGCGAGGCTGGTGGTGATGTGATCGGACTTGATTGGCGTGTGCGACTGGATGAAGGATGGCGGCGTGTCGGTCACGATGTTGCGGTGATGGGGAACCTTGATCCGATTGTGTTGTTTGCGAAGCAGGATGTGCTGCGGGAGCGGACGAAGCAAATACTCGGTCAAGCGGACGGAAGACCTGGGCATATTTTCAATTTAGGGCATGGGATTCTGCCGGAGACGCCGGTGGAGAACGTGATCGCGCTCGTTGAAATGGTACACGGATTACACGGATGAAGACGGATTTCGATGCGTTGCTGTTAGTGTCGTTTGGTGGACCGGAGGGGATGGATGATGTGATTCCGTTCCTCGAGAATGTTCTGCGCGGCAGGAACGTGCCGCGCGAGCGGATGCTTCAGGTCGCGCATCATTATGAGTTGTTTGGTGGTGTTAGTCCGATCAATCAACAGAATCGAAATTTGATTGCGGCGCTCGAGAAGGAGTTTGAGCGGGAAGGACCGCGGTTGCCGATCTACTGGGGTAATCGTAACTGGCGCCCGCTGTTGCCTGACACGCTGCGCCAAATGGCGGACGATGGAATCAAGAATGCGCTGGCGTTTGTGACGTCCGCTTACAGCTCGTATTCGAGTTGCCGGCAGTATCTTCAGAATATCAGTGACGCGCAGGCGGCAGTTGGACCAGAGGCGCCGCGCGTTGAGAAGTTGCGCGTGTTCTATAAGCACCCGCTGTTTATTGAAGCGAATGTGGATCAGATTCGAGCGGCGTTGGATCAACTGGAATATCCGGCACGAGCGCATCTTGTGTTTACGGCGCACAGCATTCCGGAGTCGATGGCGGTGAACTGTGATTACGCGGCGCAGCTCGGGCATACGAGTACGTTGATTGCGCGTGAGCTTCCGATCGAGAAGTGGCATCTTGTGTATCAGAGCCGCAGTGGGTCGCCGATGCAGCCGTGGCTTGGACCGGATGTTTGCGAGCATTTGCGGACGCTGCGGAATGAAGGTGTGACAAACGTCGTGGTGGCGCCGATCGGGTTTGTTTCGGATCATATGGAAGTTGTTTACGATCTGGATGTTGAGGCGCGGCGAGTGGCGGACGAGATTGGGATGAAGATGGTGCGCGCGCAAACGGCGGGAACGCATCCGTCGTTCGTGAAGATGATTAGAGAACTGGTGATCGAGAGGATTAATAACGAAGTTCCGCCTAATCTTTGTGCGCCCGATTGTTGCCGTATTAGTTAGACAGGATTTCATGATTGGCAGGATTGTCATAATTGGGGGCGGCATTTCCGGACTCGCAGCGGCGCATCGTGTTACAGAACTTAATAAAGAAGCGCAGGTCACGCTGATCGAGGCGTCAGATCGACTCGGCGGCACGCTTCAGACTGAACATCGCGACGGTTTCCTCATCGAACGTGGTCCGGATTCTTTTATCTCCGAAAAGCCTCAAGCAATTGCACTCGCCAAACGATTAGGGATCGAGTCGCAACTGATCCAGACAAACGAAGAATACCGGCGCAGTTTTATCGTTCGGGATGGACGACTGCGCGCCGTGCCCGAAGGGTTTCAGTTGATGGCGCCGTCTCGCCTGTGGCCGTTCATCACGAGCGATATCTTCAGCATTCCCGGCAAGGTGCGGATGGCGGCCGACTTGCTTTTGCCGCGCAAGAGCGCCAATGGTTCGACTGATGAGAGCCTCGCGAGTTTTGTGCGGCGCAGGCTTGGTGAAGAGGCGCTCACGCGCATGGCCCAACCGATGGTTGGCGGTATTTACACTGCCGATCCCGAAACGCTAAGCCTGCGCGCCACGCTGCCGCGCTTCCTTGACATGGAGCAAAGGCATCGCAGTCTGATACTCGCACTGTTGCGGCTGGGCCGGGCGCAGAAAACGGGGACCAGCGGCGCGCGTTACAGTTTGTTCGTGTCGTTCGAACGGGGCATGCAGACGTTGGTCGAGCCGTTAACACAGATTAAGGCAGATCTTCGCGTGAGCACGCGAGCACAAAGACTCACCTTCGATCATCGGTGGATGATTACCACGGATAAAGACGAGCAGATCGAGGCCGATGCGGTGTGTTTGGCTGTGCCGGCGTATGTTGCAGCATCATTGTTGGAAGACACACACAAACAGCTCGCGCAGAAACTGAGAGAGATCAAATACGCGTCGACAGCGACCATAAATTTTGGTTACAGGCGGACGGCGATTGCGCATCCATTGAATGGGTTTGGGTTTGTGGTCCCGTTCGTTGAAAAGAGATCGTTGATTGCGTGTACGTTTAGTAGCGTGAAGTTTGCCGGGCGCGCGCCGGAAGGACATGTGCTGCTGCGCGCGTTTGCAGGAGGCGCATTGCAGCCGGAGATCTTCGCGCTTGATGGGGCGGAGATGGCGAGGAGAGTTGAGGCTGATTTGCGGAAGTTGTTGGGGATTAGCGAAGATCCGCTCTTTGTTGAAGTCGCGAAGTGGGAGCGATCGATGCCGCAGTACGAGGTCGGGCATCTTGAGCGCGTGGGAGAGATTGAGCGGATGACTAGCGAGCTGCCGGGACTGACATTGTCGGGGAATGCGTATCGTGGTGCGGGAATACCGGATTGTGTGCGAAGTGGCGAAGCATCAGCGAGCCAGTGCGTGAATCCAGTCGGCGTTGGATTGCATTAACGGTCGAAAAGCTTCACGCGGCACGGTCATCTCGATGTGCATGTTGTCGTCGGTATTAATCTTCGCACCCGCGACTGCTGGACCAAGCTTCGATTCATCGCAAACGTACCACCCTCGAATATCCGCTTCCGACTTCAAATCAACACGCGCAAGCTCAGCCGCCATGCGTGGATCGCGGAAGCGTTCGGATAAATGGTCGAGATTCAACGGACGATTGCTTCCTATGAGCAATAAGTCCTTGCCGTTGCTCAAACCGCCCACACGAAACACGAGCACGTGCGGGAAGACTTTTTGATATGTCGCTAGCACGGAGCGCAAACTCTCGGTAGATAATTGATAGATCTGCACCCACTGCACCCAGATTCCATCGTCACTTAGCCTTGCCCGACCGAGCTCAAAAAATTCCTGCGTAAACAAATTCGCCACGCCCGGCACCCACGGATGGCTCGGCTCACTCACGATCAGGTCGTATCGATTCGGCGTCACACGCAGAAATGTTCGCGCATCGTCGATGATCAACGTCGTGCGCGGATCGTCGAGCGGACGATTGTTCACATGATTGAAAAACTGCGAGCCCGCCACCGTCCCGGGCTCAAGCTCGACACACGTCACTGACTGCACGGGACTCTGCAACATCGCGCCGACCGTCACGCCAGTCGCATAACCAATGATCAATCCATGGTCGATCTTCGGCGCGATCAGCACCGGGAGCTGCCCCAGCATCACCTGCGTCGGCATGTCGTAGTTACTGTCAGAAGCGTTCGTGCGACCGTTGATCGCCATCGAGACTGTGTTCTGATCGCGACGAACGGAAACCGTCGCCGTCGGTCCTTCTTCGTACATCAGCAGCTCGTGTACGTTTGGCCCACTCTCTGCTTCTTTCACGCCTTCGCGGGTTTGCGCTAACACACGCACCAGACTGTCGTAGGCGCCGATCGAGAGATCAGCGAGGTTCATCGGCGGCGCGATGATGAAAAGTACGATAACGAAAACTGGAATCAACCCGACAGCGAGGCTGCGCTTCAACGCCGGATCGCGTCCCGTAGGCTGATAAGCAACCGCAGCCACGACGAGACAACAGATCGCAGCAAACAACAGCGTGAATCGCGTGCTGGTCTTGGGAATCAGGATGAAGCCGGTAATGAACGCTCCCGCAATCGCGCCCATCGTATTCACCGCATAACTGCGCCCAACCTGCGCGACCGCCCTCGCCCGGTCGCTACTGGCCCAAACCAGCACGAGCGGCATTACCATTCCCATCAACACAGCCGGCACAAGTATCAGCAACGTTGCTGAAAAGATCTGGAGTCCGAGCAGTCCGGACCACGAAGAGATGTGCATGCGTAAGCCCAGATTAATCAGGAGTGCGGGAATCTGATTGAGCACATACAGACTCAGCAACAGGCTGACCGCCGTCAGTGCTTCGACTTTCAGGATCGCAGAGCGCAACCGTGGCAATCGATCTTTTCGTGTAACGAGCCAGGCGCCGATTGCGAGACCGATCAGGAACAGTGCGACGACGATGCTGAACGCGTATGTGCTCGAACCGATGATCATGGTGAGCGTGCGCGTCCATGAGACTTGTGAGCTGATCGTGACAAAGCCGGATGCGAGCGCGGCGAAGTACCAAAAGCTGTTTACAAGATTTGCAGGATTTTCAGAATTGAAAGGATGTTCGTTGGGTTCCGAGGACACCTTTGTTCGACGCTGTAAGACGATTGCGAGCAAACCGACGATGACGTTCAGAACTGCCGCAACAGCGATTGTCATGCGAACGCCGAGTGCGGGCAGCAACACAAACCCAGCGGCGAGTGTTCCGAGGATCGCGCCCGCGAGATTGCATGCGTAAAGCTTTGTGACCGAGTTCGAATCTGACGAACGCGCAAAAGCCACGGTGAGGACTGGAAGCGTTGCGCCCATCAACGTCGTCGGCACAAGCAGAACGAGTCCGGAAAGGAGGAAGCGCCAAACACTGAACGTGAAATATCCGGGGTGAAGCTGCCGCCAAATTAGCGCGTACAGGTGATCGATCCAGCGAAACAGCAACGGCACGAGTAGCGCGTAAACAGCAATACCGATTTCCATCACGCCGTACGTGCTCAGCGGCTTTTTGATCCTCGGGGCTAACCTACCCGCCAACGCGCTGCCGAGCGCGAGGCCGCCCATAAACGCCGCGAGCACGGTGCTGACTGCAAGCGTCGTTGCGCCGAAAACGAGCCCGAGCATCCGCGCCCAGAGGACTTCGTAGATCAGTCCCGTCGCACCGGAGAGGATGAAACACAAACCGACCAGTTTTAGAGATTTAGACACGGTAAACATGCACGGAACCGAGCGCGGTAGCGCCGGGGTCGACGTTTAGCTCAAAGCGCCCTTTGTTACGTTTGACCCGGCGCTACCGCGCTCGGTTCTGTGCTTACAAGTAGATCACGTGGCTCGTGCGCCAGATGTTTGCAGGTATCGATCCCGGCGCCGCGGCAGTCAACAGAATCGCGTAATCGTGCTCAACAGCGTTCCAACTAACATTCGCAAGTCCAGGCCCGGCGCTATCCGACGGAATCACCAAAGCAAGTCGACGCAAACAGCGATAAAGTTGCTCAGTTCCCGAACCAAATGGTCCAACATCGTCACCTAACACAAGCCTGACTTCCGCACGCTCCTCGATGAAGTGCTTGATCAGCGACGCCGCCTGGACCACACCACGCTCAAACCGCTCTGGAAGATCATTACCTGCGCCATGCGACAGCCGCGTATCCAAGACGATCGTAATGCGTCGCTCATCTTCCGAAGTAAACTCGCGCACCGTCAATCGTCTCGATCGCGCCGTCGCTTTCCAGTCGATGTGTCGCAAGTCATCCTGCGGCTGGTAGTCGCGCATTGAGAACAGATCGTGCCCGGCGCCGCGACGCATCGCCGGCATTCGCCCCGCATACATCGGCAACAGGTGCAACTCGTCGCTGATCACTTCCGGCTTCGGATACACGATGATGTCGACATTCCGCGCGCGCAAACGGCGTCGCCGTCGAAAAAAACCAAACGGAAAACGAGTTGAAAGCTCAAACCCATCGATCAGAACGTGCCCGCGCGTCGGAAACAGTTGCTCAACTCGCTGTTCCGCAGCCGCACGATGCGGTACGTAGCTAAAGTAGGCGAGTAAACGTTTGAGGTGACGCCGACGCCGTTTCGGATCCACTTCGTTAACTGGGCCACGCGCCTCAACCAGAATAGAAAAGGACGGCAGTAAACGCTTCGTGTTCCGCAACGTCACGATCACCGGCGCCGCCTCTGCTGCAAAGATGTGATCCGGAAAACGCGCGGAGACAGTCAGGTCGCGCAACGAAGTGCCCGCATGTATCCAACCGACAAAGAGCGTCGAACACAGCAATGAAAACACGAGAAACAGCAGATTGTTTCCGGTATTCCACGCCGCAAAACCGACGACGATGATGATCACCAGAAACACGCCACCGCCACTCGTCGGCTCAAAAGGAAAATCGATGTTTGCGACTTCAACTCGCGCCGAACGCGCGAGCGGCGGAACGATAAAGATCGTCAACAGCAACGCGATCACGAGCGACAAGATCGCAGCCGCACCCGCGAGACTATTGTCGCCATTGCTCCGCGCCAGCACCGTCACGAGCGCAGACGTCAGCCCCGCTATTACCAGCAGCGTTCCCAGAATCACGCGCAGCCATGACGCTTTCTGAGGAGCCGCGCGATCGATCTTTACCTCGGGATTCACAGCGGGACACTGACAGTTTTCAGGATTTCGTTTAGGACGGCTTCGGCTTCTTCACTGCGACGCAGCGACGATGAGAATCGCGAGCTGACCACGATGCGGTGTGCAAACACGGGCACGACGAGTCGCTTGATATCGTCGGGAATGCAGTACGTGCGATCTTCGGTGAGTGCGAGAGCCTGGGCGGCGCGGAAGAGAGACAGCGTTCCTCTCGGACTGACGCCGAGATCCAGCATCTCCGAAGTACGCGTCGCCGCGACGATCCGCATCAGGTATTGAACAAGAACGTCGTCGACAGCGACACTCGCGACCGCCTGCTGTATCTCGACGACTTCACGCGCGGTCATCACTGGCCCGAGATCGTCTAACGGATCCGTGAACTCACGATCGCGCAGGATCTTTTGTTCGTCAGCCGGCGCCGGGTAGCCGATACGCAGACGCAGCATGAAGCGATCGAGCTGCGACTCCGGCAGCGGATAGGTTCCGTGATGCTCGATGGGATTTTGCGTCGCGAGCACGATGAAAGGCGCGGGCAAATCGTGCGTCATACCTTCCACGGTCACGTGCCGCTCGGCCATCGCTTCCAGTAACGCCGATTGTGTCTTCGGAGTGGTGCGATTGATCTCGTCGGCCAGCACGACATTCGCGAAAACCGGCCCCGGTTTCCAGTCAAAGAGGCCACTGTGCTGGTTATAGACGGAGAGGCCGATCACGTCCGACGGCAGCAGGTCGGAAGTAAACTGGATACGCTGAAAATTGCAATCGAGCGCGCGGGCGAGCGCGTGGGCCAGCGTCGTTTTGCCCACCCCAGGCACGTCCTCGACGAGCAGGTGACCACCGGCAATGAGCGTAACAATAGCGAGTCGAATCGCCTCCGGCTTGCCCTTGATGACTGTTTCGACAGCCTGCTGGAGCCGTTCGATCTGCTCGACCGCGTTGGCGCTGGCTATCTGTTCGCTGCTGATTGGCTCGAGGTTCCGCATGAACTGTCCTGATTCTACATGCTAAGAGCACGCGTGGCACGGAAAAGTTGGCTATTTGACCTCAATCTGACCGCAATGTGATCTCAGCGTGCTCCTGTAGTAGACTAAGCCGCGTACGAAGGATGGGCAAGCGTAAGCAGAATTCGGAACGGAAATTTAAAAGCTTCGTGTAAGTGCCCGAGGAGAACTTATGGAACCCCTTAATAACACCAAAAAGAACCAGCGCGGCTTTTCGCTGATTGAATTGATGATCGTTATCGCCATTATCGGCATCCTCATCGGGGTCGGAATCGCGGGATATCGTTCGGCTATCAAGGCGGCAAACGAGGCGGCGGCGGTGAAGACGCTGCGCTCGATCGCCGAGCAACAGATGCTTTATTACAACGCTCACCAGCGCAGCTCGTTTGGCACTTTTGAGGAGATGCGTAAGGAGAACCTGCTCGACAGCCGCTTCGACGGCGCCACGCCCGTGGTCGATGGCTACGTTTACACGATGAAGGTTATTCCGAAATCGACCTCGTCGCAGGCGGGATACACGATCACCGCCGACCCGCAGGTGCCAACCGGGGTTGCAGCGACCGGGAAGAACTTCTACTACGTCGACTCTGATACAAACACGATTCACGTCAACGCGAACCAGCAAGCGACAGCGACCGATCCACCAATCGGACAGTAGTATTAGCCACAAAAGGCTACTTACAACCCGGACAAGTGCGATTGTGGCGGTTGAGTGAACTGTCTGGCTGGAAGTGAACACGCCGGAAGCAAGCGCTAGAATCGGAAGGGTGCGTGAAACATTACTCAGTTTTCTCGACGACTGTCGCACACACGGCGAACAGACGGCAGTTACACACGAGCCGGGAGTGCGGCTCTCACGCTGGTCCTACGCGCGTCTTGCTTCGTCTGCATTTCAGTTTGCGCGTGAGCTTGAGAGTCGCGGTGTCGGCGCTGGCGACCGTGTGCTCTTCTGGGGCGAGAGTCGTCCGGAATGGATCGCGTGCTTTTATGGTTGTCTGCTTCGCGGCGTCGTAGTTGTACCTCTGGATCTAAAATCCGCGCCTGACTTTGTCGCGCGCGTGCAGCAACAAGTGTCCGCAAAGCTGCTGCTCTCGGACGAGCCGCCACCGCAACTCAACGCTCCTCGCCTCGCATTCAACAATCTGACAGATCTACTTGCACAACATTCAGCTCAACCATATCCGACCGCAGCGAAACCCGACGACCTGGTCCAAATCGTCTTCACTTCCGGCACGACTGCCGAACCGAAAGGCGTCTGTCTTACACATCGAAATCTGCTCGCGAACATCGCACCCATCGAGAAGGAGTTCAACCGCTACCGGCGCTGGGAGAAGCTCGTGCATCCGCTGCGTTTTCTGTGCCTGCTGCCGCTGAGTCACGTGTTTGGACAGTTGCTGGGCATCTTCATACCGCAGCTACTCGGCGCTGAAGTCTATTTCACCGAATCATACAAACCCTCGCAGATCATCAGCACAGTAAAGAAGCGACGCATCAACGCCGTCGTCACTGTGCCGCGCGTGCTCGAAACGCTGCGCGAGAGAATGAAAGCTGATCTTACAGACGAACAAATCCGCGCGGCCCGAGGACGTCACTTCTTGAGAAACTGGTGGGCGTTCCGAAAGATCCACCGGCAGTTTGGCTGGCGCTTCTGGGCGTTCATCACCGGCGGTGCGACTCTCGAAAGCGAAACAGAAACTTTCTGGCGAAGACTCGGCTACGCAGTGATTCAAGGATACGGCATGACCGAGACTGCATCGCTCACGAGTCTTTCGCATCCGTTTCGCATGCGGCACGGCTCGATCGGAAAACCCGTTGCAGGGCAGGAAGTGAAGCTCGGCGAAGATGGCGAGATCCTTGTTCGTGGTGAGAATGTTTCGGCTGGATACTGGTGCAGCAACGGCCAATCTATTACTGACGACGAAGGCTGGATTCACACGGGCGACATCGGTGAGTTTGGTGCGGGCGGCAACATATATTTCCGCGGTCGTAGTAAAGAAACGATCGTTACTGCTGCAGGCCTGAAGATCTATCCAACTGATCTCGAAGCAGCGCTCGATCGTCAACCGGAGATAAAAGCGAGCGCTGTGATTCCATTCGATGGAGGCACGGAGGCGCTGGCTGTGTTGATTCCTCAAGAAAAAGCGGATCTAAACGCAGCCGTGCAACGTGCGAACGAAACACTTGCGGAGTTCCAACGCATTCGGCATTGGATTGCCTGGCCAAATAGCGACTTCCCGCGCACGCCGGGCACACGCAAAGTAATCAAGGGACAGATTGCACAAGCAGTGAAGACGATGCTGCAACCGTCTACATCCGCAACAAGCGATCTTGATCTTGCCCCTTTGAGCTTGCCGGTCATCAGTCGCATCGCACGCGTCGAGCCCACTGCGTTAAGTGCTTCAGCTAACCTTGCAGACGATCTAAAACTCGATTCACTCGGAAGAGTCGAATTGTTGAGCGCGCTTGAAGATCAGTACCAGATTGAATTAGATGAAGCCGCGATCACTGAAGCAACGACGATCGCCGACATCGAGCGCATCGTCAGTCGTGGGAAATCCGAAGCCGTCGCTTATCCATACCCACGCTGGGCCATGCGTTTCCCGTTCACGTGGCTCCGCTTCGTTGTCTATCACGTGTTCTTCCTGCCACTGACGCTGATCATGTGTCGCGTGCGAACGGAGGGTGTCGAACGGTTCGCGAAAGTGAAGCCGCCCGTGCTGTTCATCTCGAATCACGTGACTGACGTTGACGCCGCGCTGATTCTCTCCGCGTTGCCGTGGGCGTGGCGCTATCGAATAGCGATCGCGATGGCGGGCGAAATCCTGCGCGAGTGGCGGATGAACGCGAAAGTCCAATATGCCCTCGGCGCGGCGCTGTTCAATGTGTTTTCGTTACCGCGACAGAGCGGATTCAGGCAGAGCTTCGAATACGCAGGTGAAGCAGTCGATCGAGGCTTCAGTATTTTGATTTTCCCGGAAGGAACGGAAACAAAGGATGGTCAAGTCCAGCCGTTCAAGGCAGGTATAGGGTTACTGGCTTCTGAGTTGAACGTGCCGGTGGCGCCGATAATGCTTCGCGGACTGTTTGAGATTAAAAAGCGTAAACAGCGGTTCGTTAAGCCGGGGACGGTGTCGATTACTTTTGGTGAGCCGATAACGTTCACAAAAGGAGTGAGCGCAACGGACATCACAAGCGAGTTAGACAGGATTTACAAGATTTTTCAAGATGAACATGTAAATCCTGTCTAGTCTTGTGAATCCTGTCTACAACTAACGTCCATTCGTCGTCTGGCAATCGACATGGCGCACCTCAACCCGTGCGTCTTGCAGCACCGCTTTGTAGCCGTTCACTCGAAACAATCGCCCGCTTGTGCCATCCTCGACCAACCTCACCGCCTTTATCGGCGCAACTAACTTCAAACAAAAAGAGCTTACCTTCCCGACTGTGGTAACGCGCGGTCGCCGTGACTTCTGCGCCGAGCGGTGTCGGTGCGGTGTGATTTATATCGACAGTGACGCCGACTGACAACTCTCCTGGACCAAGCAACGGCACGAGCACGCGCGACGCAGCCACTTCCATCAGCGCGACCATCCGCGCGGTGGCAAATACTGGTGGAAACGAATCTCCGGTTACGCTTGCAATAGAGCTCGCGAGGTCTTGTGGGCCAACTATGAGTATTGCAGTGCCTGTAGCATTCGGTTCGGGTTCATTTGACATGAGGATATTTAGCCACAGATCCGTCAAATCTGTGGCTAAATATTTTACGACTCAACAACCGCAGGTTGCTTTTGAGATCTTCGCGAGCGAAAGAATGAGGTGCGATCGAGGACCTTTTCCTGGAACTCCTCGAGATAAAGATAAATCACGGGCGTGATATACAGCGTGATGAACTGCGAAACCACCAGTCCGCCAACCACCACCAACCCGAGCGGCCGCCGCGAAGAACCATCCGCTCCATAACCGAGCGCGATCGGTATCGCGCCAAACACTGCAGCAAGCGTCGTCATCAGAATCGGCCGGAAACGATCCATGCTCGCGTCGTGAATCGCCTTGTCCGCCGGCTCGCCCGCTTCGACGCGATGGCGCGCAAAGTCGACGATCATGATGCCGTTCTTCTTCACGATGCCCATCAACATGAACATGCCGACAAAGGCGTAAAGCGACGCTTCCTGTCCAAAAACAAGCAACGTCAACAATCCGCCAACAAGCGCTGTCGGCAAGGTTGAAAGCACCGTCAGCGGGTGAACGTAACTCTCGTAAAGGATCGCGAGTATCACGTACATCACAAACACTGCGAGCGCCATCAGGATCGTCAAACTCGTCACCGTGCGACTGAACGTGAGCGCTTCGCCTTGCAGCTCTCCGCGCACGCCGCTCGGCACCGTCTCAGCCGCAGTCTTCGTGATGAAGTTCGTCGCATCACCAAGCGCGACACCCGGCTTGAGATTGAAGAAGAGCGACATGCTCGTGAACTGGTTCAAGTGGTTCACCACTTGTGGGCCAAGTGTCTGTTTCCACGTGACGAGCTCGCTCAGCGGCACGAGTCTTTTACCGTCATCTGACTTGATGTAGAGCAGCGACAGATCTTCAGGCTTCTCGCGCACGGAATCTTCCATCTCGAGAATCACCTGATACTGATCTTCAGGCTTCTTGATCAGGTACGTGTAGTTTTGCGAATAAGCATTGCGCAGCAACGTCAAAATGCGTGCTTCCGAAATGCCGTAAGTCTTCGCCTGATCGCGACGAATGTCGATATTCAGGTTAGGCGTGTTGTGGTAGTAATCCGACGAGACACTCAGGAAACCCGGATACGTCATCAGCTTCGCCATAAGCTTCTGGCCCGTTTCGTAAACCTGGTTCGGATCGACGCCGGAGACAGTGAACGCATACTGGCCCTGGTTCTGGTTGGTGACACCCGTGCTGATCTCCAGCACCGGAAACGGCCGCAGGAACGTCATGACACCGGGAATCGTGTTGAGCTTGCCCATCATCTCGGCCGTCACTGCCGCGATCGGTTTCCGATTATCAGGCGCTCCGATGAATGTAAACGTAATGCCCTGGTTCGACGCGAGAAATCCCGTCGCGCCCGTCATCGTGAAGTCAGTGATGACGTTCGGATCCTCGTGCAGCATCTTGTCGACTTGATCCTGGTACTCGCGCATCTGTATCGGCGACGAGCCTTCCTGCGCGATGAATGCGCCAAAGATCACACCGCTGTCCCCAGGCGGCAGGAACGACTTCGGCACGAGCATGAACAACCAGATCGTGCTGGCCAAACAGATCACCCAGATCACAGGCGAGATCCAGCGATGACGCAGAAACCACCAGAGCGATCCGCCATACAAACTCAAAACTCTTTTCTCGATGCCGCCAATGACGCGCTCCATCCACGTCTGTCGAATGCCGTGGCCACGCTCTTTCAGCAAGCGCGCGCACATCAGCGGCGTGAGCGTCAGTGACACGACACCGGATGCGAGAATCGCGATCACGATCGTGATCGCAAACTCACGGAAGATGCGACCGACGAGACCAGTCATGAAGACGAGCGGAATGAACACGGCCGCGAGCGAGATCGTCATCGACATGATCGTGAAGCTGATCTCTCTCGCGCTGTTGATGGCCGCTTCAAACGCCGGTTCACCACGCTCGATGCGTCGCACTGTGTTTTCGAGAAACACGATCGCGTCGTCAACCAGAAACCCGATGGCAAGCGTTAGCGCCATCAATGAAAGGTTGTCGAGACTATAACCAAGACCACGCATCGCGATGAACGTGATCAGCAACGACAGCGGGAGGGCGACGACGGGAATGAGCGTGTCAGTCACTCTGCCGAGAAACGCAAAGATCACGATCACAACGAGCACAAATGCGATGATGAGTGTCGCCTGAACGTCGGCGACGGAGTGAACGATGCTGGCCGAGCGATCATAGATCGGCAGGATGCTGATCGAACCGGGAAGCTCCTGTTGCACTGCGGGCAGGACTTCGTAAATCGACTTGGACACCTCGACAGCATTCGCGCCGGCGCGACGATTCACAGCGACGATCACAGTCGCAGTCGGAACAGTTCGGCCACGCACCCAGAAGCGCATGTTGACGCGCTCGTCCTGAACCGAGTCTTTGACGGTCGCGACGTCACGAAGATAGATCGGCGCGTTGTTCGAGCCACCGACGATCAGATTTCCATATTGCTCGGCGGTTTCGAGTTGACCTTGCGGACGCAGGACCGCCGTACGCGAAGAACTATCTAGCTGGCCCGCGCCCGTGTAGCTGGTTCCCTGCCTGATCGCGTTGTTCAGATCGTCGATCGAGATCCCGCGCGCCCACATCGCGGACGGATCCGCCTTGATGCGAATCGCCGATTTTGTGCCGTAGACGTTGACCTGCGACACGCCCGGCAGAATGCTGAGCCGCTGGCCCACTTGCGTGCTCGCGTAGTCGTACAGTTGACCGGGCGTGACCGAATTGCTGGTCATCGCGATGTACATGATCGGCTGATCGTTCGGGTTCGTCTTCGAGTAAGTCGGAGGAGACGGCAGGTCTGCGGGAAGGCTTCCGGTCGCCTGCGAGATCGCTGTCTGAACGTCAGTCGCAGCGGCGTCGATGTTCTTTTCGAGAGCGAACTGGAGCGTGAACGTGGCCACACCCTGTTTGCTCGACGAGGTCACGACTTCCAGTCCATTGATCTGCATGAACTGGCGCTCGAGTGGTGTCGCGATGTTGTTTGCGATCGTGTCGGGACTCGCGCCGGGATAGCCGACCGTTACCTGAATCACAGGATAGTCGACCGCCGGTAGATCGTTCACGGGGAGTTGGAAGTAAGCCATCACCCCGAAAAGGATCACGGAAAGCGTCAAGACCGCGGTCATCACTGGCCGCCGGATGAATGGCTCAGAAAGATTCATTTCGATCCACCCGCTTCGACTGACGCCGGATTGGCCGGCGCTTGCTGGATTGCGACTCTACCGCCGGGCGTGACGCCGAGCTGTCCGTTGATAACCACCTTTTCACCCGCTGCGACGCCGCTTTGGACTACGACGAGGTCGCCTTGTCGCTGGCCCAGCGAAACTGTGCGCTGCTCGGCAGTCGAGTCAGGCTTGACGACGTAGACGTACGAGCCGGCTGCTGACATTTGTGCTGCGTTTGAAGGCACGAGCACTGCGCCTGTAATTGTGCCCAGCATCAGTCGAACGTTGACGAAGCGACCTGGCCAAAAACGATGTCCGGGATTCGGAAGCGTCGCGCGAAGCGTTACCTGGCCGGTTTCGGTCTGCACCGAGTTATCGACAAACGTCAGTTGTCCAAACACTCCGTCGTCGGGTGAATCCGGTAGTCGCACTTCAGCCCTGAGCGTGCCGGCGCGCATCTGTTCCTGCACTGATGAAAGATTATTCTGCGAGATCGTGAAGTCTGCGTAGATCGGATCGAGTCGCTCGATCACGAGCAGCGCGTTGCTGGCGACGCCTGTGTTCGCGTCGGGATTACCGCCACCGGGATTCACGACGTTGCCGATGTCGACGAGTCGCTGTCCGGCGCGGCCGTCGATTGGCGCGTGGATGTAGCAGTAACTGAGCTGGACCTTCGCTGTGTCGATCGCGGCGTTGTCTACTTTGATGGTTTCATCCGCGCTGCCCACTGCGGCGCGCGCGGCTTCAGAATTGGCTTTGAGCGTGTCGTAATCGGTGCGGAGCTGTTCGTACTGCTCGCGCGCGACGACGCCCTGCTCGACGAGGGTTCGATAACGTTCGACTTGTGCGCGGCCCCATTTCTCACGCGCGACCTCACGCGCAAGGTTCGCTTCCGCTTGTTTCTTGGCGGCGGTGTCTTTCGCGAGATTAGCCTGTGCCTGTTTCAGGTTGGCGTCGAACGGCCGCGGATCGATCGTGAAAAGCAGCTCGCCCTTGCGAACGTTTGCGCCGTCAGTGAAATGAATTTTTTCGATACGGCCGGAGACTTGTGGCTGAATCGCCACTGTTTCACGCGCGACGATCTTGCCGAGCGCATCCATGTAGTTCGACACGTCCTGCGACACGGCGGTACTAACGACGACGGGCGCGGGCGGACGGTCGAAACTGGGCTGCGCTTTATTCACACAACCAGCGAGCGCAGCACTGATCACCAGTAAAATTCCCAGTCGACAAGACAGGCTAGGGAGAAACTTCATTCGATTTCCAGTCCTTAAGGATTATCGGGCACACCCATTTTGCCATTATCTGTTGAGAATACTAAGCGGCCCCGCAAAAGGTTGTGTTAAGTGCAGGTGAAAAGTTGTTAAGAGATTGTGAAGAACGCAGCTAAGAATAAATGCTGCCAGCGATTGCCAGTCCGGGCCTTCCCAGCAATTCCCCTAAGTGCGAAACCGGGTACGCGCTGATCAAAACCTCTTCTTCCCGAAGATTCTCAAACAGGAAATCTCTTAGGGTTGCACAGTAGCTAAAGACTTCCTCCTGGTCGGACGTGTTGTTCCAGTCCATCGGAAAGTCGCTATAAACCACAGTGACACGGTCGTTAATGACTTTGCTCGCGCGTGAGAGGTAGTAGCCTCCAACGTCGTAGTGAACCGTGCAGCCACCGCGCAGTTGCGTGAATTCTTCGATTATCCAGTTTAGACAGGCGTAGTATGAGGGTTCATAACGTATCGGTACGTAAACTTCCACTCGTATCCTGGGTGTGAGGTTCGGCAAGGCGCTTCTTTCTCCATTCTGAGATGTTCTTTAACCGTCGCCGGAATTCGGCTTCGGTCATCGGATACTTTTCCGATTTTTCGGTTGTGGTCTGAGGCACAACTTCGTCTTTATCTTTCATGTGTGATCTCCGGCGCTCATTATGGTCCTGAACATGATTCATTGCAAGCAGAGGACGCAGATAACACGGATGAAATCGTCGGATTGATCCGTGTTATCCGCGGCTAAAACTACATCTTATCGAGCAGGTTGATCAGGTGGGGTTTCTTCTCATCGACGATTGAGACCTTTTTGAAGAATTTCGGGTTTTCATCGAAGAAGGCGACGAGGCCTTGTTTCTTCGGTGACCAGGGTTTGCCCTTCTTTTTTTCTTCGGCCTTCCGCGCAACATCGATCTCGTCAATCGGATAGGTCAGGTGGATCGTATATTTTTCATCACCGCGCTCGGCCAACAACATCTCCAACGTTTCACGATGGGGATTGCCGTGCTCGCCGTTACCGGAAAACACGTAATGGTCCGCGGTAATGCGGCGGAAGGAAATCCGGTCATTGTTACGTTTACTGCCGTGATGCGGGCATTTAAAAACATCGACGTGAATCTTGCTCTCGCCGTCCTTCTTTAGAAGACCCGCGAGCTCGAGTCCCTCGATGACCTTGTCGCCACGCGCATCGCCTGTGAGCAGGATTCGCTTCTTGCCAACCTCCGCTAAAACCACAAGGCTCGACAGATTCGGTACGGACGTGTCCGTGAACGCAGCCAGCGATGCCTCACTCTTCTTCCCCTGGTGCTTCTCAAGAAATTCATCATGCGCTGCCTGTAAGGCCAGTACTTCATCGTTCATTGGTCCAACTACGGTAAACTTCAGTCCCTTACCCATGTCGACCTGTTTGGCGCCCTTCTTCGCGATCACAACCTTGCCCTTAAACTGCGGATTGATCCGAAGGTTCAGCGCGCGTGAATCATCACGCAATCGAAAGCCCTGGCTGACACTCGCCAGCACTTTGGCGGCTTCGGGATCGAGGCCTTCGACCTCTTCGCCGTCACCTGAAAGAGAAGCAGCACCAAACGAAGCCGTCACTGCGGCGCGCAGGCGGTCGGGGTTGTTGCCGATAATGTCGTCGAACGTGTTGTGCCACACACCGTTTATCCTCAGCGGCTTTGGTCCCTGCGTTTCGATCATCTCTTTCGTCAGCTCCAGGACGCCTTTGATGTGATCGTCATCGATATGACTCACCATTAGCAGATCGACTGGAAGCGTCGCGTTGGCGGCGAGCCCGCGCGCTTTCCGTATCTCTGCGAGTCGCGGTTTCAGATGTGGTTGGTAGACGTCCGCCGGGCCACCGTCGATCAGCATCAAACCCGGCTCAGTTTTGGTCCCGTAGTGAACAATAAGACAATCGCCTTTGCGAGCGCGGCGCACATCGAGTGTAAAGATCATGACTTTTCTCCTCAGATAAGAAGTTAGACAGGCTTTGCCCGAAAAGTCTGATTTTCTCTGTGCAACCTCTGTGTCTTCTGTGTCTCTGTGGTTGTTTTTCCTAAGCAATCGTCAACCACAGAGACACAGAAGACACAGAGGCTGCACAGAGAAGGATATGTATGACGACTTTTCGGGCAAAGCCAGTTAGACACTTTGAAAGGCCCTCAGCACGTCAAGCATGCCGTGACCCTGGAAGCTGCGCTCACGACCGAGGTCGGTCGCGCTCTCGCAGAGGATCTGTTTGATTCGACGTGGCTCACCAATCAACTCGTCGTAGCGAGCCATCAGCATCGCCGCGGCTCCGCTGACGTGCGGCGCGGCCATACTGGTGCCATCGAGCTCTCCCCAGTCACCGTCCAGTAAAGACGACTCGATTCGTTCACCCGGCGCCACCAAATCAGGCTTGAGACGACCGTCGCCGGTAGGGCCACGGCTCGAGAAAAAGCTAACCCCGTAGGTATGTGGTTTAAAACGGTGAGTGGCGCCGACGGTGATCACGCCGTCAGCGTTGCCCGGATCAGTAATGCTGAAAGCAGTGTAACCTTCGAAAGATCCGTCCTTGGTCTCAAAGCTTTGATAACCGAGATTACCCGCAGCGGCAACAACGACAACTCCACTCTCGACCAACCGCTCGCATTCGTTGCAAATCGGTGTACGTCCGCAAGCGAAGTTTCGCACGTCGTGCGGAATCGAGAGACTCAGGTTCGCGCCATGAATCGTGAGATAGGTGTGCCGTTCGTTTAAGTAGCGGAGATACTGAAGCGCCGCGATGATTGCGAATTCCGTATCTTCCAGCGATTTCGCAAGCACACGAAAGTCGTAGAAATTGATATCGGGACACATCCCGTCAGCAAAGCTCGTGCTCACCTTTTTCTTGTTGTTTGAGTTCTTACCGGAATTTGCTCCGATGATGCCGGCCACGTGTGTGCCATGCCCGGCGTTGGGCCTGGTGCTGGGCTTGATCTCAATCAGTGGCTCCACTAACTCCCAGTGAATCGGGCGGTCGTTGGCCGCATCTTTCGCGAGCTCCTGTAAGTTTTCAATCGCCTTTTTCTGAGTGATGGGATTTTTTAGTGACGGCTTGAGTAATTTTTTGACCCGTTCTTTGACTGTGTCCAGACTGTCGTTATCGAGACTCACGATTTCGCGAATGTTGCCGAAGTCGAATGACTTGATGATTCTGTTCTCGCCCTTGTTGTCCTTGAACACGGGATGTTCACCGTGGATACCGGAATCGAGAACGGCCCAGGTGATCCTGTTGCAGTTCACATTGAACAGGGTGCGCGCAGCATCACCTTTGACTGATGGAACTGATTTCTCCACCGCCGCCAACGCCTTTCGATTTAGCGAAACCTGCCAAACTTGTGGCGCGACCTTCTCCTTGCCTCGTTTCGGAGTCAGAATAGGTTTGAAGGCATCACTAAGCCGTTGGACCACTGGGTCGGGCGTTTTTAACGTCAATAACGCCTCGCCCGCACCGAGTGATGAATTGTTGGCTTTATTTTCCATCGCCGCCCAGAGAATGATTCCAGCCAGACTTATGTAACGGTCGAGGGCCGTAAAGCTGGCGAAATCAGCCGCGGCGTGCGTGGACGGATCTTCGTCGGTCTCCGCCTTGGCCCAATCCATGATCGCTTGTATTTTTTTTGTAAGGTGACCCTCGCCTTTCACATAAACCTGGAGTTGCTGCTGAATTTTGTCATTGTTCCACCACTCCGTCATCGGGACGATCACCTGCAGTAGCTCTTCAAAAAATAGTTTCGCCGCAACCAGACCTTGAAGGTATGCAATCTTCGCTGCTTCGGTTTCGAGACGCTTCATCTTCATCGCTCTGATTCGACCGGCGATGAATTGGGCGACAGGACCTGCGGGAGCTGATCGGTATGGTGTTATGAGAAGATCTTGCGGCGCAGCGGGTTTCACCGCGTAGGCAACCCACACGTCGCCGAGCACCGGAGAGTCTTGTAGCTGTCTGCGGTCGTTGGTTGGACCAAGCAACACGAGTTCCACGAGGGCGCGAGAAGAAACAGGCATGACCAAACCTCATACGGAAATGTGAAGAGAACGAACGGCGCGCTAATTAAATTACATGATCGGGAAATTGACAAGAAAATCCTGTAAATCCTGTCTAACCTTGCGCTCGTAACGCGGCGACAAAGGAGGCGTTGCGGCGTCGTGAGATCGGCACTCGCACGCCACTTTCAAGCACCGCAACCGACGCACCGGCGCGTGTGCGCGTCAGCTCTCGCACGCCATCGAGACGCACGAGTGCGCGCCGGTGCGCACGAACAAAGCCATTCTTTTGCACACGCCTTTCGAGTAGTTGCAGCGACTCGCGCAGAAAATAACTGCGCGCGCCAACCCACAATTGCGAATAGTTTCCTGCTGCTTCGATCCAATCGATCTCGTTCAGGTGCAGCACGGTGGCGCCGCGTGCAGTCGTGACGACGATCGTCTCTTCACGCGTGGAGCTCGACTCCAGACGTTTTACGAGTCGCTTCATCGTCAACGCAAAACGCGCCTCGCTCACTGGCTTGACGAGATAGTCGAGCGCTTCAGTCTCGAAAGCCTGGATCGCAAACTGATCGAACGCCGTCAGAAAAACTATCGCCGGCATGCGTTCGACCGTTCGTCGCTTGATCACTTCAAAGCCATCAACGCCCGGCATCTGAATGTCGAGAAAGATCACATCAGGCGCAGATGTGTTCAAAGCGGCCAGAACTTCGGCGCCATTGCGACACTCGCCCGCGACGACGAACCCTGGAAAGCGCGCAAGCAGTTGGCGCACTCCGCGGCGCGCCACCGGCTCGTCGTCAGCGATCAGCGCTTTCCACTTAGCTAGCTTCATCTGGACGCAACTCACGATACGGCAGTCTTAATGTCGCGATTGTACCGCCTTCAGGACGTCGAGTGATCTCGAGCAACGCTCGTTCACCGTAAAGCGCCCGTAGGCGTTCGCGCGTGTTGTCGATGCCATGACCGACCGGCACGGGCGCTGCGGAATCGATGCCGACGCCGTCATCGACGACGGAGATCTCCAGCACGTCGCCCGATCGCGTTGCAGTGATCAGCAGGAGACCGGCGTCTGTGTGTTTTGCGATCCCGTGGCGGATCGCGTTCTCGACTAAGTGTTGTAAGCCAAAACTCGGAACGGCTGCAGACATCAGCGACTCGGGGATTCTAAACTCGGGCCGCAAGCGATCGGAGAAGCGGGCCTGCTCGATGGCCACGTACTGCTGCACGAGATCGAGCTCTTCGCCGAGCGTGACTTCGTTTGCCTGGTGACGATTCAACGTCCGTCGCAATAGCTCGCTGAGATGTTCGATGATGCTGACGGCGCCTTGTCGATCGTTATCACGCACAAGCACTGTAATCGTGTTGAGTGTGTTGAAGAGAAAGTGAGGATTGAGTTGTGCCTGAAGTGCGGCAAAGCGCGCGCTGGAGAGTTGTTCGGACAGCCGCGCAACTTGCACTTCACGCTCGCGTGCGTCGATGAAGTAACGCGTTGCGTGCTCGATGCCGACGACGCAGAGATACACCGCGACGCCGAACGGTAATGTCGTGAAGATCCAGCCCAGCCATTCGACACCAAACCCAAACCAGAACTTAGCCGCGCCCTCCTGCATCGCTGCGTGATAAATCTCCGGCGCAAAGATCCTGATCAGAATCAGTCTCAGAACCTGGCCGCAAGTGGCCCACGCGACACAGAACAGTAGTGAAAAGAAGAAGTGCAGTATCGCGCGTCGAATGAGATGCGGGCGCGTCAACGGCCACTTTTTCGAAATCATAAAGACGAACGGCGTTAGCAACGCGTAGAGAAGCCAGTCGCCGAACTCAAACAACAGCTCGCGCAGCGTCGCCGGTTCCCAGCGTTGCAGACGCGCCTGTGCGATGCGATTGATGACTGCGAAGACGGCGGGGACAATCCAGGCTGCCGACACAATCATCCACGGGCGCAAGCGTGGCAATCTCATGCGGCCACAGTATCGCTGGACCAGCGTGGGCCGCAATACCGTTCACGTCAGCGGAGCCGCCGCTCGCGTATTTGTTGTTGAAAGCGAGCCGCAAAAAGGCACATAAAGCACAAAAAAGATGAAAGGCGAGGTTCGTATATGACACTCAAATCGTTCTGCTCTGCTTTCATTTTGTGCCTTTTGTGCCTTTTTGTGGCTAAAGCTTCTTCAGACGATCGCGCGGCAGATGCGGCCGCGATTCGCGCGCACATCGAAAGCATCTTTCAGGCGTTCATCGATGGTGATGAAGACAAGATCTTCGCGACACACTCGGAAGACTGGCGCGGCTTCTTGGAAGGTTCGCGTACGCCGATCAAAGGCATTGACGACTACATGCACGCGAACGGCATCGAGTGGCCCAGGCCCGCGAACAAGCCAAAGCCGGGTCCTTACTTTCCCGCGGGAACGACTTACAAAGTCTTCGACTTCGACGTGCAGTTCTATAGTCCCGAGCTCGCCGTCGCCAACTTCTTTGGTGAGTTTCAACGAAAAGACGGCGCCACGACGATTACGTTGCGACGCTTCCGCATCATGGACGTTTACGCCAAGCGCAAAGGGGGCTGGATTCAGGTCGCGTCGCACACTGTCGTCGATCCGGAGTGGCGTGCGGAGCAGATGTCACGGCCGATGAACGTGACGCCGCAGATTCGTCAACGAATACTCGCCGCGCGTGAAGCAGTTTGGAAAGCGTGGTTCAGTAACGATCGCGCGGCGTTAGAGCGTCTGATTCCTGAAGAGACGATCGCAATCGACAACGGTCAGGACGGTTGGTCCGATCGCGCGGCGGTACTCGCAGGCGCGAAGAGATTTGCTGAGAGTGGTGGCAAGCTCGTGAAACTCGAGTTTCCGAAGACCGAGATTCAGGTCTACGGAAACACAATTATTATTTACACGACGTATGCTTACGAGACTGAAGTCAACGGCCAACGTTCGACTGCGAATGGTCGCGCCACGGAAATGTTTGTGAGGCGTGGCGACGAGCTCGTGAATGTCGGTTGGCACATGGACTCTGGAAAATAGGCCAGACAGGATTTACAAGATTCTCCAAGAATGAACATGTAAATCCTGAAACATCTTGTTAATCCTGTCTACAACTTGACTCTTACCTCGATCGGCGAACGTAATCTTTCCGCAAACTGATCGACGTACGTTTTCCAGCCTTCCGCTGTCGTGATCTGGCCGGCGCGGTCCCACGCAAAGCCGGCCCAGTATGTGATCGGCGTGGCGACCCCGGGCTTCAAGACCACCAGATTATTCAGTTTGTCTTCTGCGAGCTTGTCGACTGTGCTTGGATCGACGACGACCGCGAGGCCCTGCATGCCGAGGTTCTTTTCGACCGGTTCCCAGATCGTCAACCAACCGCGCGCTTGATTGAACTCTTTCTGTGCTTCTTTTGCTTTCTTCAAACCGATTGCGAGCGCGAGCGCCTCACTTCCCGCCGCCGCTTGAGACGAGACCTGAAAGCGATCCAACTGGCTACCCGCATCCAACGACACTCGCAACACCTGCGACACCTTCACGCCGTTCACATCGAACGGCTCGTAAACGAGCTCGAACATTACACGAATCGGACCGTTGGTCAGCACACGAGAGTCGACAAAGTTTGTAGGAATGTAAAGTTGTCCGTTAGACCAGATGCCGCTGCCGCCACAACCGCGCGTTGGACCGGCAGAATACGCGTCAAGGCCTTCACCGTGATCGGCGTGGTAGTTGTCGACCATGTACCAGTCATTGATGACTAACTTCGACGTGCGCTTGGACCAGATATCGATCGAGCTGCTGGTAAGTGGTTCGCCTTTCCATGTGATGAGGGCTTTACCGTAAGTGCGGTGCGCGATCCGATCGTTCTCCCACGCGAAGTCGTCAAAACGCTCCCGCACGAACCGGCCGTAGGCGCGAAAGTCTTCTTTCGAGTACTCACGCTTGGCGCCGGTAGTTAGAGTGAAGATCTTTGTCTCGTTTGGACCAAAGTCAGCCTGGAAGATCAGCGTGTCAGGCTTGTGATAATCGTCGTAATCGGTATCGACGGCCTGCGCAAGCACCTCCTTCCCCGCACCGTCACGCACATGGATCTTCATCAGATCCTTTTCCCCGAGCGGCGCAAGCGTCTCCGCCGTCAACTCAATCGTCTCACTCGCGCGCGCCGTCTTGAGTTTATTGATCGCGGTGACAGTAAGCTGTGTCTGCGCTGCGACCTCAGACGCAAACACAAGAACCAGCAAAACAAGAAACGAAGTAACCCTCATCAGTCACTCCTCAACCGAACTATGGTGGAACGGCTGAGGATTCTACACCATTGAGCAACGACCCAAATGAATTCTTCTCTGTGCAACCTCTGTGTCCTCTGTGTCTCTGTGGTGATTTCGGGTAAGTTCTTCAGACTTTTCAACCACGCCTGCATACGACTGATCCTGAAACATCGTAGAGCATTAGTTATACGAAAAACCAAGATGCACGCCTGCACGAGGACTGGCGTTGAAACGTCCGCCTAACACACCAAACGTCAGCGTCACTTTATTCGTCAACGCATACTGAGCACCAATCTGCGCGGTCAGTTGTCCGCGATCTAATATGAAGTTGCTGGTGACTGCGCCAAACACTTCTGCGCCAAGATTCAGTTTGTCTGAAAAGCTGCGCACGAGCGACGCGTTGCCTGTGTAAATACGTCCGCGTTCGGTGCGAATGCCGATCAACCCGGTCGAGCTATTGCCACTAAACAACACGCCGCCGTTAAAGCGCGCGGTGGTCCTCTTCGTCAAAGACTTTTGTGCGATACCGTAGAGCCAATAGTCCGTCAGTCCGGATCCGAGCTCCTTTCTCACACTTCCCGTTGGCGCTTCAGCGTAGAAGACGATCGCGAACGCAGGCAGCTTCGACCCGTCACGTTCAGCACGCAGCCTGTACTTCATTCCAAACTGCACATCGCCCTGTCCGCTGACAGCCCCCGACTCGACGATGCGCGAATTGATCAAGGTTATGTAAGGAGCATTGACTCCGAGCTCGAGATTTTTCGTCAGTCCGTAGTTCAAGGTGAATACGAACGTGTTCTGGCGCTTTACGGGATACGCAGACTTCTGAAGCACATCGTGCTCGTTATACATCTCCAGATGAAACTGTCGTTTTGGAGTCGTGTCGGCATCGTCTGTGTAGAAAGGAATCTGTGAGTAGACAGTGGCGCTACACAGCGACAGGCAGAACAGTAAGACGGCTAAGCAATTAATGCAGGGGGAGCGCATGAGCACGGCGTGTTATATCACGGAAACCAGACGTTGTTAGCTGGCATTGAATTCTTTGCATTGCTAAAGGAAGAGGATCGACAGGCGCTCCAGACGTTGTCGATTCGATAAAACTAAACACCGGAGACACGCTCTTCACGCCGGAGACCCTGGGTGAGTCGTTATTCATAGTTCGTTCCGGTTCCGTCGAGCTGTACATTAAGACACGGTGGGCCAGAAGATCGTGCTCACCATTTCCGAAGCAGGCGATCTCTCTGGATCTCGCTCAACACGCTGCATCTCATCGAATACGAAGTGAACGTGAAAGCGGAGCTCGAGGTCGCGCATTTGCACGAGAAGACCGATCGTCTTTACGAAGGCATGCTCGCGCGCTTCGCCAAGTTGGAAAAGATGATTAAGCCGGGCAGAGTGGCGTGATAAAAAAATAACTAAAGAAGCGATCTCACGACACAAAACTTAAGCCGTTCTCGCCGACAATGCACTCCATAACTGGAGGAGCGAAAACTATGCGTTGGCGAGGCGAACGGCAAAGCACAAATATTGAGGATCGGCGCGGTATGTCCGTCGGCAGAGTGGCGGTCGGCGGCGGACTCGGAACAGTCGTGATCATGATCCTCGCGCTGCTTTTCGGTATTAATCCGCAGCAGTTGTTCGAGCAACTACCTTCCGATCAGCAGCCGGGCGTGCAAAGCTCGCGTCCCACCAGTCCGGAAGAAGAAGAGCTGAAACAATTTGTCGGAGTCGTCCTGGCGAAGTCGGAAGATGTTTGGACCGACGTGTTTCGTCAGAACGGCAAACAGTATCGAGAGCCAACGCTCGTGCTCTTTAACGATCGGGTGCAGTCTGCGTGTGGAATTACCGGCGCTGCTGTTGGGCCATTCTATTGTCCGGGTGATGAGAAGGTTTACATCGATCTCTCGTTCTACGAACAACTGCGGCGCGAGTTCAACGCGCCGGGAGATTTCGCGCAGGCGTACGTGGTCGCGCATGAGGTTGGGCATCACGTGCAGAAGCTTTTAGGAATTACCGATCGCGTCGATTCGTTGCGAGGACGGGTTAGTGAAGTCGAGGCGAATCAGATGTCGGTGCGTTTGGAGTTGCAGGCTGATTTCTTTGCCGGTGTGTTTGCGAAGTACGTGCAGAACCAGGGAATGCTCGAGGCCGGCGACATCGAAGAGGCGTTACGGGCAGCGAGCGCAGTTGGCGACGATCAGATCCAGCGACGCACGGCCGGGTACGTCGTGCCAGACTCGTTCACACACGGAACGTCGGAGCAAAGGTTGCGCTGGTTTAAGAAAGGATTCGAAACCGGAGACATCCGCCAGGGCGACACATTCGGCGCGCGCAATTTGTAATTTACCTCGACCAGCGCGCCGACGCGACGCATCAACGAACGATGATTACCATTGAATGATTGACCGAACAGCCGCACTTCACCTGCATTAGGCCTGATCAAACCGAGCAACATTCGGATCGCCGTCGTCTTCCCCGCCCCATTTGGACCAAGAAAGCCATAGACGCCCGCGGCAGGTACGAGCAAGTTCAAATCATCAACAGCGCGCTGCGATCCGAAACGTCGCGTCAGCGCGCGCGTCTCGATCAGGTGGTTGTTTGTCACTTAACAGTAAACGCGCCCGCAAAGAATTTATTAACGCCTGGACGCCAAGGTTTTCTTTTGTGCCTTTTTGTGGCTAAAGACAGGGAACAATTTGAGCGCCGCAGAAGTATAGAGGCGCATGACTTCCCCAAATCCCCTGCGAGTCTGGCCCGGCGTCGTGGCCGTCGCACTCCAATGGCTGGCGCGGTTCGGTATCAAAGCCCTCATCCCCGGAATCAAAGGCTTCGGACGAGGCATGATGGTCTCGTTCGTTTTCACGATCGCACTCATTATCTGGTGGGCATTCTTCAGTCGCGCCAGCCGCAAGGAACGCTTCGGCGGACTAGGAATCATTGTCCTCGCGTTCGGCGCGACGTGGTTCTTGCGACACGAATCGATGTGGCTGCCATGGTTATTTGGCTACGCTATTCCATTTTTGAGTCTCGCTTTCGTCATCTGGGCGGTAGCGACACGTCGACTGCCGGATCGCATTCGACACGCGACGATGGTTGCGACGATTCTGATCGCTTGCGGCGCGTGGTTGTTCATCAGGCAAAACGGCATCAATGGTGATCACCAGGCGGAGTTTGGCTGGCGCTGGTCGAAAAGCTCGGAAGAACGACTGCTGGCTGAAACTGCAAATGAACCGGCACAAGCTCCCGCATCAGCAACTCCCGCAACAACAGCGCCAACTCCAACTGCATCACCATCACCATCCGCGTCACCTGAAACTTCGAAGAGTCCCACAGCACCGGTGGCAGAAACGCGCGCCGAGTGGCCCGGCTTCCGTGGTCCACGACGCGACGGAATCGTTCGTGGCGTACGCCTCGATACAGACTGGTCAGCGAAACCGCCCGTGCAAATGTGGCGTCACGCAGTTGGACCAGGCTGGTCGTCGTTTGCTGTCCGCGGCGATCTTTTCTACACGCAGGAACAGCGCGGCGATAACGAAGTCGTGGCCTGCTACAAAGCGTCGACCGGGCAACCGGTGTGGACACACAAAGACGCGGCCCGTTTCTTCGAATCGAATGCGGGCGCCGGCCCACGCGCGACACCAACACTCAGCAACAATCGCGTCTACACGTTCGGCGCGACCGGAATTCTCAACGCGCTCGATGCAAGTAACGGCTCCGTTGTATGGACGCGGAATGTAGCGTCTGAGACCAGCACGAAGGTTCCATTCTGGGGCTTCTCGAGCTCGCCACTCGTACTCGGCGATCTCGTAATCATCGCGGCTTCGGGTCAACTCGTCGCATACGATGCTGCGACTGGTAACCGTCGCTGGCTTGGACCGAATCCCGGCGGCAGCTACAGCTCGCCACATCTCGCCACGATCGATGGCGTGGAGCAGGTGCTACTCGTAACCGGCGCCGGCACCACGAGTGTGTCGCCGAATGATGGCAAGCAACTCTGGTCGGATGCATGGGCCGGCAACAGCATCGTGCAACCGGCGGTCACGCCTGACGGCGACGTGCTGATCACGAGTCAGGAAAATGGCATGCGTCGCATCGCTGTCGCGCACAACGGGAGCGGTTGGTCCGTGGTCGAGCGTTGGACGTCTAACGGTCTCAAGCCTTATTTCAACGACTTCGTGGTCCACAAAGGTTTCGCCTACGGTTTCGATGGTCGCATTCTCGCGTGCATCGATCTCAAAGACGGCGAACGCAAGTGGAAAGGTGGACGCTACGGCAACGGACAGCTCGTGCTTTTGCCGGATCAGGATCTGTTGCTGGTGTTATCTGAAGAAGGTGAGCTGGCGCTCGTCAGCGCGACGCCCGATCAATTCAACGAGCGCGCGACGGTGGAGGCGATTCAAGGCAAGACGTGGAACCACCCGGTGCTGGTCGGCGACATTCTTTTGGTTCGAAACGCGGAAGAGATGGCGGCTTATCGATTACCCCTTGAACATTAACTGTAGGCCCTCCGTGGCCGCCCGTTCTTCGGAGCACGCATGATTCGTGAGACGGGCGGCCACGGAGGGCCGCCCCTACAGTTATGTCCTCAAACCGCTCGGTCCCGATGCGGTAGCGCTGCCAGTCTTTGTAATCGAAGTGCCACCACTCAGCCTCATACACCGTAAAACCTTCAGCTTCCATCGCCGCGCGTAAGAGATCGCGATGCCAGCGCTGGAGTGAAGTGCCACCGGGATAATTCGGGTAAGCGCGATCGGTTGTTTCGTCGTAAGTGCTGACCATCTCGATCGGCTTTCCCGTTTTCAGATCGTAAAGCGTCAGATCGACCGCCGCGCCGCGATTGTGACGTGAGCCTTTCGATGGATCAGCGACAAAGATCTTCTTGTCGTCCGGCGTCGCGTCCCAAAACACCTTCGTGACGTACCACGGACGATAACCATCGTGAACGAGTAAGCCGTAACCCGACGACTTCAGCTTTTGATTGACGCGCACGAGAGCCTTGGCTGGAGCGCGTTGCAGGAACGCGCGTGGCTGAGAATAGAAGACTGTGCCGAAGAGATTGTTGGTCGTCGCGTAACGGATATCGAGCTTGATCGTCGGATCGAGTTTGGTTAGCTCGACGAGATCGGTCGGCAGAAAGTCGCCTGTTTCCTGTGGTGGTTGAGCGGCGAGTGCTTCTTTAATTAAATCGGGCACCGGTCGCAGCGGTGTAACTTTGAGTTGAGTTGCGCCTTCGTCAGGACCGAGTGGCTTGCGTGTGTAGATAACGTTGTTGAGCTTCAGTTGATTTCGGGAGAAGGCGGTGGGCGAAAGTTCGCGGTTAGTGAGATCTCCTTTAACGACTGCATAGAGTTTGCCATCGTTTTCAGAAACGATGACGGTTTGATTGTCGTGAACGTATTCGCCGATGAGAGGACGCAAGCGCGCCGGCGCCGGGCAAGGTTTGGGTTGCCGCGCTGTGATTGACGAGACCAGCAGGACAATCAGAAGAACAGAGACAGAGCGTAGTTTTAGACAGGATGACAGGATTTTCATGATTAAACGATGGCGTCCTGAATCTTTTCGAGAGCGCCGCGAAGAACGTCTTCCTCACGCGCGATGCAGAGACGCATGTAATTGTCGAACTCACTGCTATCCGCGAACGCGCCGCCCGGCACGCCCGCAACGCCTTTGCTGATCAGCATCTCGTTTAAATCGATCGCGTCGCCGAAGCCTTCCGGAATTCGCGCCCAGATGTAGAACGCCGATCCGGATTCGTAGATCTTGAACCCGACCTTGCTCAACGCCTCGACTGCCACCTTCCGTTTGCCCGTGAACTTATCACGCAGCACGTTATAGTAATTCGGATCCGACATCAACACGCTCGCGAGGGCGAGTTGCAGCGGCGTCGGTGAACAGACGTAGAACACGTTGTTCGCGCTGTTCAGCGGCGCAATGAGCTTCGACGCGCCATACACGTAACCGAGTCGCCAGCCGGAAATATTCCACGACTTCGAAAACGAGTTAACAGTAATCGTGCGGTCCCACATGCCGTCCAACGTCGCGATCGACGTGTGCGGGTTCTCGCCCACAACGTAGTGCTCGTATACCTCGTCCGCGATACACAACAGATCAAACTCCTGGCACACCGCCGCGATCGCTTCGAGCTCAACGCTCGTGAACACTTTGCCCGTCGGATTCGCCGGACTGCACGCAATGATGGCGCGCAACGGAAACTGCGCTTGATTCTTCCATTCACGACAGCGCGCGCGCAGCTCGTTTACATCAAGCTCGAGGTTCGGGCCGTGCAGAGGTAGAACATGTGAATGGCCACCGAGTTCGTCCAGAATCTTACGGTGATATGGATAGTAAGGCTCGAAAACGAGGGCTGACGCATTTTTCAGATGCGTGTGTGCGATCGCGATCAGCGCTCCGGTCGCGCCCGGCGTAATCAACAACTCGAGCGGCGACGCTTTTGGATCGACTTGAATGTTATTGAAGCGCGCAATCTTCTTCGCCACCGCATCGCGCAGCTCGCCCACACCTTCCGCGGGACTGTAGTGATTGCGGCTCGCCTTGATTAACTCTGCAGCGGCCTGCGCCAGTGTCGGACTGATGGCTAACTCAGATTGGCCCTGCACGAGATTTCCACTTGGCGGAACCAGTCTGGTAATGGTCCGGATTTCCGGTTGTGCTTTAGGTTTCGGGGTCATTTCGGTGGCAGATTATAGCCACAGATGACACGGATCAGAAAATCGAATGCACATGGATCGATCTGTGGCTCCTATTGACAATCTATACGAGCGCTGGTATCTATCCTGTATCGATTGTCTATAGGAGACGGAATGAAGAAGTCGAAGAACGATCTTTTGCAGGGCACGCTCGATCTTTTGGTGCTCCAGTCGCTCAGCCTGGGGCCACTGCACGGGCTCGGTGTTTCCGATCGCATTGCTCAGATCACACAGGGCGCTTTCAAAGTTAAACCCGGCTCGCTCTTCCCCGCCCTGCACCGTCTCGAAGAAGCCGGCTGGCTCAAGTCTTCGTGGGGCGAGTCAGACAATAAGCGCCGCGCAAAATATTACCGGCTCACCAAAGCAGGCCAACGCCAACTCAAAGTCGAGACAGAAGGCTGGCAGCGTGTCTCGCTCGCAATCACCAACGCGCTCAACGCGACGTCGTAAGGAGAAATTAGTATGCCCTTCCTTTCGCGCATCGCCAGCACCTGGCGCAATCTGTCCAATAAAGACGTCGTAGATCAGGAGCTCACGGAAGAGCTGCGCGCCCACGTTGATTTACTGACCGACCAGAAGATTCGTGACGGTCTTGATCCTGCCGCAGCAAGACGCGCGGCACTGGTCGAGGTTGGGGGCGTCGAGCAAGTGAAAGAAAGAGTTCGCGAAGTCCGCATGGGACGCCCGCTCGACGATCTCTCGCAAGACCTGCGCTATGCGTTGCGTGGCTTGCGCAAGCATCGCGCGTTCACCGCTGTGGCGGTGATCACGCTCGCACTCGGCATCGGCGCGAACACCGCGATCTTCACCGTGATCAATACGGTCCTCTTGCGGCCGCTTCCTTACGACAAGCCCGATGAGCTTGTCGTACTCACTGAAACAGTTTCAGAGCGACCGGCAGGCGTGTCGTATCAAAATTACGTCGACTGGCGAAATCAAAACACCGTCTTTGAAAACGTCACTGCCCTGCGACCGCGCGAAAGTTTTAACCTGACTGGCGCCGGTGAGAGCGAACGACTACAGGGACGCCTCGTCTCTGCAAACTTCCTCTCGACACTCGGAATCAGGCCCATTCGCGGGCGCGACTTTCTCGCCGAAGACGATCAACCGAGCGCAACTCCGGTCGCGATCATCAGCCATTCACTCTGGCAGAGACGTTTCGGCGCTGATGAAAGCATTATCGGCAAACAACTCACTCTCAACAGTCAGCAATACACCGTCATCGGAATCACTCCAGCAAACTTTCGCTTTGGCGCAGATGCTGATATTTCCGTCCCGATTGGTCTATCGGCCGAACGCTTCAAACTGCGTGGCAAAGATCCCGGCATCACCGCTTTCGCACGACTGAAACAAGGCGCGTCGATCGACAACGCGAATGCGGAGCTCAACACGATTGCCGCACGTCTCGAACAGCAGTATCCCGACACGAACACCGGACGACGCGTGCGAATCGAGTCTCTTCGAGAAAGCGTTGTGGGAGATATTCGTCCAATGCTGCTGACACTCCTCGGCGCGGTCGGTTTCGTTTTGCTGATCGCTTGCGCGAACGTTGCGAATCTTCTCTTGACGCGTTCGGCAGGACGCCAACGAGAGATGGCGATTCGCACTGCGCTCGGCGCGGGACGCATGCGCATACTGCGACAGTTGCTCACTGAAAGCGCTGTGCTCGCGCTGGCCGGCGGCGTTGTCGGACTGTTACTCGCGATCTGGGGAGAAAGCGTGCTCTCGTCGTACATTCCGGAAGGCATTCCGCGCATGACCGAGCTCGCTATCGATGGGCGTGTGCTGGCGTTTACTTTTGGTGCGTCGCTGCTCACCGGTGTTTTCTTTGGACTCGCCCCTGCACTCCAGTCCGCAAAGACCAATCTCACTGAGACCTTGAAAGAAGGCGAAAGAAACTCGTCGCCGCGCCACAATCGTGCGGGCAAGTTGCTCGTGATCTCCGAAGTCGCACTCACGCTTGTGCTGCTAGTTGGTGCGGGTTTGCTCGTGAAGAGTTTCTGGCGCTTGAGTCAGGTCAATCCGGGTTTCAATCCGCAAAATGTTCTCGCGATGCAGATCTCGATCAACGCGCGTCCCGACGAAGGTTCACGAGTCGATAACTTTTTGAGCGAAGTGAAGCAACGTATCCAACAACTACCGGGCGTGCAAGCAGTGGCAGTTTCAAATGGACTTCCGTTTGAAGGCGCAAACTTTCCGCCCATCGTGCTCGAAG